>CP076745.1:1213574-1516968 GCA_019262145.1 Candidatus Methanogranum gryphiswaldense | reverse complement strand
GAGCACTTGTCACATGGCTCAGCTATTCGAACGATGCTGCCTTTACTGGCGGTTTCGACAGTGTGACCGATACCATCGGCGGGGGTTCTTCTGCTATGGCCAATATTCTTTTGGCAAATGGTAGTTCTGGAGCCACAGCGGCAATGGCGATACGTCTGATCCTTTCTGGTGATATCGAAGATTTCAAATCTGCGATAACTGCAGCAGGATTGGATTATTCCATAATATCCGGATACATAGAGAATCCTCAGTCTGCGATAGACACGGTCACTTCTGACATAGAGACATACCCTGGATTTAATTCCGACATCACTGAAGAGAACGCACTTTATGTTGTCTTGGCAGAGTACATCACGTCCACATTATGTGAACCAGATGTTGATGATTTCTATGACGCCGTATGTGCAGTTTCAGATCAGGACATAACATATGTTGCGGTCAACGGAAGTATGATTCCAATGTACTATGGTGACAGCTCATATTTCTCGACAATAGGGTATTTCAATGATTATCTCGTCGACGAATACGGAGCAATAACCCAGTTCTTCTCATACAGCACAAGCACAGGTTATGCGACATACACAGATGCGATGTATGAGACATTCTTCTGGAAGTCCTTGATCGGAGTTTCCGCTTCTTATTACGGATACACCTCAACAGTGTCTTTCCTTAGTGCGTTGGCACTCAGTGATGGAACCGTAAAGGCAATTCCCGGATATGGATTGAGCAACTATTCTGTTGCATATTGGACAGTCATGTACAATGCTGACGACGATGCAACCCTCTCATCCGATGGATGGGTCGAAATGGATGGTTATGAAGCAATCGCACTTCAGAACGAGCAGGGTGGATTGATCAATTATCTGTCCGGTGTTGTCCTGATGGAGTATACCGAGAGTTCGACCACAGAAGTGAGCGGTACCGTTGAATATGAAACATCTAGCGGGACTGCAGTAGCAGCCGGCGTTGAAGTCGCTGTCTACACACTCACAGATTATGATTCCAGCGGTGTGGTAACATACGTGCCCACATGTGTCGTCAAGACATTGGCGGACGGATCGTATACGATATCGGTGCCAACAGGTACGGATTATTACATCACGATATCGTCTGGGGCTACAACTACTACGGGTGGAACAGTCATAGAGACGTTTGAAAGCACTTCCGATCTGCCCTCTACGTATGTAATTTCTTCTACAAGTGTTAGTGGAACCATTGTTGTTAACGATGAAGATCCATACGCAGAAGATTTGTATGTGGTGATAGAGGGACAGACCTCAGGATATACGGCTCAGTGCAATACATCCAACGGAACTTTCTCTTTCAGCAATGTGATTCCTGATGTCTATACACTTACAGTGTATACAACCGATGGAACCACAGTAACAACACAAGAGGTCGAGGTTTGCGTTGGAAGCAATGATGGTGTCATGGTCGATGCAACGACTGGTACAATCACCGTTACAGTGACAGATGAATATGGAGAGTCTGTTGATTCTGGAACAATTGTTGCAACAAATACATCAACCGGATATCAATTCACAGCCGAGATAGAGGATGGAACAGCTGTCCTTGAGGTTGTGCCTGCGACATACACATTGTCAGCCACTGATGGAAAGGTCATGGTTGCTGTAAGCTCAAGCATTACAGTCACCAGTGGAGGGTCTAAGACCTCATCGGTTACGGTATACGATTCTAAGGAGATCACAGTATCAGGGGTTCCTTCTGGAACCTTGATAACGGTCATGTCTCTAGGATTTGTAGCATCGTCCTCGACATCTACAACTTTTGAAGTTCCTGTAAGTGGAGGAAGCACGAGTGAGATATACACGGCATATGCGGTAGTTGATGGAAAGGTGTATTATGGATATACAACCGGATCATCGATCACAATGACCAGTTCGTCTGGATATACAATAGATGGAACCGTGGAAGATAGTGACGGCGATACCGTAAGTGGAGCGACCGTCGTATACATCCTTAATTCTGTTGAGTATTTCATATTCAATACGGATGAAAATGGAGCCTATTCGGCAGTCCTTCCTGCGGGTTCGTATTCAGTCTACGTATACGATGAAAATGGAAGTGCATACCTAGGAACATACAATGTGACAGAGGATGCTACCAATGATATTGACATGGTAGAGTCACGTACAATCACGACAACACTCAGGTATTACAGTCAGTTGACATCCAGTGGAACCAAGGGAATATCGTTCGTCGATATTACATTCGAAACTACTATCGGCAGTAATACCTATTCTGTGATAGTAATGACCGATTCCAGTGGAAAGGCATATTTCTATGTTCCCACGGGATATGCAGTGACAGCATCAGTCGATGCATTCGATACTGATATGTTCTATTGTACAGCACAGACGGAGGAGTTCGAAGCAAGTACCAGTGCCGATTCGGTCATATGGTCCTTACAGGCCGATCCTGAGGACGATGAGGATATGTATGTTGAACTTGTGACAGTTTACAGCGAGTATGAGATAACTCTGACGTTGTACACCGATAGCAGTGTCACATACACATTTACAGGTTCTAAATCGATCATGATCGGAAGATATACAGCAGTGATCGACGGAAGCACTGGATATTACTTCAGTGGGTCCGTCTATGTATATCCTGGTAACAGCGGTGATCTGACCATTGACGGCATAGAGGTCGCAGTAGTGACATTAGAGGCATCATCCACTGATTCCATATCCATTACAGCACTCGAGAATGATGACGAAGAGACAGGATTGTATTATGTCGACTCTGATGACAGCCTCATATACTATGTGGAGAAAGGTTATTCATACTACTTCACAGCGAAGAGCGCTTCAACCGGAGTAGAGACAATAGCCTACGGATCCGTAACCGATGCATCTTCCAATGTTACGTTGGACCTATCAGATAAAGCTGAAGCCGTCACCATAAAAGGATACGTCGGAGTAGCTGCTGATGGAACGATAACAATGTCATATGATGAGGTTTCAGTGCCATTCGACGTGACATCTGGCGAATTTGAGATAGTTGTTCCCAAAGGACAGGCAATGACATTGACATCAGAGGTCTCTCAAGAGAATTCTGATGATGAAAACATCACCTACACATACACATCCACGAAAGATTTGGTCTCTAGTGCGGTGGTTGATGGAGCTGTAGTGAATATGGCATCCACGACCTCTTCGATAGAGGATGACACGGTTCTTGGTGGATCCGACTGTAGTTTCTCCAACGGGGTTGGAAGTTTTACATTATCCATCGAGAACACTGGTTCGTACACCAACACATACATCATCACTGGTGGAAGTGCATGGGTACTCTACAAGACATACACATTGACAGTAAGTGCTGGTTCGACTGGAACTATAACGATTTATGGTTTCTATGATGCAGAGCATGTTGGAGCAGGAAACGAGAATCTTTCAGTCACAGTAACAGATGTTTCCGGTAATGATGTCGGAACATATGTTCTAGACGGGTCAGGATTCTCTGGCACAAGTTCTACTACTTATGTAGATGTGACTGGTGCTGACGACGCATCCAATGATGCAGTATCAACGTACCAATATCTCTACGCCATAACAATAGTGAACAACGATTGTTACCTTAAAACAGCAGTGATAACGGCAACAACGGATTCAATATGGTCAGTGGTCATAGTGGATGGAGATCAGTATCTGGTATATGCTTCCGGTTCATCATTCAGCGTCAATGGATATTCGAGTACGACGATCTATGTGATGGTCATGTGCTCGGACGGTTCTTCGACTGATGTTCCTGATGTTACGATATCAGTGAGCATATCTGGTGCTACACTTGGAACACACAGTACAGGTACTGTGACTGTTTCAGGATCTGTTGCATCCGCGACGCTCAGTCCTCAGGATGTGGATCTGGATTCATCAGATACGTCTGCCAGTGGAACTAACATTTACAACACTGCAAGTACAGTACCAGTATTGTTCTGGGTGCTTTTGGCGTTGTGTGTCCTAGGTCTGATCTTTATGGTCTGGACCGGTTCTAAGAGGGGGGTGTTCTCACGCAAAAAGTAAACGTAGTACTCATTACGATGGTGGCCTTTGCCCTGGTATTCGTAGCAGGTGCGAGTCTAGTCACCAATGGTTCGGATGCGAGCGCCAACGGTGTCGTCGAGCTCGATGATTCGACGATCGAGATTGAAGGTACAGTTGATGCAACGATCCTCTTCGACGTGTCTGACACGTATGAACAGATCGAGATCACCTATACCGCAAAATTGGTCAATAGCAGTGGTACAACACAGTCTAGTGCCGTGTCGCCCTCTTCAGGTTCATTGTCGCCCGGGGTCAAAGAGACCCTGACGATAACTGCGCCTGATACGGCCGGTACATACAGGCTCGTAGTTGTCTTCACTTACACCTTGGACGAAGGCAGCAGTCAGACAGAGACAAAGGAAGCGATCCTGAAGGTCGTTGAACCCATCACTCTGTCGATCGACATCACGAACAATTCGGATGTAGATCTGACCAAGCTTCTCCTCGACTTCTATGTCGATGGTGTGAAGGTCAACGACGATCCAGTCGAGGCCACTGTAGCATCCGGGGAAACGACAACGGTGACATACGATTACGCGGTAGATTCCATCAGCACAGGAGCTCATACGTTCAAAGTGGTTGTAAGCGATGATTCGCTTATCGTCAACAAGATCACAGGACTCGGCGAAGATCACACATTCTATGTGGGTCATTCAAGCTACGGTTGGCTCAACATTCTGATGGCGATCTTCCTGATCATAATCGTGATAATGGCGGTCTACATCTACCGTAAGCCTGTAAAGAATTACGGAAAGCCCAAATCCAGACGTTAAATTAAACAGGGGGATTTTCCCCCTTTAAATCATTTTTAATTTGTACGGACCGATAATTAGATTTTAGATTTCTAATCCGTTTTTAATTATTCTTGAAATGATTTGCGATAGGTACTTTGTAAAAAATAATACTTTAATGTTGAATACTCAGTATCATGGTGGCTGCGGTCATATCCGAGCGGGTCTTTTCCATAATGCCTCTTGCCGTGTCTTGTTTTCTTCTAATGGGTGCGATGGCATCAGGTACATCAAAGATCATGATCGTATCCGATACTTCTTCCATTCTCGAGAACAGGTCCTTTGCTCCATTCAGGTCGGATGCCATAAGACGAGTTAGGAGAAGTCTTCTTAATTCTCCAAGTGCATCGCAAAGCCCCATTGCCCAGGACTGCGGTGATATATCAAGTTCTATGTATGAAGGGATATTTTTGTCATTTATTATCGCAATGAAAAGTCTGGCTTCTGCGTATTCCATCATGGCATCTTCGACCACACCGCTGTGAAGGATCTCTGGTTCTTTTTTCACAGATTCAATTAGATTCTTCATGAGACAATCCATATTTTTGATGGCATCAAGATCCGGGGTCCCTATCTGCAGTGAGTGAATCACAGTTTTCGTGCTTCTTATGACCAATCTTGAACAAGCGATTGCAACATTTCTTGCATCCTCGAGTTCTTTCATTTTCATTATGACCTCGTCACTCATCTTTAGTAAATTGCTCATTCTTTTCCCTCCAAATATTTGTAAAATCTGTCACGTAATTCTATGCAAAATCTTTCTTCGTCAGTCCGATATGAATAGTAAGTAGCGTCTGCTGGTAAAAATTCGAGATCCAGATATATGGTGTCGGTCAGTGTCAGAGCATCAGCGCGTGCCAGACCGAAAGTTACCTCTTTGCCTTCAAGTGCGGCCCGGACATCATTCAGATCCGATCTTCCCCTGCCGACTTTGATTATTGCAGCAGAGATACGACGTATCATGTTCCAAAGGTAGTATCTTGCAGTGAATTCCAATATGATCGTATCTTTTGTTTCCTTGATATTGATGGAATCTATAGTGGTGATCGTAGGTTTTCCGTCAGGACGACAGAATCTGAGAAAATCATGTTCTCCTATGAAGAGTTCAGCGCATTCCCTGACAAGTTTGATGTCCATTCTTTTCTTAGGGATGGTGTATTCATATTTGCGCCAATCCGCGAAACGAGGCTTGAAATTCTCATCCACGATCGCGTAGCTCCTGTAGAAGATCCTTTCTGAATTTGAATTCAGTGCCTTAAGAAGAGTGGGGATGTCCTCAAAATCAGTATTAAAGACGGCCACGTTCCCAAGAGCATTAACGCCTTTGTCTGTCCTTCCTGCCATATGGAGGTCTATTTCCTCTGGACGTATGTGAAGGATCATGCAAAGGTCATATGTGATCTCCCCTTCTACAGTGTGTAGGTCCGGTTGTCTCTGGGATCCATTGAAACCCTCTCCGGTATATGCGACCTTGACTGCGATATATCTCATGGACGGATCTGTTTCATATGATCGATCCTGTGTTGGATCAGTTCTTTTGTACCGATGTCATGACGAACGAATATCGCATCGCATTTCACGTATTGAAGAGCTGTTTCGCATCTGTGTTCTGCCTCTTCCAATGTGTCAGCTATTCCTACGATACCTATGCTTCTTGATGTTCCAGTTACAAGTTTACCATAGTCATCGACGTCTACGTTCGCAAAGAAGATCTCCGCTCCGCAATTATGAATGGCGTCTATATCCACGGTGATCTCGTGTCCTGAGACAGGTACTACACCGTAACCTTCTGGCACTATGTATTTGCAAACAGTCGCTTTCTTTGCGAATTGCACATCCCCTTTCAATTTTCCTGTGGACATATCCTTCAGAAGTCCGGTGAATCCTGTTTCCAGGATGGGAAGGACGTTCATTGCCTCAGGATCTCCAAATCTTGCATTGATCTCTATGATCTTAGGGCCTTTTGCAGTAAGCATGAACTGTCCGTACATGGGTCCGCGATAGGGGCATCCTTCTGCAAGCATAGCGTTGACTATCGCTTGGAGGATATCCAAGGCTTTTTTCCTGTCATCTTCGGTCACGAAAGGCAAAAGATGATCGGCATCGGTGTAAGACCCCATTCCACCTGTGTTAGGGCCCACATCTCCTTCGTAGGCCCTTTTGTGGTCTTGGACTAGAGGCATTGGGGCGATTGTTTTTCCGTCCACGAATACCATCTGTGTGAATTCTTCTCCGACGGCTTTTTCCTCGATTATCACACCTGCACCGCCTACGTGATTCTCGAAGATCTCGTTGATGTACTCCATCGTCTCTTCGAAGTTGTGGAGATGTTCTCCTTGGACCTTAACTCCTTTTCCTCCGGTAAGCCCGATAGGTTTGACGACTATCTCTTCGGTAAGGATCTTAAGGTACTGTTCGGCTTCGTTAGCGTTCTCAAAGCTTGCGTAACGAAGATTTCCTTCGATGTTGTATTTGCTGACGAGTTCTCTCATGAACTGTTTGGATGTTTCGATCCTAGCCGCGGCCTTTGTAGGTGCTGCACATCTGACACCCATGTTCTCCAGGGCGTCCACCAGCCCCATCTCAAGGGAGGCCTCGGGGCCAATGAATGCGAATTCGATGTTGTTCTGCAGTGAGAAATCACAGATCTTGTCAACATCCTTCTCGCTGATTATCTCGTGTACTTTGGCCCTGGCGATTATACCGGGGTTAGCATTTTTCATGACGGCGTAGATCTCGGCACCAGATCTGTAAAGTGCTTCTACAGCTGCATGTTCCCTTCCTCCGCCTCCGACAGTCAGTACTTTCATTTTATTCCCTCAGAGTTTTAGTGCAGAAAGGATCTCGTCGATGCCTTCATTCTTTTTCACGCTGCATTTGTACATGTGCTTCAATCCACCGGTCAGTTTCGCATAATCGCTGGTTATTATCTCTGGATCGACATCCACAGCGTCAGCGATATCGATCTTGTTAAGTATGGCGACGTCAGAATGTGTGAATATGTCATGGTGTTTCCTCACCATATCGTCACCTTCCGTTGTCGAGATCACAACGACCCGGTAGTCTGTTCCCAGCGGGAAATCTGCAGGACATACAAGGTTCCCCACATTTTCTATGAATATGACATCATATTTGTCGAGGTCGATCTGATCAAGTGTTTTTTTGACAAGATTCGCATCGAGATGGCATTCGTGTCCAGTGTTGCAGTTATATGCATCCATGCCGGATTTTTTCATCCTTGTGAAGTCATCGTCACCGGTCACGTCGCCTGCAATGGCACAGACCCTTAGGCCTTTGGCCTTGAGTTTTTCGCCCAATTTGATTATAAGTGCGGTTTTTCCAGCACCGATGGAACCCATGAAGTCAATGCTTTTGATACCATGCTGTTTTAGAAGGCGGTAGTTATCATGAGCGATTTTGTTGTTTTCTCTGAGAACGTCATATTCCATCCCTACTTGGACGATGTGCATGAGAAGGCGGATGCCATTCGTACTAAAAACCCTTATCCATAGCTATACGTGTGTAATGCAGGAAAGAAACAGTCATAAATGTGTAACAGATATGCGACAACGAACAGTATGAGCTATTCCGAATCGCTTTCAAAATTATTGAGCTCTATATGCGCCGAGGAGGGTTCCGTTCTGACGGTAGAATCCAAAGGCAGATCGTTCACGGGGACATTGATGCCCCATCACGATTTCAGTGCACCCGATGTGTTGATACTGAAGGTAAAGAGCGGGTACAACATGGGAATCAGGATCTACGATGATTCCGTTATAAAAGTTATTGAGAGACCGGTGCCAAGGGTCAAGAGGGAGACCCAGGTCGAGGCGAAGCCCGGTCTTCCCAAGGTCGTTCTGATCGGGACAGGGGGGACTATAGCCTCATACGTGGACTATAGAACCGGGGCCGTTCATCCCGCCCTATCCACATCCGATATGATCAATGCCGTTCCTGAGATAAGGGACGTTGCGAATGTAGAGGCACGTGTTCTTTTCTCCATTTTTTCTGAAAATATGAATGTGGAGCATTGGCAGGAACTGGCCAAGGCTGTTGCGGATGAGATCAACAACGGTGCGGATGCGATCATAATACCGCACGGCACGGATACAATGGGATACACGGCAGCAGCACTTTCATTCATGCTTCCCGATGTTCCCCGTCCAGTTGTTCTGGTGGGTGCGCAGAGGTCCTCTGACAGGCCATCGTCGGATGCATCTTCAAATCTTTTGGCTGCTGCAAGGTTCTGTACCAAAGGGCGCAGGGCAGGTGTTTTCGTGATAATGCACGACACTTCAGGAGACGATTCATTCGCAGTACACATCGGTTCAAGGGTGAGGAAGATGCACACGTCGAGACGTGATGCTTTCCACAGTATCAATGCACTCCCGGTCGCACACATCGATCTGGAGGGCAACATAAGATTCACAGGCGAGGGCCGTTCGATCAACGATTCGAAGGTCGAGCTAAGGAACTCCATGGAGAAGAGAACGATCCTTTTGCAGTTCTATCCTGGAATGGACCCAGCTCTTTTCGAAGGTCCAATAATGCAAAGTAAGGGGATAGTAATCGCCGGATCTGGTCTGGGGCACGTGAATGAGAACATGGTACCTCTCATCAAAAAAGCATGTGACAACGGTTCCGTGGTCGTTGTGACATCTCAATGTCTGAACGGAAGAACGAATCTGAACGTTTACAATACTGGTAGGGACATGATCTCCGCAGGTGCGATCAGCGTGATGGATATGCTGCCAGAAGTGGCTTATGTGAAGCTTATGTGGGCTCTTGCGAATTCCAAGGACATCGAGGCTGCAAAGGCCATGATGCAGACCCCGCTTGCAGATGAAATGAGCGACAGGAGGACCATCGATGTCTGAACAGTATGAGATGATGTGCGGTATAGAGATACACCAGCAATTGGACACCAAGAAACTCTTCTGTTCATGTGCAAGCTGTCTCTGCGAAGAGGGAGAGGGCGAATATTATAGGAAGCTCAGGCCGACCACCAGCGAGATGGGAGAGGTGGACAGGGCGGCACTGGTCCAATTCCAAAGGAATCTCGGATTCAAATATCAGTGCAGTCCGGGCGTCACATGCCTGGTGGAAATGGATGAGGAGCCGCCTCACGGGGTCGACGAGGATGCCATGGAGACCACATTGGTATTTTCCACAATGCTGAATGCTAACATAATAGACGAGATCCAATTCATGAGGAAGATCGTCGTCGATGGTTCCAACACATCCGGTTTTCAGAGGACCTCATTGATCGCTACGGACGGTTCCATTGAAGTCAACGGAAAGAGGATAGGTATCCTGTCCGTTTGTCTGGAGGAAGATGCCGCGCGTAAGATGGAGACCACAGGTTCCGACATAACTTATAGATTGGATCGTTTGGGCATACCTCTGATCGAGGTCGCCACGGCACCAGACATGAGGACGCCTGAGGAGGTAATGGAGGTCGCTTCAAGGATCGGTACACTGCTTAGGTGCACCAAGAGGGTGAAGCGCGGTATAGGGACCATCAGAGAGGATCTGAACATCTCCATTCCTGGTGGCGCACGCATCGAGATAAAGGGAGTGCAGGAACTGAGAATGCTTCCTGATTTCGTTCGTAACGAGGTCAATAGGCAAAAGATGCTGCTCAGGATAAGGGAGATGCTCGTCAACAGGGGTGCAAAGGCCGTACCCATAGATGTGACAGATGTCACCGAAATTTTCAAGGATTGTGATTCGAAGGTCATAAGGTCCGCCTTTGAAGAGAAGGGTAAGGTCTTGGCCGTAAGACTTCCCGGATTCTCCGGTGTGATGAATGGCGACAACAAGACCCTTAGGCTCGGGGCGGAAATGGCCCAATACGCTCGCACCAAAGGTGTGAAGGGAATATTCCATTCCGACGAGCTTCCAAATTACGGTATAGAGCAGTCGTACGTCGACAGGTTGAGAGAATTCTTGGGTATGACAGGCGAATGGGATGCATTTGTGATCTGTGCCGCTAAAGAGAAGAAGGCAAGGGATGCACTTCAGGTCGCTGTAGAAAGGGCCAATCAAGCTCTTGTTGGAATTCCCGAGGAAACGAGGGACCCGTTGCCGGACGGTACGACGAAATACTCAAGGCCTCTGCCAGGCGCTGCGAGGATGTACCCGGAGACGGATGTGCCTCCTACGAATATAACCTCTGAGAGGTTGGAACGCATAAGGAACAGCCTTCCAGAGTTCCCAGAGCAGACGGAGAATCGTTTGATGGATCAATACGGAATCAACAGACAGCAAGCCCATCAGATAGTAAGGAACAGTCAGGACGAGATATTCGCCAAGATCTCTGACGAATACGGTATGGCCTCGGTTGCGGCGACCATGTTCCTCAATACATTCACAGAGCTGGAGCACGAAGGCTCGGACATGAGTGCGATAAAAGACGATCAGATCTTCAAGATGTTCGCTCTGTTAAAGGACAATCGTTTCTCCAAAGAGGCGATCCCGGCATTGTTGAAGGAGATGTCCATCGGAACGGAGGTGGAGGCTGCGATCAAGAAATTAGGTCTCGAGTCCGTAGACGCAGATGAAGCATCCGTCATAATTGCAAAGATCATCAACGAGCGTGCTGATTTCGTTCGCAGCAAGGGACTGGCCGCCATCGGTCCACTCATGGGTCCGGTCATGGGGGCGCTGAGAGGGAAGATCGACGGGAAGCAGGCAAATGATCTGCTCGTCAAGGAGATCCAGAAACTCATGGATTGAGATGGATCTCCAAAACTTTTATTCTCTCAAAGAAAAGCGGAAGTTCTGAAAGAACATTTACGTAATGATCTTCCAGGAGAGAGTCCAATCTCTCCTGGTCCATCAGTGAAGACACTACGATTATGACTCTTCCATTCATATTGAGGTGTTCAGGTGCTTCTTTGATAAGTCTCGGAAGCGGGCCCATACCATCCTGTCCTCCGGACCATGCCTTTGAAAGTTCACCATCCTCATCTACTGGAAGATATGGAAGATTGAAAACTATTGTGTCGAAACTTCCTACAATGTTGGAAAAGAGATCGGTCTCGAATGCGTGGACCCTTACACTGTTCGCTTCAGCGTTGAGCATTGTGAGTTCCACTGCTTTCGGATTGATATCACCACAGGTGACATCAGCGCCGTCGCGGGCGCAATGGATCGAAACGATCCCCGATCCACAGCCTATCTCCAATAAAGATTCATGAGCATCCACATCGAAGGATTGGATGAGCAAGATGCTGTCATCGGATGGCGGATATACCTCGCGGTCATCGGCTATCTTGATCGCGGGATCATACTTCATAACGAACATATGTAAGCCTTTACAGATAAATTTGAGGTATGTCGTTTATTATCTCGAACATATATCGGTGTATCATGATAAGTTTGGATGTTCTCGCTATCGGGAATCTTAAAAGAGATGCTGAGGGAAACGTTCTCGAGGCACATTCGACCTCGACGCTGATCCGCACGGAGGATATGAACATTGTAGTGGATACAAGTTCTAAACAACGTCAGGCAGACATGAAGACATCGTTCAAGCAGCTGATGGTATTACCAAAGGATGTGGACGTAGTCGTTCTAACGCACACTCATTCCGACCATATAGGAAATAACGATATGTTTCCCAAGGCCGAGTTCATCGTTCATTCAGGGGAGAAAGGTCAGATAAACGGTGCCAGGATCATCGACGAGGACATGGACCTGACGAAAGGTATAAGATTGGTGCATACCCCGGGCCATACGCCGGGTTCGATCAGCGTCTTCATCGATTCGGACGTCAAATATGCGATCGCCGGTGACGCTATACCGTTGAAGGACAATGTTTTGAAGATGGTGCCCCCGAAAGTGAACTATGACGCTAAGCTTGCGTTAGAAAGTTTAAAAAAGATAACAGGTTACGCAGACATGGTCATACCGGGACACGATCATCCCTTCATGACCGAAAGGTGATACAATGGCCGTAAGAGAGATGCCCGATTTTATTTACTATCTATGCCCGAAATGTGATGATGTGACGGAGCACGCTATACTCAAGGCCAGGATAGGCAAGGATAACATAACCGGGACCTTCCAATGCAGTGAGTGCATGCGTATCTTCTCGGAATCCATAAGGATCCCAAGGCAGTTTGAGATCCCCGTACTTTTCAGTGACGGAGAGGTAACTGAGAAGACAAAGACCTTAGTAGAGGAGAACGAGCTCATCGAGGTCGATGACGAGTTCTATTTGGATGATGGAAGAAGAGTATGTGTAACGCTTATCGATACCGATGATGGGATGCGTAGGAACAAAGTGCTGGCCTCTGATATCAAGAAGTTATGGGTAAAGCAGTTCGATGTCATAAGTGTGAAGATATCGGTCAATGACAATCATAGGACCGTTCCGTTCCGTATCGATGCAGAGCCTGATGATGAATTTTCTGTTGGAATGTTATTGTCCTTCGAGCATTTCGATGCTGTCGTCCATGCCATAAAGACAAAGACGCGTCTGTTGCGCAGAGGGGATGCGGAAGCAAGAGAGATCAGAAGGGTATACGCCAAGATCAGACCAAAGGACTATGCCGTTATGGAATTCCAAGAAGAGGAGTTCGAGTTTGACGAGTCCGAGTATCAGATCGAAGACGATGATGACGATAACTGATACAAAAGAGGTGGGAACCCACCCCTTTTACTCATTTTCATCGCCGATGATATAATCCAGTACATCGGCGATGTTCTTCGACCTAATTGTATATGTGGCGGCTTCTTCGGTGTATATGTCCGTCGGGTTGAATGCTATCGACATTCCACTGTTCTTGAACATGGGAATGTCCGTAAAGGAATTTCCAATTGAAACCGTACGTTCTGGCACAGTGTTATATTTTTCGATGAATTGCCTGACGTTGATCCCCTTGTCAGCCAGGTCCACGTGTCTTATGCCTTTCCCCGTCAAGATTCCTTTCTCGTCTGCAAGAAGTTCGTCTGCGGCATAATCATCGAAACCGAATTCTTCTTTTAGCATCTTGGCCGCAAGATCGATCCCGCCGCTGACGATGACACAATGTATCCCGTTCTCTTTGAGGCAAGCTACAGTCTCTTGTATGCCTCCTATCAGAGGCATATCTTTGAAGAATCTGATAAGATCGTTGTGATTGACATCTGGTTTGACAGAATGCCAGAGCTCAATATCTCTTTTCATGAATTCTGGCTCATTGATCTCTCCGTTACAGAATAACTTGTATGACTCCTCGTTGTCCACTTCAAAACATCTATGGATCCAGCACCAGGAACTTCTGATGTCGGTGAGTACGCCGTCCATGTCAAAACATACGAGATCGTATTTCCTCATGTTGACTGGATAGATGACAGTTATTTTAATTTCTTTCGTACGGTAGATGAAACAAGCATTCACAAAGATTATTGTCGATAGAGGCGTTATCGGATATCGATGATGGGCATACAATTGTCGATGGTGCAGATGAATTCCGTCGTAGGTCAAACAGATGTGAATTCTTCTAAGATCGTCGAGTCGATATGTGAAGCCGCATCATTAGGTTCCGACATAGTTTGTTTTCCGGAGGCGTGTCTAACAGGATACACCACCAAGGGGCCAGATAGGCATTCGTTAAAGATCAACGACCCATATGTTCAGAGGATATCACGTTCATCATCGGAAAATGGCATCATAGTGGTTTTTGGGTTCATGGAGAATTTGGACAGTGGCCTCTATCTCACACAGATGACGGTCACGCCAACAGGTGACACGATGGTGTACAGAAAAACACATCTCGGTAACAACGAGAGAGATGTATTCTCGGCCGGTGACAAGATACCTGTCATATCATTGGAAAAGGTCTGTCTGGGGGTGCATCTGTGTTGGGAAGGACATATACCGGATATTTCCACGGTCCTGAGGGCGAAAGGTGCCGAGTTGGTACTCTTGCCACATTGCTCCGGCATAGGCGGAGAAAGAAGAAAGGAAACATGGGGTAGATTTCTTCCAGCCAGAGCGAATGATAATGGCATGTATGTTGCCGCATGCAACGCCGTAGGGCACAACGGCATAGACGCCATCTTCGGTGGTGGCTGTACTGTAATGGATCCCAAAGGCAGGGTTATGGCCGAATATTTCGGTGACGATGAGCACATGTTGACATGTTGCTTGGAAGGTGTTCTTCCAAGGAACGGACAGGACAATGATATGTTGAACATCTCCTATTTTGATAGAAGAAGGCCGGAATTATACTAAAGCTTTAGTTTCAGACGACTACTTAGTTGTCAAAGAGATTAGAATTTGATGTTTTTTTATATAAACTTATAATTAATCATTTATTGTTGAATTTGATTTTGAGAATAATATATCGACTTCGAATAATATTTTAGAATTAATTATTATTTATATTCATAAATGAATTTTATTGTTATTATATGAATTATTTATTTAATTATTATTCATTAAAGAATAAAATTGTCAAAACCAATTATATCTATCGAATTAGTATGCATTTCGGAGACAATGTTTCCAAAGTGGAAATAGACAGAAGACGAACGTCATAGGCGTTCTATCAGAAGTTGAAAGATTACCACATTAGAATGAAACGGAGTAAAGAATATGGCAAATCTAAAATTAATAGCGGTCGCAGTTGCTGCGGTCATTGTTGTTGCTGCAGTAGGAATTTTCCTATTTGCTTCCGATAACAATAATAAAAGAAATGAAGAGATTAGCTTGATCGCAGGTATTCAGTCTGTGGGTTCAGGTTTTTATTATGATGTAAATGAAATTGACCCTTCTACGCTTTTCGTGCTTGAATCGATAGAAGCGGCCGAGAATGGAACAGGCGATGTTATTTACAGAGCTGCAGGCTGGGAAGGTCTTGTCATCGGAACTCCCGGTACAGTTGCAGTTCAGCACATACAATTGAAGAAATTGATAGAAGAATATCTAAATGATCCATCTAAGGTCGAGAATGGAGAGACAAAAGAACTTAAGCTCGTTGCTTGGACGCAGGGACAGGAATTGAAGGATGGAGAAGTGGGGTATATCGTAACTACGGGCTCGGCAGCAACCATTCTCTCACTGGGAGTGGATATAGGACTCACATGGCAGCCACAGTTGGCACTTATTGATGATGATGCAAATTATGATGTTATCGTAAGGACCAATGAGTTGTTTCCTCACGAGCAGTGCTGTGTTTTGGTAGCCAACACCTCTTTCCTGAGTGCAAATGAAGATGCTTCAGACAGGACAACATGGGCTATACTTCAGGCAGGATACTGGCTCAATGAAACGATTGCAAAGGGTGTTGAGAATCCGAACGATTCAGATTATCTCTGGTTGATCGAACTTGTCAAGACTCAGCTCGGCAATACTGCTACTACAGATGATGTTATCGCGGCATTGCAGGACACGGAGTATGGTCTAATCGATTCGGACTATACTGTAAGCAATCCATTGTCAGTACTCAAATCGAATACAGCAAATCTGGCAGAGAGCCTTGAAGGATTGGGTGCAGTGTTTTACTCTGTGACTTCATTGGGATTCGATAGTTACACAGACTATGCTAATGCGCTTGTTGACGATTCGTACATAAAGAGCGCTTTGTCACAGGGCGATGATACACCTGAGTATGATAGTGTAACCACGGTAAGATTCTCACTAATTGCAGGTAGCATACACGATCTTGCACTGGATCTTGCGAACACTAAACTTCCAGGACAGTCAGAGTCATTCTTTACACAGGCTGGAATAAACGCGGTGTTCACATCTGTACCAACAGGTGCAGGTGTCATTACAGCATTGTTGGCCAATGAAGCTGACTTTGGAGTACCTGGATTGCCATCTATCGTATCAGCAAGCATAAACAACAAGTGGACCAACGATTGATTGTGATCAAATGACATCTGGGATTAAGATATCATACGATCCATTCAACAAATGGCATAAACTAGCAAGGGTGTCGGCCTTTACGGCAATATCCTTGCTAGGCCTCATTGCTCTTTGGTGGGTGATAGCGATAATCGTTGATAGGACGATAATTCCCACACCCCTTGAGACTTGGGATGCCCTCAAGTATCTTGTGAAGAATGGAGATATAACCACAGGTAGGAGTGTGTGGACATATATCTCATCCAGTCTTGGGACGTTCCTGAAAGGTTTCGTGTTGGCATTCATTGTGGCATTCCCTCTCGGTTTGTTGCTTGGATGTATAAAGCCATTGAATGAACTGATGTCACCGTCCATAGAAGTGTTGAGGCCAATCGCCCCTGTTGCTTGGGCACCACTGTTCGTGGTCCTATGGGGATACAACTTTGGACCATTGATGGTTGTGTTCGTGGGAATATTCTTCCCATTACTGACGAGTGTAATATTCGGTGTTCACAAGATTGATTCCAATTGGATAGATGCTGTAAAGACGCTGGGTGCCACAAAATCACAGATCTTCACGAAGGTGGTCGTTCCCGCCTCAACACCATATCTAATGAATGGTGTAAAGGTAGGTCTAGGAATAGGCTGGATGTGTATAGTTTCAGCAGAGTTATATGCATCACCCGTAGGCGGTCTTGGGTTCTACATCAGCAATATGGCGACGATCGGATATTGGCCAGGTGTATTTGCGGGTATCGTCCTAATAGGAATACTAGGAATACTAACTGTGACAGTGGCGGACTTGTTGCATAAGTTGATATCGAGAAAGATGGGAATGGAGGCAACATCATGAGTGCTATCGGTGTGGAATCAGATGTGTTGGGTGGCGGATTTTCTCAGACAGAAGAATCACAGATAAGGATAATAGGACTCAGCAAATCATATCATCATTCGAAGAGTGACACTGATGTCATTGAGGATTTATCACTCGATGTCAGAAAAGGTGAACTGTTGTCTCTGGTGGGACCTTCAGGATGTGGTAAGACCACGCTCTTAAAGTTGATTGCTGGTCTGATACCTCCGACAAGTGGGGCCGTCTGGATAGATGGTCGCTCTTGTACAACACATGGTGCGGATAGAGGGATGGTGTTCCAGGATTTCGCTTTGTTACCCTGGAGATCGGTGAGAAAAAATGTTGAGATCGGTCTTGAGATCGCCGGCGTATCCAAGAAGGAACGCCATGAAAGGGCTGAACAATACATCAAACTTGTCGGTCTTGAGAAATTTGCTGATTCAAGGGTAAATGAACTTTCAGGTGGTATGAAGCAGAGGGTGGGGATTGCAAGGGCATTAGTGGTAAAGCCAGATGTGATATTGATGGATGAGCCGTTCGGTGCATTGGATTCCCAGACGCGTAACATAATGCAGGCACAGTTGATAGAGATTTTGCGGTCTACAGACCAGACAATAATCTTCATCACTCATTCGGTCGATGAGGCAGTATATTTGTCTGATAGGGCAGTCATACTATCAAAACGTCCAACGAAGATCAAGGAAATAATAGAGATACCCTGGTCTAGACCCAGAGATCGTTCAGCACCGGAGTTTGTAGCATTGCGCAAGAGCATACTTGAAGGATTGGAAAAGGAAAATGTAATGGAAAACTAATTAAGGGGCGAAAGCCCCCATAATTTTTTTACAAAGTTATTGAACGCGCACTCAAAACTGGAGTGTTAGAGATATGTCACACAATAAAAATCATATTAATGTAACGTGGTACGGAAGAGGTGGTCAGGGAGCTTTTACTGCCGCAAGGTTGCTGGGAACGGCATACATTTCTGATAATGACTGCAATTATGCTCTTGCATTTCCGTCTTTTGGTCCGGAACGTCGCGGTGCACCAGTAAGAGCGTTTACCAAGATGTCTAAATTACCTGTTGTTAGCAGAAACGAGATAACCAATGCTGATTTTACAGTTTATTTGGATAGTACTCTTTTTTCTGGTATTTTACCAGAGAATGGCGAAAAGGCAATTGTAAACACGAACAAGGTTTTTCAGGATGACGGGATCATCTCCTTTGATGGGTCTAATTTATCATCTAAGGTCCTGGGGTCACCAATTTCAAATACAGCGATGGTAGGTGCTTTGATCGCAGTTTGGGGAGGGATATCATTGGATGCAGTCAATAAGGGTGTAGAGTCCACATTACCGGAATGCCTCTGGGAAAAGAATAAACAAGTGGTTGAGGCCGCGTATAATAAATTGATGGGGATCACTTCATGAAGCCATACATACGCGACAATGTTCCTATCTGGAATATGGAGACTTGTCCTAAAAACACTTCTTATGAAGCAGGATTTCTCGTATCTAAAAATTCAGGGTGGAGAGAAATAAGGCCAATAATAGATTCCATAAAGTGTACCGGATGTCTTCAATGTTATCTATATTGCCCAGATGGCGCCATATATAGAGAAAATGGGAAAGTATTCGTAGATTATGATTTTTGTAAAGGTTGCGGTATATGTTCAAAGATCTGTAAGCATGATTCAATTATCATGAAGGTGGAACGGCAATGACTCGCTTTTTCATATCGGGAAATGAAGCATTTGCACATGGAATAAGATTAGCTAGACCGGAGGTTATATCTGCTTATCCTATAACACCGCAGACGATAGTTGTAGAACGGCTTTCTGAAATGGTTGGTAGTGGAGTTCTAAATTCCGAATTTATACATGTAGAATCCGAGCATTCAGCATTATCATGTGTCATCGGAGCTTCAGCTACGGGTGTTAGAACATTCACAGCAACTTCTTCCCAGGGACTTCTGTACATGGCTGAATGTCTTCCATATGCGGCTGGTGGAAGATTCCCTATCGTAATGATGAACGCCAATCGTTCTACGGCACTTCCATGGAACATATACGGGGATCAGCGCGATTCCCTATCACAGTTGGATTGTGGGTGGATACAAGTTTATGCGCAGGATGCACAGGAGAGTCTTGATTTGGCATTGATGAGCTATCGTATATCGGAGAATTGTGACGTATCGACGCCTTTCATGATAAATCTTGATGGCTTTCATCTTACCCACACTTATGAACCTGTGGACATACCCGATCAGGATCAGGCAGACGCATTTCTTCCGGAGTATTCTACTGAGAATAGAATAGATTTTGACAATCCAAAGAATCTTTGTTTTTCAGCTGGTCCGGAATATAATACCATTTTCAAAATCGGAGAACATATAGGTATACAGAATTCTAGAAAAGAGATATTAGAGACAGAGGAATCTTTCGCTAAGTTATTTGGTAGAAGATACACAGGGTTAATAGAGAAATATCTGTGCGAAGATGCGGAATTTGTAATAATTACACTCGGCAGCATATCTGGGTTGTGTAAGAATGTTACCGAATCTATGCGCAAGAAAGGAATAAGAGCAGGAGTAATACGTATTCGCTATATGCGGCCTTTTCCTCATAAGGAAATATCGGTGGCGGTGTCCGGTGCCAAGTCTGTATGTGTTTTGGAGAAGGACATATCATTTGGATACGCGGGGACTGTTTTCATAAATGTATGTGCAGCTTTGCACAATGAAGGTGTTTGCGTTCCAACTCTGAATCGTATAGGCGGCCTTGGAGGAAAGGACATAACGGAAAATGATATTCAAAAGATATTTTTAGATATGGTCGAGGGTAAGAAGGACATAGCGTTCATCGGAGTGGAGGGTGTGAACATATGATTGTTCCAAATGCAAGAAATATCACCGAAGATGAATATTTTTTTGGACACAAAGCATGTGCTGGATGCGGAGGCAGTCTTGCCGTTAGAATAGCATTAAAGGTTTTGGGGGAAAGGGCGGTTGCTGTTCTTCCAGCAGGATGCATGTCGGCTGTAGGTTTCAATTTCCCTCAATTATGTTTTGGTAACAACGCCATGATATCCACATTTGCAGGTACAGCTTCAATGATGACCGGCGTAGAGGCCGGGCTTCGTGCAAGAGGAATATCTGATTTTCAGATTGTTGGGTTTGCGGGAGATGGAGGTACTGCAGATATAGGGATACAGGCGCTTTCTGGTGCGATAGACCGTAATGATGACATCATCTACATTTGTTATGACAATGAGGCATACATGAACACAGGTACGCAGAAAAGTTCTCTGACGCCTTTCGGAGCGTCCACCACCACTACCCCAGTAACCGGAAGGGTCAAAGGCAATACACATGAAAAGAAGAATATGTTTGAGATAGTCGCGGCTCACGGGATACCTTATGCTGCCACTGCAAGTATAGGGTATTTAGAGGATTATATGAGAAAAGTAAGGAAAGCATCGGAGATCCGCGGTACCAAATACATACATGTTCTTGCGCCTTGTCCGACTGGTTGGGGAGTTGATTCAGATGAGACTATAGATTTGGCCAGGGCCGCTGTCGATTGTGGTCTTTGGCCTTTAGCTGAATATGAAAATGGGGTATTTCATATAAATAGAGAAATAAAGGATTTAGATGGGATTCGTTCATATGTGCGCGGGCAAAAACGTTTCCGTCATTTAAAGGATTCAGATTTGGAACACATTGAGAAGATGCGCGACTTAAGATGGGAGGGGATTAATAAGACCTGGATCAAAAATTGAGTTTATTTTATGGTCAGTTGGTTTCATATCTAAAAATTAAAATTTTGCATCAACAGATCGAATTGTATTTTTATTTTATTCATATTTTATTATTATTTTCGATAATATTTCAATAAGATTAACTATTATTTTTTTGTAATTCTAAATGTTGATTTTAAACCATCTTAAAATATGCATTATTCCAGTACATTATTTTGATTCTTTTTTAGATTGTTTTAGTCATAATGATAATTTGTGAAATTTATTTTTTTGTTATTATTATATGAATATTATTAGCAACGTTTGTTATATAGAATGTAATCATACTAATCATATATGAAAAGTATGAAATCCTTCGAGGCGATATGATGGCCGACGGAAGATACTGGAATGAGAAGATTGAAACAATGCCTCATGAAGAATTGGAGGCCTATCAATTAAAAAGTCTTAGGGAAGAGTTGAAATTTGCATATGAGAATTCATCTTATTACAAGAGGTCTTTTGATGAGGCAGGAGTAAGACCAGATGACATAAAAACATTGGGCGATCTTGCGAAATTCCCATTTATTGATAAGAAGACCCAAAGAGATACACAGGGCGTAGGTTCTTTCTTAGGGGAGTTGTGTGCCGTGCCCGAGGATGATGTAGTATTCATATCAACTTCATCAGGGTCCACAGGGGTCCCCACGATGAGTCCATTTACAAAGAAGGATTTTGATGAATGGCAGGATGTTGAGAGTAGATGGTTCTATCAGGCAGGAATGAGGAAGCATGACCGTTACGTTCATGCTCTGAATTTTTCCCTCTATGTTGGAGGCCCAGATGTAATCGGGGCGCAAAACCTTGGTGCCTTGTGCATATGGGGCGGTACCTTGCCTTCTGAAAGATTGATATACATTCTTAAAACATACCAACCCACGTGCATATGGACAAGCCCATCCTATGCTTGGTATCTTGGAGAAACCTGTAAGAAAAATGGCGTAGACCCAGTAAAGGACCTTTCCATACGCAGGATATTCGTGGCGGGGGAAATGGGAGGGTCGATAGAGAGCACACGTAAGTCCATAGAGGAATTGTGGGGAGCGAGTGTTTACGATTTTTATGGGTTATCGGATATATTCGGTGCGTGTGCAGCCATGTGCGATGAGAAAGATGGACTTCACATTGCCGAGGATCACATATATGTTGAGACTGTCGATGTGAAAACAGGTGAACTTTTGAAATCTGGGGAAGTTGGAGAATTTGTTTATACAACATTGCGTAAGCACGCGCGTCCAATGATACGGTTTCGTACAGGTGATATCGGTTACATAGATAGAACAAAATGCAAATGTGGAAGGACTCACGGACGTATTCACGTAATAGGTAGAAAGGATGACATGTTCATTGTTTCTGCGGTCAATGTTTTCCCCAGTGACATCGAGGCCGTAGTACGTGGTTTGAAAGGGATAACGGGAGAATATATGATACGTGTGTATGAAAAAGATCTCACATGTCATTACGAGGTTACGGTTGAGAAGGAGTTCACCAATGTAACTGAAACGGACGAACAGGTCTCTGATCGTGTACTTAGGGCTCTCAAGGCGCGTATTGGTGTTAAGCCTTCGAAGGTCATCGTGGCACCAGAAGGTTCGATTGAACGTTCCACTCATAAAGCTAAGCGCATAATAGATGAAAGAAATTTGACGTACAGTATTTGAAGTGATATAATGCGTGGACTATCAGACAGGACTTTAGGATTTACAGATTCAGTAATAAGGCGCATGACCCGTATATCGAATGAATACGGAGCTATAAATTTATCACAAGGATTTCCAGATTTTGATCCACCCAAAGAACTCATGGAACGATTGGCAGAAGTTGCATACGAGGGCCCTCATCAATATTCTGTGACATGGGGAGCTCAAAATTTCCGTGAGGCATTGGCCGAAAAACAAAAGCATTTCATGGGAAGGTCAATAGATCCAAACAAAGATATCGTTGTTACTTGTGGAAGCACGGAAGCTATGATGGTCGCCATGACAACGGTAATCAATCCGGGTGACAAGGTTATAGTGTTCTCACCATTCTATGAGAACTATGGCGCAGATACATTGTTATCTGGCGCGGAACCAATATATGTTTCTTTGAATCCCCCGGACTTTCGTTTTTCAAAAGAGGAATTGGAAGCGGCCTTTGCAAAAAGACCTAAAGCATTGGTACTCTGTAATCCTTCAAATCCATGTGGAAAGGTATTTACAAAAGATGAACTGCTTTTCATAGCTAAATTGGCCGAGGAGTACGATACGTACGTTATAACGGACGAGGTTTATGAACACATAGTCTATTCACCACACAAACACACATATTTTGCAACTCTTCCAGGAATGTGGGATCGCACGATTTCATGTTCTTCTTTATCAAAGACGTATTCTGTCACCGGATGGCGTGTAGGATACATCATTGCGCCTCCAGAAATAACAGATACAGCAAAGAAGGTTCATGATTTCTTAACTGTGGGTGCTGCTGCACCTCTTCAAGAAGCATTAGTAACTGCTTTGAGGTTTGGGGATGATTATTATAAGCATCTTCAAGGAGTATACGATAATAAGCGCAGATTATTCTTGAAGGGTTTGAATGAGGCCGGAATAAAACACACAGACCCGCAAGGTGCGTACTATGTGATGATGGACATATCAGAGTATGGATATGATTCAGATCAGAAATTTTGTGAGGATTTGGCTAAAAAGGTCGGTATAGGTGCTGTACCCGGGTCAAGTTTTTTCCACGAAGATGTTAATCATCTTGTCCGTTTACATTTTGCAAAGAACGAATCCACGTTGAATTCTGCTTTGGAGAGACTTTCCAATATGAGACAAAATTTATTGTGAATATTATCAATATTCAACAGTCTGGTAATTATTATATATGCAGTTGGAGTAATTTTCAATATACGTTTATCGTTTGTATTATTCTTCAAATGATATCTCCAACATATGCGTATGATTTTAACCAAATATTATTATGGGGTTTACGGGATGGGATAATTTGCAAGTTACTAAGATAACTTACGATAATGGCACATACATTGGGGAATATCATTTGAAGAATGGGGTCCCCATAGAGAATGGAACAGGTCTCTTCATTTGGTCGAATGGGGACAGATACGAGGGAGAGTACGTCATGGGGTCCCGTACAGGCCACGGATCGTTCGTATGGGCTGACGGCAAAAGATATGATGGAGAATTCAAGGACGACATCAGATCCGGAAATGGCCGCATAGTTTGGATCGACGGTACGGTGTATGAAGGGGATTTCGAAGATGGCAAGATGAATGGCAAAGGAATGCTTTCATGGCCTAACGGCGATACATATGTGGGATGGTTCTTCAACGATCATATGGAAGGACATGGGATACATTATTCCGTCGAAGGCTCCGTCATATATGAGGGACAATGGATCGAGAGTTGTCCAGTCAATAAGTTTGAGTAATTGGTATTTATTTCGGTATGGCTTCAGGTGAAATATGATAGTGATAATTGGTACAGGGCACGTTTTCCGCATT
Source organism: Candidatus Methanogranum gryphiswaldense (assembly GCA_019262145.1). Classification (NCBI taxonomy): domain Archaea; kingdom Methanobacteriati; phylum Thermoplasmatota; class Thermoplasmata; order Methanomassiliicoccales; family Methanomassiliicoccaceae; genus Candidatus Methanogranum; species Candidatus Methanogranum gryphiswaldense. The sequence continues at coordinate 1,492,109 of CP076745.1, read as the reverse complement.
TCCGAATCCGTATCATTCATCATCAAAAATATCTGGCCAGACGCAGTGTTTGTTGAATTGGACGAAAGGAGATACAGGGCGCTCACATCAGAAAATAATGCGGCCAGACAGGAAGACCTTTCCAAACTTCCAAAATCGTATCAAAAGTCGGCAAAATATCAAGAGAAGATGTCCGCCGAGAATGACACTCAAGCAGGAGGCGAACTCTTGGCCGCCATCCAGATGGCAAAGATCGTCGGGGCGCAGGTTGTATGCATAGACATGGATGCAGAAAGAGTCATGGCCGATATGGAGAAGGAGATGTCCTTCACAGAGAAGGTCAGATACTCATGGTCCATTCGGACCGACGGCATTTTTGGCAGTAAGAAGGTGGACAAGGTCCAAAAGGAATTCTCTGCAGATGAGAAGACATACATTGAGGCCATGAGGAAGAAATATCCCACGTTCGTGAGGAAACTCATAGACGAACGTAACGAGTATATGGCCAGAAAGATAATGGAAGAGCATTCCAAGTACGGATCCATTGTAGTGGTGGTCGGAGACGCACATGTCGAGGGCTTATCTGTTTTATTACCTGATTTGGATATCCATAAGATAAGACTTGCAGATCTGTTGGATCCTGAAAGGTTGGAAAAAATAAAGGATGCGGTTTGGAATGATGAGTTGGGTAAGAAGGGGAACATATGATAGTGAAGTTATTGGCATACACTCAGAATGCTGATTCTATCTGCGCTGCAGCAGGTAAGTCATGTTATTCCGAAAAGTCATCAGCAGATCTTTTGGGTCTGCAGGATCCGGAAAGGACCCTGTCCAAGATAGTCGGTATGGGACATTATTCTGTCATAGAACATGCATCGTTCACATTTTCAGTGGAAGATGTATCCCGTGCACTCACACATCAACTCGTAAGACATAGGATCGCTTCATTCTCTCAACAGAGCCAGAGATATGTTTCTTTGGAAGAGCCCACATATGTTATACCAGAGACAGTAAAAGCCGATCCTGCCTCGCTTGCGATATACGAGAAGACCATGGATCAGATCTGGAAAGCTTACAATGAGCTTCAGAAAAAGATCCCGGCAGAGGATGCAAGGTACGTTCTTCCCAATGGTTGTACAACCAACATTACCATCACCATGAATGCGAGGGAACTTTTGCATTTCTTTTCCCTTAGATGTTGCAATCGTGCCCAATGGGAGATCAGGGAAATGGCCGAGCTCATGATGGCCTTATGCAAGGAGGTGTCACCGACGATATTCAAGGATGCGGGCGCTCCATGTGTAAGAGGTCCGTGTCCCGAGGGTAAATTATCGTGTGGTAGGCCGATGAAGTCTAATAAACCTTAAATAGGGATTACCAATTAGTCGGTTTACTCGGTGAACGATATGGGAAGAATAAGACCCACCTACATCAAGAGAGTAGCCATTGAGCTTGTTAACAAATACCCGCAGGCCTTCAGCAAGGACTTCGAGAGCAACAAGGCGATGGTCGATACACTCACAGACGTTTCCTCAGTAAAAATGAGGAACAGGATCGCAGGATACATTAGCCGTTACCTGTCCCATCCGGAAGTCTAAAACTTTTTAATTGAAAATATCTCCGCATAATCAGCCCGTGTGGGGTAGCTTGGATATCCTGTGAGATTGCGGATCTCTTGACTTGGGTTCGAATCCCAACACGGGCGCCATTCCATTTAGTTGGCACTTGTGCGAACACGTAGCTGGTCAGACTTCAGGGGACCCTTCCTGAGGCCAGACTTTCTTTATTATCTCCACATCTCCAGGCGGTAGTATGCGAGATATCTCTTCTTCTGGTACTTGGAACTCTTTTGCTATATCTCCGGCCATCCTTCCGCTTTTTTCGCGTCCAGGACGAATGATCATGTATTTTGTGCATTTTTCAATGGTGCTTACGGGTCCGCACATGATCTTTCTGCTGCCTTCGTATTCTATTTCTCCAATACCAAGTTCAATGTCCAGGTGGTGTTCGTAATTTCTTTTGCCGCGCACTATGAAGGCTCCGCGGGGAACGAATTCTCCAGGATTCGGGGTCTTGCTGACCTGATCTGGATACACCCAGAATGCAGTTCCTTCTGACAGGACAGCTATCCACGATTTTGATTGTGCCAATGCATATGTACACGTTTCTCTGAGTTCCTCAGGTGTCGCTGTCTTACCTTCCTTCAATATCACCGAAGGTGCTCCGTGGACGTCGGCATGTGCGAAGACATCCCCTTCCTTGAGATGCTTTTTGACAACGTTATCGTTGGTGTGGGTATCCCTTCCCGCGAGAACAAGTTTTCCAGCTGTGGTTATGAACCATTTGTATCTTTCGAACCAGAATTGCTTGGTGGGTTGTGCTCTGGATGCGGCTATCGCTTTTGCTTTATTGATGCCTTTAAGTTTTTTGTCCAATTCGGATCTGCTTTCTTTTAGTGCATCTTCGGCCCTTTTTGATTTTTCTCCAATATCCTTGCTCTTTGTGTAGATATTAGAGGCATTGGCATCAAGGGTCTGGGTATAGTCCAAAGTAACATCCAGATCGCCAATCACAGCGGTAACTGTGTTCTTTGAAGGGTCTATGTTTTTCACATAAGGGATCTTCATGGCTCCTTCCTTAAGTTTATCCCATGTAAGTTTTTGGGATTGTTCATTCAGTACGGAAAGTAGTCCTGTGACCTTTTGATATTCAGTATAGAGTACGTCCGCGTGCTTTTTCAGATCTTCGCATTCCATCCGATATTCGTCAACGGTCTCTTGTTGTTTGCCTATCCTCTTTTCCAGTTTTTCCATCTCTGGGTCTACATAATCCTCTTCTTCTTTTTCTCCGACCTCTTTGAGATACGCTGAGACAGCCAGGGATATCGTGTCGAATTTGATCGAGTCCTCTCCGTCATATATGGATAAGTATACCGGTGCTAGATCTATCATTTTTCCATCTTTCAGGAATACTGTAGGCTGATTATCGTCGACCACATGCTCTATGACCTTATGCAGTGCTTCGTAGAGTTTGTCCAGGTCTACATCGGTCAGTTGTGATTGAGGAGTATTCTTCGCTATTCCTGAGCGTTTGCAGACCTCTTCTGCATATTGCCCGCCAAGATTTATCACGGTCGCCAATGTCCTGACCGTATCTGATTCTGAAGCTATGAATTCCTTCTTGAATTCCTCCAAGGATGCTGTTAGAGGATTGAATCTCTCTTTCGGCACCACATAGTCTTCCCCTGGGCGGGTGGAACGGTCCCTGTACGTCTTGTGTATGAGACAGTTCACGATCTTCCCATCCAGGACCAGGAGTACATTTCCTCCTCCGAACATCTCGAATATCAATTTGTATTCTGCGTCGGCCTTGAACACTTCCATAATTACCACCCTGTCGAAACCGGCCTGTACGGTCTTTCCGACTCTGGCGTTGTCAATGTATTTCCTAAGGAACGTCGCGAAAGATGTGGGAGTGATAGGCGTCTCTGGTTTTTCAGGTGCAAGATATAACCATTTTCTGTCCTTGAAGAAGAGATCTTTTTTACCAGGCCCTTGGGCATTTATGCGAAAAAGTACGTTACCTGAACCCCATTGGAAGATCTTATCCATATGGGCGTTCTCCAGTATCGAAAGTTCCGACACGATTGAACGGACATCAAATGAGCTCATTTCCTTCTTCATGAAGGACGGTTAGGTAAGACGTCGAAATAAAGTTTATTAGAAGAATGTTCCCATTGTCATATTTTTTTTAGAAACATTTATACACAATAGGCAGATTAGCATGGTCTAACGCCGCTGTGGCTAAGGGGTATAGCGACGCCTTGGTAAGGCGTAGGTCGTGGGTTCGATTCCCATCAGCGGCTCCATACTTTTCAGCTTTTGTTGTTTTTTTTGATACGGCTGTGTTTTTTCGTGTTTGACAGAGTATCGAAAAAGTGCATCAATACTGACATTTTTACGTATATTCGCTGATTGTCGAAGATCATCTTTTATACAGATCGAAGGATTTTACATTTCAATGGCAAAAGAGACCTTCATACTCGCAGCTCCTGATAGGCCAGGAACTCTCAGGAGGGCAGCCAAGGTGATAGCATCTCACAGAGGCAACATAACCAGGCTGAGTTACAACAAGGCAGTGGACATGCGGACGGTCTTTTTGGATGTGGAGGCCTCGGAAACAGACCTTGTGAAGATGTCAGAGGACCTTCAGACAATGGGTTACATGGCGGGCGAGATACCCGAAAGCTCCGTGGTGACAGTCAGTCTATATATGGAGGACCGTCCCGGGGAGTTGGTCAATCTGCTCGATATATTGGAAAGGTTCGATCTAAGCATATCGTACATCAACTCGGTGAGGTCCGATGGTAAGAAACAAGAGTTTTCTATGGGGGTCCTCTTCGATGACAGGAACGACATAGACAATGCGGTCAGAGCAATGGGCGAGCGTTACGGTGCCGTGATAACCGGGCGCAACAGCTCGGAGAACAGCTTTGACAATTCGATCTTCTATACGCAGTTCTCAGAAGAGATAAGGGAATATCTGGGTCTTACAAAGGAAGAATCCATGGAGTTCCTTTCGGAGGCCAATAGGGTCCTTCAATATCTTCAGAAGCATGGAGAGAATCCGTACAAGGTCTTCAGTTCCATACGGGAATTCAGTAAATTCATAAAAGAGCATCATGGGAATGAATTCGGTTGTAAAATGACCGATATAGATGTCGCTGCAGATCTCGGCATGATAGTTTTGGAGCCGGTTTGCGGTAGCAATATCTGTATCATGAGATCTGGGGATTCGGTCACAGTTGTAGACTCTGGATATGCCGTCTATCATGAGGAGATAATGTCGAAGATCCGTCAGGCGGTACCTGATTGGGATTCGTTGTCAAAGAGAATATACATAACTCATGCTGACATAGATCATTGCGGGCTGTTGCATTATTTAGAAGATGAGGCAGAGATATGGATGAATCAGAAGAGTGCCGACAGTCTTGCTCGCCAGATATCTGGTGAGGACGATTATCGCGAGGAGAAGGAGTTCTGCCGTGGATACAGCAGGCTCAGTAGGATCATAACCAGTTATCGTCCTCCGAACATGTCCCAGGTGAGGATCATAGATACCGGTACGCCTAAAGAGCATATCGGGTTCTTGAACATCGGAAGTTTTTCAGTCGGCCCTTATGACTTCGATGTGTTGGAGGGAGAAGGTGGACACATGTACGGTGAATGCATATTTATTTGCAAGAAGTTGAATCTGATATTCACTGGTGATCTTTTACTGGACATAAAGCATTTTTCAGAGGATCTTAGAAGATTCAATTCAATAGCACCCTATCTGATGACAACGGTTGATATAGATCCGCCAAAGGCCAAGAGGATGAGGGGGCTTGTGATGGACATCATGCATGAGATGTCCAGGGATTCTGGGAGGCCGTGTATGGCGATAGGCGGACACGGACCGGTATTCGTGGTGCGTGAGCAACTTGAGCCAGTGTCTCAAGGGAGCGGGACGGCCATTAAAAGGAATCTTTGATATTTTGTAAAAGGTAGGGTCCTTTCGGACCCTTTGAGATCAATCCATTTTATAGAAAACAAATCCTGACCAGATCTTGGGGAAGAAGAATGTCGTTTTCTTCGGCATCCTCTTTCCGATCATGGAAAGGTCCCAGATGGTTTGGAGTTTGGGATCGTTCAGGATTATTGCAAGATCGTGTTCTTTGTTATCCATCTTCTTTTTGACTGAGGTGTATTCTGCGTCGAAGGACACTTTTGCTTTATCCTCATCGTATTTGTACACATCTTTCAATATGAGTTCCTGTGCGACGTATGTGTCCAATTTCCACATCGGATCATCTTTTTTATCGTATTTTGCAAGGAAACATTTTCCAGATCTGAACATCAAACCCATCATCCAGTCCTTAAGTTCGGATTCCATTTCCTCAACTTTCACTTCTTTGAGGGTCATTTCTTTTGATATTTTCGTGATCGCATTCTTTTCGGAGATATCTCCGGCATCCACGAGTCTGTGTGTAGGCCAGATGACCAATCCTTTGTCATCGGCGGCGATCATTGTAGTGAGAACATATTGTTTCTTTTCGTCGTCCGGATTCTCTTTCGCATAGTTAAGGGCGGTCTCATATCTATGGTGACCGTCAGCGATGAGCATCTTCTGTCCTTTCATCTGTTCGGATATCTCTTTGCAGATCTCTGTGTCTGCGATCCTAAGGTATCTGTGTTCAACGTTCTGTGGATCTACGAATCTATAGATGAGTTGCGCCGAATTGTCTATTTTTTTGTTCAATTCTGGTGTGAAACCTTCGAATATACCAAATATGGACTCCAAATGAGATCCCATATCCCTCAATAGGTTGAGACGATCCTCTTTTATTTTCGAGAAGGTCTCTTCATGAGGTATGATGTTGCCTTTCGAGTATTCTTCTGTTTTAAGTATTCCAACGATACCAGTCCTTGTTTTACGGATGCCTGCATCGTCGAATGTCTGTTGATAGAAGTAAAAGGAGTTCGCGTCCTGTTTCAGGCTGCCATCCGAGATCATCCTTTCCAGTTCCTTTCTTGCAGAGTGGTATCTCTTGTCTGCATCCGGATTGAGAGTGAGGTTGGTCACGTTGTTCTTGTGGCTCTGAAGTTCTTTCAGGTATTCGGGGCCGATCACATCATAAGGAGGTGAGACGCGGTCTCCGATCGATTCTTTGGCTTTCAGGTTAGGCCTGTATCCAGGAAATGGAAGAAATATTACCATAATAGTGCCCTGTTGGGTGCGTATGATTCAGATATATTTCAATATTCATCCGATCAAGCGTGCCGGAGGTAAAGTTGGCATGTCCAGTTCTATCGCGTATCGAGTGAGTATGCGTGACAAGTGTCAGCATATCCTCGGTACAGGATCACCGGAAGGGGCTTCGAGTATCCTTCTACCGCCGATCTCTGTTTTGAGTATTACTCTAACAGGTCCGTTCGTAGCATATCCGATGAGTGTGGCGTCCTTTCCTTCGGGGGTGCGTCTGAGAGCCTTGACGATCTGTTCTGCCATATCTGGCACACAGGCTATCACAGCTTTTCCTTCATTTCCAATGCTCAACGGATCGATCCCAAGGAGGTCGCAGGCGTTCACTACGCCTTCCCTGAGGGGTATGTCTGTTTGGTTGATCTCCATTCCGACCTTGGATTTGGAGGTCCACTCGTTGAGTGTGTTGGCCAGACCTCCCCTCGTGGGGTCTTTCATGGCGACTATCCCTCCGACCTTGAGTGCTTCAGCGATCATTTTATTCAGTGGTGCGACATCGCTTTTTATCTTACTTTCGAATCCATATCCCTCACGGAATGAAAGCAATGCAACACCATGATCACCGACATACCCAGAGACTATGATGGCATCTCCAGGCCTTACGCTGTTGTCTGTGCACCATCTGTTGTCCACTGATCTGTATTCTGCGGCTATCTGTAGGTTTTTATCCAAGTAAGGGGATCTTTTCCCGATAGCGGAAGTGGTCATCACCATCTGATCGATAGCACCGGACTCCATGACCTTTGTATCACCGGTGACAACCGGCACACCGCAGTACTCGCAGGTCTTACCTACACTTTCCATGACCCTGTCCACAACGTCGAAATCGAGGCCCTCTTCCATAATGACTGAACAACCCAGTCCGAGAGGTGTTGCTCCCATCACCGAGATATCATTGACAGTTCCGGAGACGGATATCTTTCCGATATCCCCTCCAGGGAAGAACAGTGGCTTCACAGTGTGGCCGTCTATTGTAAACACGATATCATCGACGATCGCTGAATCATCCATGGAGTCCAGAGGGACATCCGCCTTCATTTTTGGAAAATGGGATATGATATGTTTTGTCAGGAATTCCTGCATTACCTCTCCGCCGGCCCCATGATTCATCACGATCTTTGGCATGATCTCGGCATTCGTTTTCGAGTATATTGGTTTTTGTCACCGTACACTAGAGGCCACGCATGCGCGATCACATGCTGGCATACCTGTTCAAGAAAATATCGGCTTACTCAACAAATTAATACTGCTCAAGTGTTGATGAGTGACGCGGGCTTGTGGGGTAGTGGATATCCTTTTGGCCTTCGGAGCCGAAAACCCGGGTTCGAATCCCGGCAGGCCCTCCTATTCCACATCGTGATAAGTAAAAGTAAGGGGTTTTTGTTGTTGGGGTTTATCATCTTCCTTCGTAAGTGATGAGCGATTCCACGTTGTAGCCCTTCAGTTTGTCTTTTCCGTTTAGGCCTTCCAATTCTATGACGAAAGCGATCTTCACTATTTGTCCGCCAAGTTTCTCTACCATATCGATGATAGCTTTGGTGGTACCGCCAGTTGCTATCAGGTCATCGATGATGACGACCTTGGCTCCTTTTGGGAAACTGTCGATGTGCATCTCAAGAGTGGCGGTCCCGTATTCCAGGTCATATTCTTCGCATATGACCTTACGCGGAAGTTTGCCCTTCTTACGTACAAGGATGAATCCTTTGTTCATCGCATATGCGACTGGGGCTCCGAAGACGAAACCTCTCGATTCTGAACCCAATACAACATCGAAATCGACATCCTTGAGCATTTTGCAGAGACCGTCCACGGCCAAATGGAAACCCTTGGGGTCCTGTATCAGAGTGGTTATGTCCCTGAACATTATGCCTTCTTTTGGGAAATCGGGTATGGTCGTAACGTAGTCCTTAAGGTCCTTCATGCCGACTTGAAAGGGATTGGAGGTATAAACTTTAACCTCCGATTATACAAAATAAAGATATCCTTGATTGCAGATGCGACGATATATGAACGGTCCGAAGGTACTCGAGGGTAATTTAGTGGACGTCTTGAAGGATAGGATCTACCCTGCTAGAATAACTGTGAAAAGTGGAAAGGTAATATCGATAGAAGAGACCTCAGAGCAATACTCTGATTATATTCTTCCAGGCCTGATTGATTCACACGTTCATATAGAATCCTCGTTGTTGGTACCTTCACGTTTTGCCGAGGCCGCGATCCCAAGAGGGGTTTGTACCGTTATCGCCGATCCGCACGAGATAGCGAACGTAATGGGCAAAAAAGGAGTGGAGTTCATGATACAGGATGCCAAAGGAGCACCCATGAAATTCAGGTTCATGGTTCCTTCATGTGTACCTGCCACAGCCTTTGAGACCTCAGGTGCAAGATTAGGGTCCAAAGAGGTCGAGAGTCTTCTTCACAGAAAAGAGATCTTCGGATTGGCCGAGATGATGAACTACCCCGGTGTGTTGGCCGATGACTATGAAGTCATGTGCAAGATAGATGCCGCCAAAAAGGTAGAAAAACCCATTGACGGACATGCTCCGGGGCTTTCAGGAGAAGCTCTGGACAAATATATCGCGGCAGGGATAACCACAGATCACGAGTGTGTTACCGAAGCTGAGGCTAGAGAAAAGGCCGACAAAGGAATGAAGATACAGGTAAGGGAAGGTTCCGCATGTTCTAACATGAAGGATCTGATACCTGCGGTCAAGGATCGCGAGTTCTTCCTGTGCTCTGATGATATGCATGTGGGGCAGTGTTTGAACAAAGGATATATGGACAGACTTTTGAGGATGGCGGTCTATTATGGTGTGGACCCGATGAATGCAGTGAAGGCCGCTACATTATGGCCAGCGAGGCATTACAATCTCGATGAAGGGTCCATACGTGTCGGCGGTCCCGCGGATATGGTCTTCGTATCGGATCTTTTGTGTTTTACTGTCAAAAGAGTGTATATCGATGGAGAATTGGTCGCCGATACAGGTAATGCGTTGTTCGAGGTCCAGCCTATGACGTGTGGTACGCACATAAGGAAATGTGATCTGTCGGCAAAGGACCTTTACATCCCATGCAAGGTCGCATCTGTTAAGGTGAGAGCGATCCAGGTAGAGGATAAAAAGATAGCTAGCAAGGAAAGGATCGTTGAACTCAAGACCGATAATTGGGTGGTCATGCCGGATCCAAACAAGGATGTTTTGTTGATGGCGGTCATCAACAGATACAAGGAGGCTAAGCCTGTGGTAGGATTTGTAAGCGGATTCGGGTTCAAGAACGGTGCACTTGCCTCATCCATATCCCATGATTCCCACAATCTGGTGGCGGTAGCTTCTTCATACGAATTACTTGCGTCCGCTATCAATTCGGTCTCTGAATCTGGTGGGCATTATTTCACCGATGGGGTCAAGGAATATTATCACGCTGCACCTGTTGCAGGTCTGATGAGCACTGAAACGCCAGAATGTGCCTCGTTCATGGAAGAGAAAGTGATATTTTCGGCCAGATCATGTGGATGTACATTGAGGGAGCCATTTATGACATTAGGTTTTCAATGTCTTCTGGTAGTTCCATCGTTGAAGATGAGCGATAAAGGTCTTTTTGATAGTGAAAAATTTGAGTTCACAGATCTATTAATCAAAGAGTGATCGTATGTTGGAGAAGCTTAAGGAAAGTCTTGAGGTATGTCCTGTTGTCGGAATGAAAGGATATCAATATTTTGTACACCCGTTGACCGACGGCATACCCTGCATAGAACCAGAGCTTCTCGATGAGGTCACCGATGCCATGATCTCCATTGGTGATTTTGATTGTGATTATATCATTGCACCAGAGGCAATGGGAATACCGATAGGTACGCTAATATCAAGTAAGACAGGCGTTCCGATGAATATTGTAAGAAAAAGGAAGTATGGGCTTCCCGGTGAGGTTAGTGTCGCCCAATGTACAGGTTATTCTAAATGTGAAATGTACATAAACGGTATAAAGAAAGGCGACAGAGTAGTCATTGTAGATGATGTCCTCAGTACAGGTGGTACGATGCATGCGATCATCACAGCTTTCAAAAATGTTATCGGTGCAGAGATCGTGGACGTCGTGATAGTTTTTGAGAAAACAAAGAACAAGGCCGTTTTAGAAAAGGAACTCGATCAGAAGATTAAAACTCTTTTGAAGGTTGATGTCGTGGGAGGAAAAACAATCTACTTTGAATGAACCTCAAAAGACCCCCCTTGTAGGGTAAAGGTCCCGATCAAAGGATCGGGTTGTCGCGGTCATCAGTCGAGTCTTGCGAACAATTCTGAAGGCCTGCCTTTTCAGTGTAAAGTGCCAACCGACCTATCTTTCACTTTAGAGTACATACCTAACTTGGAATTGTTCTCGCCGCAGTGTCTTGACATATTAATTTTGCCGATCGTCACTTGCCTCCTGTAAATATATATCACATTCCGAGTATATATAATGTTTGTTTTTCACATGAATAATCATGTATTTCGTTGAAATGTATTAAAAAAATACGTTATTCGTATTTATATTACGAAATACATAAAAATCATAACGCTACGGTAGGGAATGGCGTGTGGGTAAAAATCAAAGACTGAAATGGTTTCATTTTTTACCAACGAAGGGGAATCTTATATTGTAGTCATCACCCGTAAGTTTTAGGAGTCCGAATTTAAACAGGCCTTCATAGAAGGGTTTTATGAATCTAAATTCACTCAGAGTTTGGCCATCACGCTCCAGTATGATAGTAAGTGGTACATACGTCACTATAGATGGTTTGAATCCGAGGCCCATGTTCTTTTCACACATGGTGTTCAGGAATTCCATGGCAGAGATATTCGGGTCATCTTCTATCGTTGAATCGGAGATGTTCATGCCTATGTGTCTGATTATATTGCTTATGTCGAATCCGACAAGGCGAAAAGAGTGGTTGACATATCTGAATAACGCTTTGTAGTATTGGGATGGGCTATTTGCGTATTTTTTGAATAATGCATCCATCTCTATCCTGAGACGAGGTTCTTTTTCTGTAGCAATTATTGCCGGTTCTCCGGATAGACCATAACGTACATACTTGGATGATCTAGCAGCATCCGATTTGATGACGCCTGATTCTACGAGTTTATTCATGTTGGTATGAACAGTTACTGGCGGGATATTGAGGCTGTTCGATAATCCTTTTAGGGACATTTGTGATTTATCTAATGTCCGAAGTATATTGACCTGTACTTCATTTCCAAAAAGCACTGATTTTCCATTCACATAGTATATGGATAGAGGCCATCCGCTGTAGGTATCCTCTTTGATCATATCATCAATTATAGTTCCATTTGATATTTTGCCGATATACGGCGTTATCATTGCATGTGTTATACCATCTGAGTCCTCTTTGACATATCCTAGACAGTATCTAACGCCAGTATTGAGGCTTATTGCCTCCATCATATACCCGAGGATCATCGTATGAGTCATCATCAACGATTTTTTTAGATTACGGTCCATGTGTATCTTTGCGTGCAGGTCTCCATTTTTAAACGACAACTCTGTTGTTGGGAATTTGGCCTCTGCAAAATATTTCTCCATTGTACGAAGAAGTGTTCCCGTATCCATGTTCTTAAAGTCCTTTCCAGCATATTTTGCTAAAAGTGATCCGCCCCTCAGCATCAACGGGCTCAGATCTATTCCAAGTTTCATGGCTTCAATGATCATCAACAGTATTATGCCCCTGTACTGTTCATTTTCTTTGTTTATCGTGTCAATGATATCTTTTTCGACGGAGTCAATGTCCAGCGATGGTATTACCGGGCAGAGTATTTTTACTGATGATGGTACATATACGGTCTTTCTTTTGTCGTTCTCATCAATGTAAGATGAAATGAAATCCCATCTTTCAAGTTTTTTCATGTTTGATTGTATGGATGTTTTTTGCTGTCCTAACAATTCAGAGATCTCGGTGACGGTCATTCCAGAACGTGTTAAGAGTTCCATAATTTGGAGACTTACTTCGTTTGTCAAGAATTTTATTCCTGTATCGGTGATGAATACAGCATACTTATCTCCATATTCCACATCGGTCATAGTAATCCTTTTTCTATTGTCATGTGAGTATAAAATGAATGCGTGCTGACATCATAAATACGATATGTAGTCGGTGTTTGCCAAAAAAATGAAATTGGCCGGCGTGAGCCGGCCATAAAGCTCAATTTAGTTGTTCAGAACAATACGGACAGAATTTAGGTACCTTAGGCAATCCGCTAAGATCATGTCCGCAGTATGGACAGATCTTGAATGCCTTTGGAGAGTCATTCGCCGGTGCACCATTTTGTGCTGGTGCCGGAGCAGCAACTGTAGTAGCAGGGCTCGGCTGAGTGCGATTCATCATGGGTGATGCTTGTCCGCAGTTGTTGCAGAATTTGTACGGATAGTCGTTGAGGGATCCGCAAGCAGGACACATGACTTTTTGTGCCTGGGACTGTTGCTGTGACTGTACACCTTGAACCGGTTGTTGCTGAAGCTGTTGATACATCTGTGGGAACAATAGCATTCCAGTACCCATTGCTGCGCCTCCTTGGGATGTTCCGATCGCATCGGCCATCCTATCCATGACCTCGTATTTCTTGAACGATTCTCCTTTAGAGCTACTGAATTGGAGATATTCGAATACTTTCTGTTTTTCTTCTTCAGTGGTAGCAACTTCGTTGATCTTCAGTGCCAGAAGTTCTATTCCTCTCTGAGTGAAGTATTGTTCGATGAGTATTTTCGTGCTCGTCGATGCTTTCTCGATGTTGTTCATGATGTCCATGTAGAACATCGAGGTCAACTGTTGGATGATCTGTTCATTGATGAAGCTCTTCATGAATGAGTTGATGCTGCCTGTTGTGTACTGGGTCATTCCGCCTAACACCTGTGTGTAGAACACAGATACGTCGTTTATGCGGAATTGGTAGTCACCGTTGGCCATAAGCGTGATTGGGACCTGATATTCATTGGCGGCCTTCATCATGCTTCTGATGCCCCATTTTCCATTGAAGATCTTCAATGATATGTAGACTACCCAAACCTTGAATGGGGTTTCTTTGTAACCCAGCGCCATGTTGTACAGTTTGGTCAGCCAGGGGATATTTGCCGAGGTGATCACATGTCTGCCAGGTTCGAGCACGCCTTCGAGTTTTCCATCCCTTATGAAAAGGGCTACTGCGTGTTCTGGAACTGTCACAGAGGTGATAGTTCTGAGGTCATCGTTCTCTGACCTGTAGATTATATCATCAGGTCCCTGGTTTTCCCAGAATACTACGTTGGTCTTTTTTTCTGCCATTCAGTTCACTCCTTGAATCCTTTCATTATGCTCTCTCTTCCGAGGTAGTCTTCAGAGAGTTGGTCGATGGTCCTTTCTAAGTCTCTGAGCTGGCCTTTAAGTGCGGTGTTACCGTTATCAATGGCGTCGACTATGGCCTTCGTCTGTGTTTTCAGAGATTGAACATCATCCATGAGTTTTGCATCCCATTGGATAAGGCCGTCGAGCTCTTTTTCCATTATTTTCACCGAGTCGTGGAATGCGCTGTATCCAGCAACTGCTTTTTTCACATCTATATAGTACTTGTCAGCTTTGGATCTGATCCTTTCTGTCTCTCTCATCAGTTCTAGGTTTCCGACGGTAGCCCTCTGTACGGTAACAAGGTCGTTCTTTACTGCTTCCAGTTCACGTGCGACCTCTCCCCTTACGGCTCTATCCTCGTCCCTTCTGAGATTCTTTTGTCTGTAACCCTTATATCCGGGGATGTAAAGGGATATCCTCTCTATGAGCGATCTGTTATCGTTCATTTTTTTGTCGATCGTTTGATCGATTGTCAAAGTGATGCCTCCTTTTTGTTATTTATTAATGCTACAGTGATTCCAATCAGCGCGATGCCGATAAGGAATATCACGAGTACGTATATCCAGTCAACAGTCGTTGCAGTATAGATCAAGCCTACCAGGCCGACCAAGGCAACGAATGCACCAACTGCAAGTCTGTACATCTTGTCGGAAGGTCCAGCGCCGGTGGTCTTATCGCTGAATAGACTTGACATGAGGCATAGGGCCACTCCGAATATCAGCGCTGTGACCCATAGGATCACGAGCACACCCTTATCCAATGCCATGTAGGCAAGGAATCCGATCGCAAGTGCGATTATGAACACTCCAAGCGAGACCGCTGAAAGCGTTCTGTTGTTCAGTTCTGTCATTTTATTCTTCTCCTTACACGATTATCAGATCGGAAACGTTGGTTCTCTTGATCCTTTTCGGGACCAGAGATCCGAATCCGGCTGGTACTTTCAAATTGCTATCAACTTCACAGGGTATGTATATCAATCCCTTGACGTAGGGTTTACTCAATTTCAGTTGAGAATCGCTGCTCGTACGTTGTTTCAGGTAGTCCGAGACCAACTTTTCTGCCTCTCTCTTTGTGCTTAAAGGAACGACCACCTTTCTGCCGCCCGGCGTGTTCTCAGCGAATAGTGAGATCTTTGATATCCCTTCTCCGCCGCTGATGCTGGTCTCCGTTCCTTTTATGCCCGAGAGTATGCTTTTTTCCGGACGTAGTGCGAAAATATCAGTCAACGCTGATGCAGGGTCGCTGAGACAAGCATCATCGATGACGAAATCCGCAGGCAGCAGGATATCTTCTACGACCTCCACACTCTTCTTCTTCCACATCGCACCGGTCTGGAAACTATATCTCAGATCCACATCCCAGAATGGGACCAGGACCTGTCCTGAACCAGAAACGATAGGTAATGACCCACCGTTCTTAGCCTTCATTATGGCCGAGATATAGCTGAATATCTCGTTATATCTGTCCTTGTTTCCAAGAAGATATCCCCAGTCCCCGCTTTTTGTGAATTTGAATCCGAATACTTTTCTGATGACGTTGAGCACAACAAGTGGGTCATCAGAGACCCCGTTAGTTACAAAGCCAGCAATATCTGCCAGTATCTTTGTTTGGGAGATCTCCATATCCACAGCCTGGTACATTATGCCGAGGTTCATATCCGAAAGGACCTTATCTTTGATGCCACTCAATTTTGTCTGCCCGCTTTCAAACATCGGCATCGCACTCATTACATCGCCGTTCAGTAGTTTCTCGCATCCGTTACAAACGATCGCTAGTGCTTCGAAACGTTGAGCTGCCAATTCATATCCTTTGATCGATGCGAACGATTTTGCTGCTTCAGTGAAATTATTGCTGAGCAGAATATACCTTCCGGGTTTATCCTCATGTAACAATTTGGTGTTGTTTATGAGCAGTGCGTAAGCGGTCGCGATATTCTCTGCACCTTTTACCAAGGACATGCTATTGTTGTCAACAGCCAATGCCTCAATGCTCTTCGCCTTTGCGTTGAACTCGAATGCCTGATTGGATTCGTGACAGGCTTTGATTGAGGCATCGGTGGTGAACGGTAATACTATGAGCGGGTTGGACAGGAGGGTGTTTATTGCGAACCTGTATTCGCTGTACTCCGTCTCTATCTTCGGTTTTATGTTCGTGACGAATATGTTGTATCTTGCAACAGAGTCCACGTTCTCCGACTGAGCCATGGAGAATCCGCCTGGGATGGATTTGCTGATCCATGTCTGGATCTGCCCCATCATCTGGTCGAGATAGGCTTTCGCATCCATTCTCTGCTGTGTCGTACCGCACGATTGGCACGTCACGAAAGGTGAATCGGATTCCAGATCCTTTTTATCGAGTGGTGCGCCGCAATGTTTGCACCTTAGAGCGATCATTTCATCCAAAATCTTTCACCTTACCTCATCCTTACCATGGCAACGGATGCGCGAACCTCTGCGATCTCCAAACGAAGTCTCATCTCTGTTTCGCGGAGGTCTTTTATCGCGTCCTGATAGTATTTATTGGCGATCGCATCCGATCTTCTAGAGATCGCCGAGTAACATGGTCTGCAGACGTATACCGATTCAAAATCAGCAGGTGCTGATTTGAGTAGGTCATCCTGTGCGGATTTCATGAAGGGGGTGATCTCGCTGGACATGGTTACGAAGTGTATGCCTTCACCGGTTGTGGTCCTTCCACAGATCCAGCATTTTGCGGACCTAGAGTAGGACTGAATGAGTTCCATATCATGGGATCCGTCATCTCCGGCCTGTTTACGGTAGTTGTAAGCGTTCTGCAGATATTCAGCGGCTTTTTTAGGATCAGTTAGAACAGATGCAGATGCGAGCGTCTCATATCCGAGTGCTTGGATGCTCAGAGATTCTTTGATACCTGATGTGGCGGTGTCACCGTTTATCAGCTCATTGGTTTTTAGTGTGTCCTTTCCAAGCTTCATCTGATACTTTTGACCGAGCTGGATGAGATCTTTACCTTTCTGTTCCCTGACATCCGCATTGCCATTTTTTGCCATAAGGACAATGCGTTCAGCGACAAGGTCACACTCATCCGCCAGTTTCTCGGATTCAACCTGTGTCAGTCCGAATTCGAAAGTGGGCGTGTTGCTAGATCTCAGATTTTTGGCCAACGCCGTGTACACATTCGGATTATTCGGATCGCTGATCATCGATATGATCGATATGTACGTAGTTGCAAGGTTGGAATTTGTAGTGCCTTTTTGAACGCACTTTTCAAAGTTTGATCTGGCTTTATTGTACTCTTTACGTTTTACGAGGTCTACTCCCTCGTCAAACAATTCATCTCCAGATTTGAACAGGAATGCCATATTCTCACTAATAAGGTGAAGTGTGTCTTTGTATTATTTAGTTTATCCAAGTAATAAATTGTGAAGATAATTGGTTTATATACACCTGAGCGTTCGAAGGGATCAGTCCATCTTTTTTATCGGTATCTGTATCTCGGTAAGATAATCTGATTCATTGTCTCTATTCCAGCATCCTGCGATATAGCATTCTCTCGGATTTTCACACACCTGGTATTCATTTTCTTCTATGAATTCCAGAGCGCAAGAATAGGCGTTGCCTAGTTTGTTGTAACTTCCTTTATGCATCACGCATATCGCGGTCACAGGTTCAAGTTTTCTGAAAGTTATGTTCTTTGTCTCAATACCGGTTCTTTTTACGGCTTGAGAATATTCAATCGAGATCTCCCGATCCTTGAACTCTTTGTCCAAGTATGTCACGAAACAGTAATTAGAAGGATCGCATTCCAGTCCTGGATTGGCTTCGAGACATTCCTCTGCGGTCCCCAATATGAATTTTGTCATCTCTTGGAAATTGGCAATCTTTCCTTTTCCGCAATAGACCACACATCCTGGGATGTCCTTTACTATGGCATTGTGTTCGTTCTTTTTCTCGTTCATTATTATTCTCTCCAAATTTGAGAGTTCCGTGCTGATCCTTTCCCTTTCTGTGGTAAGTTCGTCCCTTCTTGATTCCAAGAGTCCTTTGATATCATGTCCGAGCAGCATCTGCTTTGTTTCATCGATGGATAGGCCCGCATCCCTGTACAAGAATATGGTCTGTATGGTACCCAGTTGTTCTGTGGAGTAATATCTGTATCCATTCCATCCATCCACCTTGCTGGGTTTGAGCAATCCGATCTCGTCATAGTATCTCAGAGTCTTGACAGACATCTTTGCCATCTTTGAGAATTCACCAATACGGTACTTCATGAGAGCGCATCTCGTTTGTGACTATATTCTATTGTAGTCTCCCCTAGGGGGAAAGTTTTCGTATATATTGATATCGAAAAATCGGTCTTTTTAAAATTTGAAATCATGCCTTTTTATTCATTTTTGTACAAAATTATATTAAAATAGTTACAATTTTAGTTTTTAGTAGACAAACGTCTAATATGATACATTTTTTTGAATCATTTAACGACAAATTTTAGAAAGATTTATATTTGCATACGTATCACACCCCATCATGGCAAACAGCAGATTCAAAGCCGTCGAAGAAGCGTTCAAAAAGGCGCCGGTCGTCGTTGAGCCTCCAGCACCTGCAACATCTGACTACTACGGATGCAATGTTTTCAACAGAGCGACAATGAGAAAATACCTATCCTCCGAAACGAGGAGGATCGTGTACGAGTCAATCGAACAGGGAGCGACATTGGACAAATCTGTTGCTGAACATGTTGCCGCAGGCATGAAGCGCTGGGCCATGGACATGGGAGCAACACACTACACGCACTGGTTCCAGCCACTGACAGGCGGAACTGCAGAGAAGCACGACTCCTTTGCGGAACCACACGGACAGGGAGAATCAATAGAGAGTTTCAGCGGGAAACTTCTCTGCCAGCAGGAGCCAGATGCATCCTCGTTCCCCAGCGGAGGTCTAAGGAATACCTTCGAGGCCAGAGGATACACAGCTTGGGACCCCTCGTCTCCAGCATTCATAATGGGCGACTGTCTTTGCATCCCCACAGTTTTCATATCATACACAGGAGAGGCACTGGATTACAAGACACCGCTCTTGAAATCCGTTTCTGCTGTATCCAAGGCGACCGCCGATGTACTCAAGTACTTCGGAATGGAGAACGCCAGGGTCAATTCCTATCTCGGATGGGAACAGGAGTACTTCCTGATCGATTCTGCGCTTTACGCACAACGCCCTGACCTGATCCTTACCGAGCGTACGCTTCAGGGACATAACAGTGCGAAGAATCAGCAGCTCGAGGACCACTATTTCGCTTTGATCCCTTCCAGGGCTTTAGAGTTCATGAAGGATCTGGAGTACGAGGCATACAAACTCGGGATACCTGTCAAGACCAGGCACAACGAGGTCGCACCCAACCAGTTCGAGATCGCACCAGTCTACGAGGAGGTCAACCTCGCGGTCGATCATAACCTTCTCCTCATGTCCATCATGAAGCAGGTCGCAGAGCGTCACGGATTCAAGGTACTTCTCCACGAGAAACCATTCGGAGGGGTAAACGGATCCGGAAAGCACTGTAACTGGTCCCTTGGAACAGAAGACGGCATCGGCCTCATGTCCCCTGGAAAGACGGACGAAGAGAACCTCAGATTCCTCACGTTCATGGCCAATGTGCTCAAGGCCGTCTATGACAACGATTCGTTGCTGAAAGCATCCATCATGACAGCCTCCAATGCCCACAGATTAGGGGCCAACGAGGCACCCCCGGCGATCATATCCTCCTTCTTAGGAGTACAGGTTAGCCAGGTCTTTGAGGAGCTGCTCCACACCAAGGACATGGTCAAGATCAGTGAGAAGAAAGGCTACAGCCTCGGAATCCCGCAGGTTCCTGAATTATTGGTGGACAACACCGATAGGAACAGAACCTCGCCGTTCGCGTTCACAGGCAACAGATTCGAGTTCAGGGCCGTGGGTTCCTCGGCCAACTGCGGTGCACCGCTGGCAGTACTCAACACGATCGTTGCATACCAGCTTAAGCAGTTCAAGATAGCGGTCGATAAGAGGATCGCATCCGGAACACCTGTAATGCAGGCCGTCCTTGACGAGGTCCGTGAGACATACAGGGCATGCAAGGATGTATGCTTCGATGGAAACGGATACTCCGAAGAGTGGAGGATCGAGGCAAAACGTCGCAAACTCGACTGTGAGAACTCCGTTCCAGTGATCTACGATGCATTCACATCTAAGAAGACAATCAAGATCTACAAGGATACGAAGGTCTTGACGGAGGTCGAGCTTGATGCAAGGAAAGAGGTTCTTTGGGAGATCTACTGCAAGAAGGTCGAGATAGAGGCGAAGACCATAAGTGACATGGCACTCAACCATCTGATCCCAGTTGCGATCGAGTATCAGTCCCTGCTGTTGGACAACGTGTTCAAGCTCAAGGAGCTGTTCTCAAAGACGGAATTCGAGCAATTGTCTTCTCACGAGCGCAAGCAGATAAAAGAGATCTCTGAGTGCGTGTCAGCGGCAATGGACCTGGCCTCCGAGATGGACAGTCTCTGTGTGAAATTACATGGAATTGAGAATGAGCGCGAGAAGGCCGTGGAGTTCCACGACAAGATCGTACCTAGCATCGAGGCAATCAGGAAACATCTCGACGCGCTTGAGATGATAGTTGATGACCAGATGTGGCCCATGCCCAAGTACAGAGAACTGCTCTTCATAAGCTGAGGTTTGATAAAGTGAAGAGTGCGGTGGGTCTGTACGACCCGGAGAATGAGCATGACTCATGCGGAGTGGGTCTTGCCGTCAACATTAATGGGAACAAGGATCACAGGATCGTCGAGTACGGTCTTCAGATCCTTGAGAATATGGAGCACCGCGGTGCGGAGAATGCTGATGGTAAGACAGGTGACGGTACCGGTATTACTGTGCAGATCCCGCACGACTTCATCACCAAATTTCTTAAGATTTCGGTCCCGGAGGTCGGAAGATACGGGACCGGAATCATTTTTTTACCTAAGGATAAGAAGGACGAGGGGGCTTGTCTCTCTATTCTGAGAGAGGAATGTCAGCGTTACGGCCTTCATGAGATATGCCTGAGGGAAGTTCCGGTGGACCACGACGTCCCCGGTCCGCAGGCGCAGTATAGCGAGCCCAACATAACCCAGGTGTTCTTGACCAGTTATGATGGACAGGATATTCTGGAACATAAGTTGTACAGCGTGAGGAAAAGGGTCTCCAACAGGGTCGCTGGATCGAACATCGACTCGAAGGATGATTTCTACATCTGCAGCCTTTCTACCAGGACCGTGAATTATAAGGGAATGCTCACGCCAATCCAATTGAGGACGTATTACAGAGATCTCACGAATCCTGAGTTCAAGTCCGCTATAGCCATGGTCCATTCCAGGTTTAGCACGAACACGCTTCCGATGTGGAAGTTGGCACAGCCATTCAGAATGCTCTGCCATAACGGAGAGATCAACACCATAAAAGGAAACAGGTCCTGGACCAAAGCCAGAGAAAGCGTTCTCGAGACTCCGTTGCTCCCCGATCTAAAGGAACTTTTCCCCATAATGCAGGATGGAATGAGCGACAGTGCGACCTTGGACAACATGTTCGAATTCCTCACGATGAGCGGAAAGAGCATGGCCAACGCACTGTCGATAATGATACCCGAATCATGGAATGATAAGAATCCAATATCGGACAGTCTGAAGGCATATTATGAATATCACAGCATACCCATGGAACCATGGGATGGTCCAGCCGCGGTCCTGTTCACTGATGGAAGATACGCAGGCGGTATGCTTGACAGGAACGGGCTGCGTCCTGCAAGATACTCGATAACCAAGGAAGGTCTATTCATATTGGCCTCCGAGGCAGGTGTCATACAGATACAGGAAAGCGATCTCGAGGAATCCGGGCGTTTGATGCCAGGCAAGATGATGCTCATTGATACGGCCGAAGGCAGAGTGATATACGATCCAGAGATAAAGAGGGAGATCTCTTCTGCATATCCTTACAGGACCTGGCTCGAAACGAACAGGTTGGACCTCGACACAGTATCATCTGGAAGGATGGTCAATCGTTGGGTCAATGATACCAGTGCCATGATGGTGGAGTTTGGTTATTCCCAAGAGGATGTGACCAAGATCCTGATCCCCATGATAACACAGGTGAAAGAGCCGGTAGGGTCCACAGGATACGATGCGCCTCTGGCGATATTGTCCGACAAGCCTCAGAGATTGTTCAATTATTTCAGACAGTCATTCGCACAGGTCACGAACCCTCCGATCGATCCAATCAGAGAACAGCTTGTGATGTCCATAACTGGATACATAGGGTCCATAAACAGGAACGTATTGATGCCAACGCCTGTCAACTGCAAGATAGTAAAGGTCAAGCATCCTGTCATAACGAATAGGGAATTGGATTTGTTGAAGAATATCTCTTACAGGGGATTCAGCACCACGGTCATTCCCATGACATTCGATCTGGCGGATGGCCCCGAGGGTCTGGAGAAGGCACTGAAGAAGATATGCCAGCAGGCCGAGGCGTCTGTGGACAACAATATCTCATACATCATACTCTCAGATAGGTTCGTCGACAAGGACCATGTCGCGATACCTTCGGTTCTGGCGGTATCCGCTGTACACCAATATCTGGTGCACAACAAGAAGCGCATGCAGACGGACATAATCGTGGAGACCGGAGAGCCCAGGGAGGTCATGCATTTCGCATTGCTGTTCGGTTATGGTGCAAATGTCATCAACCCGTACATGGCCTATAACATCATCGAGAAGATCGTGAAGGAACAGGAGGACATCAAGATCGATGTCGACACGGCTGAACGCAATTACATCAAAGTGTTGGAGAGCGGTCTTCTCAAGATCATGTCCAAGATGGGAATAGCGACGATCAGGTCATATCGCGGTTCTAGACTTTTCGAGGCCATAGGTATCGACAGAGAGGTTTGTGCAAAGTATTTTGCCCACACCGTCTCGAATATCGGAGGTCTGAAACTCACAGACATCGCAGGTGAGGCCATTTCCGTGCATGAGACTGCATTCGGTCAGAACGATAAGGAGATCGTCCTAGAAGATCAGGGCTTGTACAACTACAGGAAAGGTGGCGAGAGGCATTCTTGGAATCCAGACACGGTGAAGTGGCTGCATCAGGCTGTCAGGGAGAGCGATGAGGAAGCCTACAAGCAATTCGCCGAGATGGAGGACTCAGGGTCGTTCTTCATACGCGACATCATGGAGATCAAGAAGGGCAAGGCCGTCCCGCTGAGAGAAGTTGAGCCTGCCGTGAATATCATAAAGAGGTTCGTGGCTGAAGGCATATCCTTCGGTGCCATTAGCACGGAAGCTCACGAGACACTCGCCGATGCTATGAACAGGCTGGGGGCTCAAAGCAACACAGGAGAAGGAGGAGAGGACCCGAAGAGGTTCAAGCTCACCGCTGACGGAAGGGACCTGTGTTCCAAGGTCAAGCAGATAGCATCCGGAAGATTCGGTGTCACAGCCCAGTACCTGGTGAATGCCGAGGAGATTCAGATAAAGGTCGCCCAGGGTGCTAAGCCCGGAGAGGGCGGGCAGCTCATGGAGTACAAGGTTGACAAGGTCATAGCGGCCACCAGGCATTGTATACCCGGAATAACGCTCATATCCCCTCCGCCACATCACGACATCTATTCTATCGAGGACCTTAAGCAGTTGATATTCGATCTAAAATGCATCAATCCCACCGCAAGGGTCAGCGTCAAACTTGTCTCAGAGGCAGGTGTGGGCACGGTCGCGGCAGGAGTTGCCAAGGCAGGCGCCGATGTCATCTTGATCTCTGGTGCCGACGGAGGAACGGGTGCAAGTCCATTATCCTCGATAAGATATGCAGGGCTTCCGTGGGAACTCGGTATAGCCGAGGCGCAGCAGACACTGATGCTCAACAATCTGAGGGGAAGGGTAAGACTCCAGGTAGACGGTCAGATGAAGACCGGAAGGGATGTCATCATATCCGCTCTTCTCGGAGCAGAGGAATACGGGTTCGCAACCGCACCGATGGTGGCCATCGGATGCATAATGTGCCGCAAGTGTCAGACTAACACGTGTCCTGTCGGGATAGCTACGCAGGACCCGTTGAGACGTGCCAAGTTCAAGGGTACTCCAGAGAACGTGATGAATTATTTCAGGTTCTTGGCCGAGGATGTCAGGAGACATCTGGCGGTAATGGGATATCGGTCCCTTGATGAGATAATAGGGCGCGCAGACCTGATCGTCCGCAAGCCCATGATCGGTAAAAAGTCCGATAATGCAGACATAGTCCAGATCGTCAAAATGTTCAAAGGGGACAGGATATGCACCACCGGTCAGGGCGATATAATCAAGGACATACTCGATAAGAGGATGATCAAGGATGCGAACATAGCACTGGACGCCGGGGATTCGGTAAAGTTGGAATATGGCATCTGCAACGTCGACCGTTCCGTGGGAACCATGCTTTCAGGAGTGGTCACCAAGAGGGGATTATCCCTGAAGGACAGTGCGATACAGATAACCTTCAAGGGGACCGCCGGACAGAGTTTCGGTGCTTTCCTGTCGCAGGGTATGACATTCTATCTTAAAGGCCAGGCTAACGATTTCGTTGGAAAGGGTCTTTCAGGAGGACGCATCGCGGTATTCCGTGAGGATCACGTTCCCAGATTCAACGTCATCGCAGGCAATACTTTGCTTTATGGTGCCACTTCCGGTGAGGTATATATTGCCGGTGTGGTCGGAGAGAGATTCTGCGTCCGTAACAGCGGTGCGATAGCTGTCGCTGAAGGTGCCGGGGACCATTGCTGTGAATATATGACGGGCGGTCGTGCGGTGCTTCTCGGAAATGTAGGGCGCAATTTCGCAGCAGGCATGTCTGCCGGAATTGCATATGTCCTCAATGACGATGGCGATTTCGATAGACATTGCAATATGGACATGGTCGAACTGTTACTCGTGGATTCCCTTGCTGACAGGACGGAGCTCAGGAGGATCCTGGAGGACCACGTCAGATATACAGGAAGTCAGAAAGCCAAGGACATATTGGCCGATTGGGACAAGAACGTGACCAGATTCCTAAAGGTCATGCCCATAGGTTACAAGAAGATCCTCGAATCTCAGAACCAGTGAAAACAGGGGGCGACCCCCCCATTTTTATTTACATCTAGAAGCTCAAAAAGTCGTTCTCTTTTTTCAAATTTGAATTTTTTTAGCGTTACAGATATAATATCGCAATATGATATGGGGGTCATTCTTGTGGATTATTGAAATTGGAATTCAATACAATACCCTATCAAAATATGCTTTTTTTTATTTCATATTGATTGATTTTTTTCCACAGAATTTGTTGGTCAGCGTTTGTTCGTCTTGTTAGAACATAGACAATTGGTTGGGTTATATGTTTATAAGCTCACACATCGTGTTACAAATGCGTTACGCGCAAAAATTCAAGTTTCGAGGTAAATATGAGAGAAATAAGCAAGCTATCCGTATTGATAGTATCTTCCGATGTCGGAGCTGATTCTTCCAAAGGCAGAATGCTAGATGCCATAAAAGTTGAATTGGAGTCTTCGGATGTGTCTGTCAAAGCCTCTACAAATTCAGAGAGTGTAAAGAAAGGGATACGTGCCATAAGTAGTGGTGTAGATGCCATGATGGTCGATTGGAATCTTCAGGACGCATCTCAGATAATTAAGAACATGCGTTCGATGGATCCAGACATAGGGATATTCCTTATGACCGATCCCGAGGCCTTGAGCAGCATACCATACGACATCCTTTCCGAGGTCAACGAGTACCTATGGATATTGGGGGATACGCCTTCATTCATCGCGGGTCGTATCGAGGCCTCGATGAGAAGATATCGTAAGGAAATACTTCCTCCGATGTTCAAGAGCCTGGTGGAATTCTCAGAGGATTATGAG
Organism: Candidatus Methanogranum gryphiswaldense; assembly: GCA_019262145.1. Classification (NCBI taxonomy): domain Archaea; kingdom Methanobacteriati; phylum Thermoplasmatota; class Thermoplasmata; order Methanomassiliicoccales; family Methanomassiliicoccaceae; genus Candidatus Methanogranum; species Candidatus Methanogranum gryphiswaldense. The sequence continues at coordinate 1,466,032 of CP076745.1, read as the reverse complement.
TATTCCTGGCACACTCCTGGACACACAGCCGGAACGGCATTTTTGAAATCCCCCGTCGGGCGCCTTTTCTACAACTTCTTCGGAGAACAACTTTTCAGATCGGACCTTTCAATATCGGTTGGTGAACTTGGATCCCTTTTAGATCATAGCGGTCCAATCGGTGATGCAGAGAAATATGCATCGAAGGTCTTCGGATCGGACATGACATATTTCGTCACCAACGGTACTTCTACTTCCAACAGAGTGGTACATGTGGCCGTCACCTCTCCTGGAGAGGTGGAGGTCGTGGACAGGAACTGCCACAAATCGATCGAGCATTCGATAACGATGAGCCATGCTGTGCCCGTGTACATGATACCCACAAGGAACAGATATGGGATATTGGGTCCTATTTTGCCAGAGGGTATGGCGCCAGAAGTGATAGAGAAGAAGATCGCCGATAATAAATTGGTCAATGGCGATAATTGTAAGCCTTCGATAGCGGTAGTCACGAATTCGACATATGATGGAGTTTGTTACAATGCCGCCAAGGCGGAGAAGATCCTCGGCAAAGTGACGGATTGTGTCCATTTCGACGAAGCTTGGTATGGATATGCCAGATTCAATCCTTTCTACAAGGACAGATATGCGATGAGGGATGACGACTCGCCTTCCGATGAACGCCCTACGGTATTCGCAACCCAATCGACGCACAAACTTCTTGCAGCGTTGTCCCAGGCATCAATGATACACATAAAGGAAGGTAAGAAGAAGATCGACCCCTCGCTTTTCAATGAGGCATTCATGATGCATGCATCAACATCTCCTCAATACGCGATAATCGCTTCACTGGATGTGTCCTCTAAGATGATGGATTCCAATGGTAAGGTGCTCACACAGGACTCGATCGACGAGGCCATAAGGTTCAGGCAGACCATGGCAAGGATAACCAGATCCGTGAAGGAAAAGGATCAGAAGGATTGGTGGTTCGGCATGTGGCAACCTGATATGGTACACATACCAGGAAAGAAGAAGAAACAGGATTTTGCGGATGTACCTGCTGAGATCCTTGAGCATGAACCAGATTGCTGGGTATTGCATCCAGGAGAGACATGGCACGGATTCGGCAACATAGAGGACGGATGGGCCATGTTGGATCCCATTAAGGTCACAGTCCTCACGCCTGGAATAGAGAATAATGGCGAGCATTCGAATTTCGGTATACCCTCCGCAGTTGTCCTTGCATTCTTGGATCAGCGTGGAATAGTCAATGAAAAGTCCGGAGACTACAACATATTGTTCTTATTCTCGATGGGAGTCACGAACGGAAAGTGGGGGACTCTCGTATCAGAACTCTTTGAGTTCAAGAGACTGTTCGATAACGGGGCCTTGATGGACGACGTACTTCCCAATATCGTCTCCGCGTATCCTGAGAGATATGGCGGCATGTCTCTTGCACAGCTTGCAAAGCAAATGCACGAACAGATCAAATCCACGAGGCAGACCCAGCTCGCAAACGAGGCATGTTCTGTCCTTCCTGAGCAGGTAATGATCCCGGCGGATGCATACACGGAGCTCGTGAAGGGCAACGTGGAGCATGTGAAGATCGATGATATCGAAGATCGTATCGTTGCAACAGGGATTGTACCATATCCTCCTGGCATACCGTTGCTCATGCCTGGCGAGAGGACTGGTAAGAAGAACGGTCCGATATTGAGTTACCTGCGCGCGCTGGAATCCTTCGACAGAAAATTCCCTGGATTCACGCATGATTCGCATGGTGTCGAGGTGATAAATCATGACTACTACATCTACTGCATCAGAGAATGACAGTCCAGCCGGTGATACTGGCAAGTCCAAAGTATCATCCGGAATGAAGTTGGGGATCGTATCCCTGGCGATGATCAATGTCGCCGCTGTGTTGAGCCTACGTAATTTCCCAAGTATGGCGCTTGAAGGATGGAGCATGATATTTTGGTATATCCTGTTCGCAATATGTTTCCTCATACCCGTGTCGCTGGTGGCTGCGGAATTGGCATCAACATGGCCCAAGTCAGGAGGTATCTATGCATGGGTCAAGGAAGCATATCCAGGTAAGGGAAGTTTCATCACGATATGGTGTTCGTGGACCAACAACATAGTTTATTTCCCGACCGTCGCGTCTTTCGTAATGGTCACGTTGGCGTATACCATCTTGCAGCCTGCATTCGGCAATAATGCAGTCTTCATGTTGGTCGTGATGTTGGCCTCGATGTGGCTTTTGACATATTTCAACTTCACCGGAATGAAGAATTCGAATAAACTCAGTACGATGGGTACCTTTTTGGGATCTTTGGTTCCGATCGGTATATTGATCGTCCTTGCATGCGTTTGGCTGGCGGGCGGTCACACATCTCAACTGGGGGAATTGACCACAAGTGCATTGCTGCCAAATGTCAACTCAGGATCGCTCATCCAGACATTCACTCTGGCATCGAGTCTTGTTCTGATATACGCAGGAATGGAGATGGCTGGTTACCATGCCAGAGATACAAAGAATCCGAAAAAGGACTATCCTAGGGCCATGTTCTTTGCTGCTGCATTGATATGTGGTATTTCGATCGTAGGTACATGGGCAGTAGGGTCCATCGTGCCTTATGAATTCCTAAACAGTGAGAATGGTATGAACGGAGGGGTCATCGAAGCGTTCAGTATAGCCTTAAACGATCTTGGTATCGGATGGTTACTCGTTCCTCTCGGAATAATGTTGACCGTAGGAATCCTCGCTCAGTTATCGACGTGGATGATAGGTCCTGCAAAGGGTCTTGCACCAGCAGCATATACCGGAGATCTACCGCCTATATTCCGCAAGACGAATAAGAATGGCGCTCCCACAGGAGTGTTGCTTCTTCAATGTGCAATATCTTCGATATTTGTCATATCTTACGTCGTAATGGTCGTGATGAACATAAATGGATACTGGGTCTTGGTGGCAATAACTTCCCTGATCAATATAATCATGTATTTCTTCATGTTCCTGGCATTCGTAAAATTGAGGAAGACACAGAAGGACAAGCCGCGTCCTTTCAAACTTCCCGGAGGAAAGATCGGAATGTGGATCATCGCGGTGGTCTCGATAGGCACTCTTTCTTTTGGATTCATATTCGGTCTGTGTCCAGAGGACCCGACAGGATACACAACTCTCGAGATAATAGGATACTTTGCAGGCATGCTCATAGGAGTGATAGCCATCGCGATCCTACCTCCGTATATCATCGAGAAGAGGTTGAAGAAGGAGTCTTGGATGCCTACCAAGGAAGAGTTGGAGGAGTTCGAGGCAGGGGAGGTCCACGACCAGTGATGTCCCGTTGGGTCTCGGGTCGAAGAACTTGTCTCAAAGATCGGTAATAAAATGGCCGTATCGATGTCAATGTCGGTACGGCCCAAACTCTTTTTTTTTCAATTTTTGATCGATATCCGAATAACAGATCCAAGTTATTTCGAGATCGGTATGGGTCATGTCTCGATCAGATCATAGTGTTTGGGATGGGGGTCGGTTAAGGCATCGTTTCGAACCGTACGGCCTCTTGTGAGTGATCTCTATTAGGTCGCATACCAGATCATTCAGGGATCCGCGTTAAGCATTTGCTGGATCTGTTTCGGGGTTATTGAGTTTCTCAAGATATTTCTTGCGAGCTCCCTTGTATTCCGCCAGGGGGATTATGTTCTTGAATAGTGTTATGAGGACAATGATGAGGATCAGTCCGCTCATGTCCAGAACCATCGTCAATCCAGATATCGTGTAATCGGAGCTTTCTCCAGCCATGGAGGATGCCAAGGAAGTCGCATCTACTGTGATCACTCCTCCTGTCGTTATTATGAGCAACCATGCTGCGATATAGAATCCGTACAGTAATTTGAAGGTCAATCTTGCGCGGTTACCTGCAGGGTAGAATTTTCCCAATGTTCTGAGCACTATCGCGGGTATTCCGAATATGAGGTACAATATCAGCACATCTTTGGCTATTTTGAATAGGGCATTGATATCATCTTTGTCCACATCGCTGGAGATACCGGACAGCACCATATCTTGGATATATTGGATCAAGAACAGGGCAATTAATGGTAGAACGACGAATATCACTATGCTGCCGATCAGTCCTTTGATTCCGTTTTTACGGTTTCCCTTATCGAGGCTGAATTCGCTCATTTCATGCACCTCCATACATAGATTCGAGCAGTTGGATCATGCTGGATGTTTGTTCAGGGTCAAGGACATATCCGACGCCTGAGGAGGTTATGGTGATGGTTCCTTCATTTTCTTCTGCACATTCTTTCAATTCTGATATTATCCCTGCGGGATCCGAGGTTTCCATCGTAAAGGTCATGTTGTTCCCGTTCTTGGTAAGGGACATTTCTATGGCTGTGTCATTCACGGTCGCATCGAAGGCCCCAATATCTGCAAGAAGACTCCCACTCTCCACCCCATAGGTCTGGATAACCAAGACGTTCGGGTCGGTATCATCATAGACAAGGGTGCCATCGCTTGAAAGGGTCATGTCCATATCCAGATCCACTTGTACTCCGACCATCGAGTAAAGGTAATAACCCTGTACCTCTAGGCTCAAAGGCATCATGATCCCATTTGTGTCCGAGCCGTTGTTGTAATAAGCGACCATCAATATCGCATCGATAAGGGAAGTTTCTCCGGACATGGATATGTACTTCGTAGAATTGCTCGTTATCGTATTGTTCTCGTTCTGTACGATGACGGTCTTAACATCATCTGCATCGAGCGAGATCTCAATGCCTACATCATTAAGATCATACGGCATCTTCGAGGATATCTCAAATCCCCCTTCTGTTATGAGGTTAAGGCCAGAGACCTCCCAGGTTATGTCTGATGAATCCTCTTTGATCTCGATCCCACCTTCTACAATGGGAAGGAACGCTGTTATCAGGAATATGGCGAAAAGTATCGATACGACCGATACCAATATCTGTGCGGCTACTTTGGGTCGGTTCGTAGATCTACACCGTGGTACAGACCCGCATCGGAACATATAAATGTATTTGGCTATAAAAATCACCAGACCAGTTACTATCGTTCGTCAACATGGAAATGATCTTTACAAAGACGTTCACATAAGATGTTTTTGCACCCGTAATTAGGATGATCTCAGTGAAATATAAGTGGTAAACTTTTTTACGATCAATTATTTGTGATAAGATATAACCAAAATGGCCATTCGCAGTGGAAATGAAGGGGATTTGTGAAATTGAATGGAAATTCAAATAATGATCGCAAGGATCGATCGATGCTTCTAATCCATTACCTCAATGGCTTTCGGTGAGTGACCGTGACAATTCTAGGAATTCCTTTACGGCCGTGTTCCTTATGGATTCGTAAGGGTCATTTGTAATTCCGCTTATCTTCTCTTCTAAAAGCTGGGAAGCTATTCCATCCTTGTCCAGTTCTATTTTGCAGTCCATGCAGATGGCCTCAATGGTTTTCGCAGAAGCCATCTGTCTTTTAATGACTATACCGTTTGAATGTACGTTGTACAAAGATTCCTTGCAGTCCTTGACACCAACCTCGATGACGTCATCGATATTCTCATTGACGGACACGAACGAGTCGTCGCCTTTGATTATTATGAACCGGATGTTCTTTTTACCGGCTTTTTTCAGTCCACCGGCCATGGTCTCCACGAGATCCAGGTTCTTTTTGTCCACAAGGATGACAGAGTTGTTGTTGAGTTTTGGCAGGATGTTGACCGCATCATCACATTTTATCTTCCTTATGGATCTGATGTGACTTATGCATCCTGTCGGAAGCGCTCTTTCCTTCTGTCTTCCAGAAGAGCCCCAGCCAGTCTGTATCCCGCTGAGATCATATTCGCGGGAGAAGGCTCCCGTTTCGTCGTCGTATTTGAAACCGACATCTTTTATCAGATATCTGCAATATTCATCGTACATCCTGTTGTCATCTGATACGATGACCATGTCGGAAAAAGAGATCTTACCGAATATCTCGGGGTCCAGGAGTCTCATTAGTGATTTGATGCTGAATTTCAATGATATGTACTTTGTACTTCCTGTCTTATCAACCTTGGACCCGCTGAAGATCGAATGTACAGCCCGTATGAAGATGGCCATTTTGATGAGGTCGTTCAATTGACATTTGTCCTCCATCCTTTTGTATACGTCCGCAGGCGTACTGTCAGTACTCTCCAGATCCGAATCCCGTTCTCCGATCTCAGCAAGAAGGACATCGTAGGGGCGTATGTGATTCTCCCTCATGTCCTCCAGGTCCTTGTAGATCTGTGAACCAAGGAAATGTGGGGACATCTCAATGACATTTTCCAGATATGTTATCAATTCTTTCAGTGGGATGTATTTTTTTCTCGTGTCCTTCTGGAAGGAATCCCCGGAGTTCCAATATCTGTCTGAAAGTTCCATGAGAGGTCCTTCCGATACCCTGACATAGAGCGAGGGCCCCTCCAAGTTCCCGTCGACGGTGTTCTTTATGCAATTCAAGAATGAAGAGATGGAGTCTCTCGTATCCTCACGGGAGTTCCGTACGATGAAAGAATAATCGAAGTTATTGATCGATTCATCGTTGGATGCAGCATGTTTAAAACCCTCGGCGACCCTGGTGCGGTCCTTCGGCTCTAGTTTGTCTATGTGTTCAAGGTCCTTCACAGTAAAGAGGGGGGCTTCGTAACAGCATATGTTCCTGAGGTCCATGTTCTTACTGTATCTGTCCCTTGTAGTGTAATGTCTGTATCTTCCGCTGTCGGAGACATCTTTCACTTGCTCCGCAGTGATCTTCATGTAATTCGTCAGGGAGAACCTCAGATTGGTCATCAGTTCTCCTATCGTGTCATCGTTGCAGGATGTCAACCTGTTGAGATAGAATTCCAATATTGCGAGTATATCCTCGTATTCCTTCGTGTACACTGGACCTTCTTCGTATCTTGGATAATTCTCGGCGAGATAATAAGTGAAGAGTTCCATCTCATAAGAGATCATGGCCTTGTTGGTCTCTTGTATCTGAAGGTTCATGTCGTAGCATTCTTTGGGGCTGTTCTCAAAGAGATGCAGTTTTCCGTTCTCGCATTCGAAACAGGTCCTGATCGTATGGTACACAGTACTGCACCATTATTCATCGATAAAAATAGTTTCTATGTTTTTTCATCAAGGCATAGTACAGGGCAGTTCAAAGACACTCCTTTCTCTGGGTGGCTTTTCAAAATATCATGTCCTTTTCCAAATTATGTCTGGCATCGTCTTTTTTATTGTTTTATACGGTCATTATGTACGATATATCTATGGTTATGTTTATATAGAAGAACAAACTATAACCCACCTAGAGTCCACGTAATAGTGGGAATAACATGGAGGAATGAAAACATGGGAATGGGTAACACTCCTATCATAATATTGAGGGAAGGGACAAAAAGGGACAAAGGAAAGGACGCACAGTTCAACAACATCTCTGCCGCTAGGGCAATTGCTGATGCCGTAAGGAGCAGCTTGGGACCTAGAGGAATGGATAAGATGCTCGTTGACAGCATGGGGGACGTTGTAATCACCAATGACGGTGTGACCATCTTGAAAGAGATGGATGTACAGCACCCTGCTGCGAAGATGCTCGTAGAGGTCGCAAAGACACAGGACGCAGAGGTCGGGGACGGAACAACAACATCCGTCATACTTGCCGGCGAGCTCCTGAAAAAGGCAACCGACATGATCGATTCTAACGTTCACCCGACCATAATAACGGCGGGATACAGGCTTGCCAACGATAAGGCACAGGAGATACTCAAGAAGGTCTCCAAGAAAGTCTCGATAAGCGACGATAAGCTTCTGAAGCAGATCGCTGAGACCGCGATGATCAGCAAACAGGTCAACGCGTCCAAATCGATCTTCGCAGACATGGTCGTAGAGGCCGTCAAGACAATCATCGACAAGAACGAGGATGGAAAATACTTCGCAGACCTCAAGAACATACAGACCGTCAAGAAAGCAGGCGCAAAGATGGAAGAGACCGAGATGATCAAAGGTCTCATAATCGACAAGGAACCTGTTTCCGATGCGATGCCTAAGAAGGTCAAGAACGCAAAGATCGCGCTCATCGATGCTGCATTCGAGGTCAAGAAGACCGAGATGGAGGCAAAGATCCAGATCACCGACCCAAGTCAGCTCAGTGCTTTCCTCCAGGAGGAGGAGAAGATGCTCAGGGACATGGTCGCAAAGGTCAAAGCATCCGGAGCAACAGTCGTTTTCTGCCAGAAAGGCATAGACGATCTCGCACAGCACTTCTTCGCGAAAGAGGGCATATATGCCTGCAGGCGTGTCAAGAAGTCTGATATGGAGAGACTCGGAAGATCGACCGGCGCAAGCGTCATGAACAAGATCTCTGAGATTACTGCAAACGACCTTGGATATGCGGAGTCAGTAGAACTCAGGCGCATCGAGGATGAGGACATGACCTTCGTTACAGGTTGCAAGGATCCCAAGACGGTATCCTTCCTTGTTAGAGGCGGAACACAGCATGTAGCGGATGAGGTCGAGAGATCCTTGGTAGATGCATGGTCCGTGGTCAAGGTCTCTATCGAAGACGGAATGATAGTCACAGGCGGCGGCTCGACAGCAATGGAGATCGCCATGGGCCTCAGGGACTACGCACAGTCGGTCGGTGGAAGAGGACAGATCGCAATAGAAGCATTTGCATCTGCAATGGAAATAATCCCCTCTACACTCGCTGAGAATGCAGGTCTGGACCCAATTGATATTGTCATCGAGATGAGGAAACAGCACAAGGCAGGCAAGACCTACGCTGGTCTGAATCCCTTCTCTGGAAAGGTCGAGGACATGCTCAAACTCGATGTCATCGAACCCTACAGGATCGGAAAACAGGCAATCAACTCTGCGACCGATGCAGCCGTCATGATCCTCAGGATCGATGATGTGATCGCATCCAAAGCAAGCCCCGTTCCCCAGATGGGAGACGGAAGCGGAATGCCTGGCGGCATGGACGATTGAAAACATTAAAAAACTGGGGGCCCAGGCCCCCTTTACTTTAAACAAGAAATTACAGAGGCCATCCCGATGACTGACAAGTCTAAAAAAAAGTCCGCGGAAAAAGAGGACAAGATAGCCGAGGACGCATCCGAATCTAATATACAGGCAGAGAGCGTTGTTAAAGATGATCTCGCCGAGGCGCAATCCAAGGCGGAGGAATACCTCAGCATGGCAAGGAGGCTGCAGGCGGACTTCGACAACTATCGTAAAAGGACACAGAAGGAGAACGAGGAGTTCCGGAAATACGCCAACGAAGGGATGGTCAAAGAACTGTTGTCAGTGATAGACGATCTGGATCGCGCACTGGCGACCGCGACCGAGGAGACGGACCTTGTAACCGGTTTCAGAGGCGTAAGGAAGAATCTGATGAAGATGCTCGAGGAGAAGGGTCTGAAAGAGATCCCATCTGAAGGGCAATTCGATCCCCATGTCCATGAGGCGATGTGTACAGTGGACGGTGACACCGACGGTAAAATCGCCCAGGTGTTCCAAAAGGGATACACGATGGATGGTCGCGTCATAAGGTATGCGAAGGTCATCGTGACCAAAAAACAAGAAGAAGCAAAATAAGGAAAGGTGAGCAAGATGTCAAGAATAATAGGAATTGATCTCGGAACAAGCAACTCGGCCGCCTCCATAATGGAAGGCGGGAGGCCAACCATGATACCCTCCGCTGAGGGAACAAGCGCAGGTGGAAAATCATTCCCCTCATACGTAGCATTCACAAAAGACGGGCAACTCCTGGTCGGAGAGCCCGCAAGGAGACAGGCGGTGACGAATCCCGACGGTACCATCAAGAACGTCAAGAGAAAGATGGGATCCAATCAGAAGGTCGTCGCACAGGGAAAGGAGTACACCCCCCAACAGATCTCCGCATTCATACTTCAGAAGATAAAGAAGGACGCAGAGTCCTACCTGGGTGAGACGGTCGACAAGGCGGTCATCACCGTTCCTGCGTATTTCAACGATAATCAGAGGCAGGCAACCAAGGATGCCGGTGCAATTGCAGGACTGGAGGTCGTCCGTATAATCAACGAACCTACGGCAGCAGCACTCGCTTATGGATTGGATAAGTCCGGCACAGCGCAGAAGATCATGGTCTTCGACCTCGGAGGAGGAACCTTGGATGTCACCATCATGGATTTCAGTGACGGTGTGTTCGAGGTCATCTCAACATCCGGTGACACCCAGCTGGGAGGATCCGATATGGACGAGGTAATGACCAAGTACGTCATCAAACAGTTCCAGAATGAGACAGGTGTAGACCTGTCGAAGGATAACATGGCATTCTGGAGGGTCAGAGAGGCATGCGAGAAGGCAAAGATCGAACTGTCCACAACGATGCAGACAGAGATCAACCTCCCATTCATAACATCCGATGCGTCAGGGCCTAAACACTTGGTGCAGACGATTACACGTGCGAAGCTCGAACAGCTCGTCGAACCGATCGTCAGCAGATGCAAGCAGTCCATCGAGCAGGCAATGAACGATGCCCACTTCACCAACGACAACATAGACAAGATCATCATGGTCGGAGGTCCGACCAGGATGCCAATGGTCCAGAGTTTCGTCGAGAACATAGTAGGGCCCAAGATCCAACGCGGAATAGACCCAATGGAGTGTGTCTCCATGGGTGCGGCCGTCCAGGGTGCAGTACTGTCAGGAGAGGTCAAGGACGTTCTCCTGTTGGATGTCACGCCTCTGTCCCTCGGGATAGAGACCCTCGGAGGTGTCGCTACGATGCTCATCGAGAGGAACACCACCATTCCGACAAAGAAAAGCCAGGTGTTCTCCACAGCAGTGGACAATCAACCTTCCGTAGAGATCAATGTGGTCCAGGGAGAGAGGAAGATGGCGGCGGACAACACCGCCCTCGGAAAATTCATCCTCGACGGCATATTGCCTGCGAGACGCGGATTGCCTCAGATCGAGGTCACCTTTGATATCGATGCCAACGGTATAATCAACGTGTCGGCAAAGGACAAAGGTACCGGAAAAGAGCAGAAGATCACGATCGCATCCTCCAATAAGCTCAACAAGAACGAGATAGAGGAACTTGTCAAGCAGGCAGAGCATTATGCTGATGCTGACAAGAAGAAGGTCGAGAACATCGAGGTGCGCAACCAGGCAGACACGCTTGTAGCTAGTGCCCGCAAGACCATGGATGAGCTCGGCGACAAGGCGACCCAGGAAGAGAGGGTCAACATCGACGCAGCGATCAGCGATCTCGAGGCCGTCAAAGGCAGCGACGATACGTCCGCAATAAAGGTCAAGATAGATGCATTGATGAAGGCCATGGGCCCCATGAGTGAAAGGATCTATCAACAGCCAGATCAAAAGGAACAGGCTCAGAAACAGAGCAAACAGACTGGAAACGCCTCCTCGTCAGGCTCCTCAAGTGGTGCCAAGAAGGATGATGGTTTCGTCGATGCGGACTATAAAATAGTCGATGACGAATAAGGGCTGATACCATATGCCAGGAGAAACAGATTACTACGCGATACTGGAAGTGCAGAAGGACGCCACTCCAGATGAGATCAAAGCGGCATACCGCAAGTTGGCCAAGAAATACCATCCTGATGTGTCCACAGAGAATAAGGAGGTCGCCGAGGCCAAGTTCAAGGAGATCTCGGAAGCGTATGAGGTACTTTCGGACGCCGATAAGCGTAAAATGTACGATCAGTACGGACGCGCCGGTGTCGAGGGCCAGTTCAGCAACGGAGGTTTCTCCTGGGACGACTTCACCCATGCCGATGATGTCAGCGACATATTCGGTGACCTGTTCGGAAGCATGTTCGGAGGTCGCCGCAACAGTTCAAAGACCACAGCCCGTGCGGGCGAGTCCCTTCGTTATGACATAACTATCGAACTCACGGACGTTCTGAATGGCAAGGAGATCGAGATAAACGTACCGCACACGGTCGCCTGCCAGGAATGTAACGGGACCGGAGGCAAAGGCGGTAAGGTACAGACATGTCCGGACTGCGGAGGTCAGGGAAGGGTCCAAAGGGTGCAGCGCACCCCGTTCGGTAACATGGTGGCGGTAGCGGAATGTCCTACGTGTCACGGATCGGGCAAGGTCTTCAACGAGAAGTGCCCGAAGTGCCGTGGAGCAGGAAGTTACAGCACCACATCGAAGATCGCTCTGAAGGTCCCCAAGGGAATGGAGGATGGGTCGCGCATAAGGGTGACAGGTGCAGGGGATGCAGGATACAACGGCGGAGGTCCAGGAGACCTTTACGTGCTTATACACGTAAAGGAGAGCAAGGATTTCCAGCGCGATGGTCTAAATCTCTGGACAGAGGTCACCACGACATACTCCCGTCTTGTACTGGGAGGGACCGAGAAGGTCAAGACCCTGGAAGGGGAGACCTTGGAGGTCAACATACCCGCCGGTACGCAGATCGGCGGCGTCCTCAGGATCCCCAACAAGGGATTGCCCAAGGTCAGTTCGTCGGTACGCGGATATATGTACGTCAGAGTCCGCATAGACATTCCGCAGAAGGTCACACCTTATGAGAAGGAACTTCTCGAGAAATTGGACGAGAACGCCGGCAAGAAACCAGCTGGACAGTCCGGAAAGAAGTCCAAAATAAGGCAGAAGCTAGAAGGTCTTTGACGGTTAGGTCCAATTCCTTTAAAAACCCCTTTTTACTATCCCATTTTTGATCATATGATTGACCAGACCATAATGTGGGTTGTTTTCGGCGTTATAGTCGTAGTGCTTCTCGCATTGGATCTGGGAGTTTTCAACCGCGGTCCAAAGCACATACCTGTGAGGAAGGCCTTGTTGATGACCGCCATGTGGGTCACGGTCGCCCTCATATTCGCGGTATTCGTCTATGTCGAGATGGGCTCGGATAAGGCCACTGAGTATCTGGCGTCATATGCGGTAGAAAAAGCGATGAGTGTCGATAATATCTTCGTATTCATTGTGATATTCTCGTATTTTGCGATTCCTGACGAATATCAGCACGAGGCACTGTTCTATGGTGTCGTCGGTGCGATCGTCTTCCGTGCGATATTCATATTCGTTGGTTCTGAATTGCTGGAATCATTCCACATCGTGATGTACATCTTCGGTGCGATATTGATATATACAGCGATAAAGACGGCATTTGCCAAAGAGAAGGATCAGAAGGATTCTTTTGTCGTCAAATTATGTCGGCGCATCAAGGCATCGCCTGAATTGGACGGTGCCAAATTATTCACCGTAAAGAACGGTGTCAAGATGGCGACGCCTCTTCTGATATGTATCGTCGTCATAGAGCTTTCCGACATAATGTTCGCGTTCGATTCCATACCGGCATGCCTGTCGATAACGACGGACACATTCATTGTGTACACATCTAACATATTCGCCATAATGGGACTCAGGTCGCTGTACTTCGCCCTCAGGGGAACGATGGTCACGATGAAGTACATGAAGTACGGATTGGGAGCAATACTCATCTTCGTCGGTGTCAAGATGCTGATTTCAGAATATTATGAGGTATCCGTCCTGGCATCGTTGTTGTTCATCCTGGTGGCTTTCACGTTGACGATAGTGGCATCCTTTTACGCCGAGAAGAAGTGCAAGGCTCAGAATTCTTTGTAAAACAATCTTCCGAAGCATTTGCACGGAGATCCGCACATCGGGCAGTGATGTCCTTCGGGGGAGTTCACGAATTGATTCCAATAGCCCTTGATAGCATAGGACGGGGTGAGTTCCATGGAGTTGACCAGTATCTTCCTTATGTTACAATGGCCAGTGTAATCCTCCCATGCCATCGCGGTCACTGCTTCGGTGCCTTCGGCCCTGAATCTGTCCATGCAAGTCTTGGCAAGGACGGTTCCAACCCCTTTTCCTCTGGATGTCTCCGATACCGAGACGGAATCGAAAAGGCCGATCCTGTTCTTGGACATCAGCATGCTGCGTTCCCGGCTGTCGGGAAGATGGAGCATCTTGTCGACCATATCAGGACCGAATATCTGACATATCGCGAATCCTGCGACCTTTCCGTCATCGCGTACGACGATGCAGAATGCATTCCTCGAGCTCAATGCCTCTTCGAAATCCTTCTCTGATAGATAGTCAGAACCCAGTTCCTTCAATGATATGCTTAGGGCCTCTGGGATGTCCTCTTTTGTTATCTTGCCTGCGGTCAGCATGTTGCTTCCCTCTTTTTCGCACAGATTCCTTCTCATGTTAATATATTATCCTTTTTTCTCTGGTCCTAAAAATTGGTATATCGCGGTCATTGCTATCCCTATAGTGTTAACAGATGGGCGTCTGGACATCATACGCAATATATTGTCCAATAAGAACATATTTATATGTACTTAATCGGTCAAGGGGTAGCTACAAAGGCACTAGTTACCTTTCAGCAATGAAGGAGAAATAAATATGGACTCATGGATTTGGGCAGTAGTTGCAGTAGTAGTGATCGTTGTCGTTGTCGGCGGTGTCTATTACTACATGCAGAGCAAGAAAAAGAAATCTGCATGATCGGGCCTTATGACCTGAACATAGACCTTGATAGGACCGTGCTATACCTTCCCACCAGGGCCGTAAACCTCTCTTAATCTTTTTCAGTTATTGTTATATCTTTAGATTTGCATACCATTCTCATGAGTGTCGCTGTAATCGTTGCAGTAATCATCATACTCGCACTCGGCGTGCTTGGCATGATGTATCTGAGAAAAGAGAAGAAGATGCTTTGATCTGCTTGCCGTCTTCGATGGGCGTTCCATCCCGGGCGTATGCTTTCAGGGGTGACTGTCGAATTTTACTTCCGTTGATATTTGACAGGTGATCACTAGAAGTTGATCATAGTCAAAGGCTCAGTTTGGATATTTCGGGGAAAGGGCACGTTCTTTTTGAGGCAAAAGGACCGTCTTTTCATTTTGCAAACGGATCTATCGTAGGGTCATCGTTCCATATGTATTCCATACGGTTCGCTATTTCTTCTGCCTTGTCTTTACCGAACCTATCGTTCACGAATTCCAGGGTCATGTCCATTCCGGCAGAGATCCCGGAAGAGGCGTAGTATTTTCCGTCCACGACCCAACGGGCCTTGTCTATCCAAATGACCTTGTCATTCGTCGATCTTACCCATTTCATAGCTCTTTTGTTCGAAGTGGCCTTTTTGCCGTTAAGGACACCGGCCTTTGCATAAAGGGCAGAACCTGTGCAGATCGAAAGGCAGAATTCTGACGCGTCCGCCATTTCCTTCAGGAAACATATGAATTCATGATCATTGATCAGGGTCCTTGTACCTTTTCCGCCAGGGATCACCAATATGCCGTTCTTATTGATGTCGGATGTGGATCGAGTGACCACTTTCACGCCCTGTGCGCTTGTCACGGTTCCGCCCAACTTCGAGAGATAGTGAAGTTCGTATTCCTCCACCATGCCTAATATTTCGACGGGGCCGAATATGTCCAACGTTTCAAAGTCATCAAAGAGCAGTATGTTAACATCCATGACCATCATCCTGTTCGTATATCGACCTAGGAAGATAATATAGCTTGAGCAAAAATTTGATGTTTATCGGGGGTTTCTCGATTAGCATCCTTGAAATATCCACGATGCACTGAATATATCATGAACGGTGTTCCCGACGGGTCATATGTACCAAAGGAGGGAAGATTCGTGATCTATCTCGCTGGAGGGTGTTTCTGGGGGCTTGAGAAGGCATTCGCAGGGTTGCGCGGGGTAAAGGACACGGAGTGCGGTTACGCCAACGGTTATGACAAGCTTGTCCCGGATTATATGCTGGTATGTTCCGGCAAATTCGGATACAAGGAGGCCGTCAGGGTGGAATACGATCCAAAGATAATCCATCTGGAGCGTCTTCTCTGGGCATTCTTCCTCGTCATCGATCCGACCGAGAAGGACCATCAGGGGAACGACATAGGGAAGCAATACGGTACAGGGATATATTGGACGGACGAGGGTTCTGCGGCCGTGGTCAGGGGCATCGCAGAGGTCGAGATGACCAAACATGATTCGTTCTTCACGGAGATAGGTCCGTTGGAGAATTTTTTCCCGGCGGAACCGGAGCATCAGGACTATTTAGATAGGAATCCCAAAGGATACTGCCATATCTCGCCGGAGAAGATGCGTCTTCTCAAAATGTTTTGATTTTTATTATTCTTCGTTATTGAAGTATATTTAGCAGTGCATGCATGAATTTCAGATTTGGGTCAGTTATGGATTGACACATCAATCGGTTGATATTTTATCACTTAGTTTTACTGTTTAGTATCCCACTTTCTTTTACTATTTTTGTTATGTATGTGCGATTGATCCAAAAGCAGTTCTTTTTGTACTTATTGCCATCTGGTGCAAGGCACAGGTCCTTACTATCTCTTCCATGTGGACGTACATGAGATACAGAGTTGTCTCTGGATCCAGGAAATTTGTCTATTTTGCCATTTTCTATCATAGATTTAGTGATATTCCAGACCTTTTCAGCTTCTTTGAGGTCCTTTTCTGGCATGGACCAAAAGAATGCTCCTTTGAATAATGTGTTCTTGTTGTTCTTTTCTTTCGGTTTTTGGAAAACAATAAAGAAGAATTTCTTATCAAGATCGTCATGAAATTCAGAGGTTTCCCAGAATTCTTGTGTTATTTTACAGTAATCAAAATAGGGAAACGACATGCTTTCTTGTGGAGTGTTGTTGTCCTTCAGAAGTATGGTCTTCATTGATATGTCGGCATCCTCGAATTCTCGTACATGTTTTGTTCTTACGCCCATTATTCTGAGCGCCAAGGTTGCACGATAACTTTTTGATGCGGGATTAAGTTCAACTCCCAATTCAATTTCTATCTCCTCACATGTTTTTCCAATGAATTTTTTAAAATTATCAAGGACGTATTGTTCAAATGATTCATTTTTTGCCCATTTTTTACCATCGAACAAGGAAGTCATTGCCAAGGGCTCTTGTTTTTTTTCTTTCCAAGAAAATACGCCTTCGCACTCTTCTAATGTAGAATCCCTGTATATTTTGTTGACATATGATGACTTTAGTGATAGGGCCCTTTGTCTAGCTTTAATGTTGGAGAATGGTTGTTTACGATAGTCATTTTCATGTCCTGAGCCTTTTGGACAAGCACCCAAATAGATTGTAAATCTCTCAGATAGTTCCTCGGCTCTTCCTTCTTCTACCATTTTTGCGATTGTTCTCCAATCTTCCTCTATAATTCTTAGGTCGTCGTCTGGGAATCTCCAGTGGACCACCTTCAGTATCTTTAGATCATAGAAGTTCTTATTTGATTCCCATTTGTAGAATACAATTAGAAGATCTCCATTCTTTCTTTTGAACGAGCCTTCAAATTTCAATTCATTCAATTTCATATAGTCTATGATGTTGAGTACCAAACGTTCCTTGGAAACAATACCACTGGAGTTCTTTTTCATCGGAGTAGATTTAAGTTCAATTCCTATGTCGATAAAATCCGGTTCAGGCGAACTATTGTTCTCTATGAAAAAATATCCTTTTTCGAGATATTGTCCAAAGAATCCTTTTGTATGAAGGGGTGTCCCCGTTTTGTCAAGGTCGATCACACCTATTTCATATAGAGTATGACCAGTTAGTTTTCCCGCGTAGTTCAATACCGATTTGGCATCTTTTTCATCATAAGGGCGGGACTTCGTCACGATGAATAATCTATGTAATGATTTATTAGATCTGTGTGCATTTTGTGTCACATGGACAAAGATTATGTTCGAGATAGGAGAAGTCCGATACCAAAAAGTGACAATGTCTCGAAGGTGATGAGTTCTAACCGTGGAAAGGATACTAAACCAGAGATGATCCTTAGAAAAGCACTAAGGGACAATGGAATGTCAGGATATAGGGTCCACTGGGATGTTTCCGGAAAGCCAGACATAGCATATCCGGGTAGATTGATCGCAATATTCGTAAATGGATGTTTTTGGCACAGATGTCCTATATGTGAGCTTCCTCTTCCCAAGAATAATGTAGACTTCTGGAAAAATAAATTTGATCAGAATGTCAAAAGAGATGCTGAAAAGATAAGATCTCTTGAAAAAGATGGATGGAAGGTCATTGTTGTTTGGGAATGTGAGATCAAAACAGATTTAGAGAGGGTCATACAAACAATCAAATTGAAGCATAATCGAAGTACGAAGTGATGTTTTTAAATCAAATGTTCATTCACCATTTTATGGTCGAGAAGATCCGAGTGGTCGAATTATTTGCAGGCGTGGGGGGGTTCCGCGTCGGTTTGGAGACTGCATCAGATCGGTTTGAGACCATATGGGCAGATCAATGGGAGCCAGATTCCAAAACTCAATTTGCCTTTAATTGTTATAATTCGCATTTCTCAGGAAAAGGTTCCAAGAATGTCAATGAGGACATTGGCATTGCAAAAAAGAACGTGCCTGATCACGATCTTCTAGTGGGAGGTTTTCCATGTCAGGATTATTCCGTTGCAAGTACTGGTGCAAAAGGAATAGAAGGTAAGAAGGGTGTTCTTTGGTGGCATATCGATGATATCATCAAGGCACATTCTCCCAAGTATGTACTATTAGAGAATGTAGATCGGTTATTGAAATCGCCAGCCTCTCAAAGAGGACGTGATTTTGGTGTCATACTGAGATGTTTGGCAGATAATGGCTATTATGTTGAGTGGCGTGTGATTAATGCAGCAGATTACGGAATGGTGCAAAGAAGGCGGAGAACATTCATATTTGCATGCAAAAAAGATTTAGATTTTGTGAAATCCGTAGAGGACCTCGGATTCGAAGAGATTGTATCTACTGAAGGATTCTTTGCCGATATATTTCCCGTGAAAGGAATGCCGATACAGAAAAAGGTCAATGAATTCAGTATATCAGATAAAGATTATCCCACGCTTGTGGATCTTTCTGATTCTTTTGAAGAGTCGTTCTTTAGTGCAGGCGTAATGAAAGGTAAAAGGGTCTACACTCGTGAAATCGTTCCTGTTAGATCAGAAGATCAGATCATGCTTAGAACCATTCTTGAGAGTGATGTTGATGAGAGATATTACATTAAGGATCCAGATAAATGGAAGTATCTAAAAGGATCAAAAAAATTGGAACGTACTAGTAAACAAGGTCACAAATACTGTTATTCTGAGGGTGCAATATCTTTCCCAGATAATCTTGATATGCCTGCTCGTACAATGCTTACAAGTGAAGGAACGGTCAATAGGTCCAGTCATTTGATATGTGATCCAAATACAGGTCGTCTGAGGAGATTAACGCCGTTGGAATGTGAACGTATCAACGGATTCCCCGATGGTTGGACAGATGTTGGAATGACGGATCGTCAGAGATATTTTGTGATGGGGAACGCATTGGTCGTTGGCGTAATTGAGTGCATGGGAAGGAAAATTTCCATTTTGTAATTTTGGTATATTCTATCGGTTTATGCGTCGTTTAAGAAAATCATCGAATTTTTAAAATGTAATGGCGCCGAGGGAGAGATTCGAACTCCCGAGGTCTAGGACCAGTGGTTTTCGAGACCACCGCCATACCGGGCTTGGCTACCTCGGCTCTGGCGGAAACAATCCACTTTACCTATTAAAGGATTGTTCCTTTTATCAAACTCTTTAAGAGATGAAGGCAATCCAGGTGTCGAAGGGACATGACTCACATCATCATACAGATCACGGGTGCGAAGCAGGCTGCGCTCAAATTGGCCGTCATCGATACATCGATCAAGAACGATGCGCTCAAAGCGATGGCGCTCGCCCTGGACGGTCATCGCGCAGACATCCTTGCCGCCAATGCGAAGGACATGGAGGCCGCGGAGGTCATGAAGGCCCAAGGCAAGATCACCGATCCCATGGTAAAGAGGCTCAAGGTCAACGACGAGAAGATCACTGGCATGATAGATGGTATAAACGATGTTGTGAAATTCGCAGACCCTGTGGGCGAGACGATGTCCACATTGGAGCTGGACGACGATCTCGTACTCTACCAGGTGAGATGTCCGATCGGACTCCTGGGAGTGATATTCGAATCGCGTCCTGATGTCGTCCCGCAGATACTTTCCCTTTGCATAAAGAGCGGCAACGCCGTCGCATTCAAGGGCGGTTCCGAGGCCCTCAACACGATAAAGGTCCTGTTCGAGATACTTGTCGAAGCGGCATCCAAGGCCGGAATACCCAAAGAGGCGTTCGTCCTGATGGAGACGAGAGAGGACATCTCATCCATACTCACTTTGGACAAGTACATAGACCTCCTGATTCCGAGAGGCTCCAACGAGTTCGTCAGTTACATCCAGAACAACACCAAGATCCCCGTCCTGGGGCACGCCGCAGGCATCTGTCATGTGTATGTGGACAGATACGCGGACATCGATCTGGCGCTCAAGGTGGCATTCGATTCCAAGGTCCAGTATCCCGCAGTATGCAATGCGATGGAGACCTTGCTCGTGAACAAGGATATCGCCGAGGATTTCCTTCCGGAGATGGCAGAACTTTATTCCGAGAATAAGGTGGAGATGAGGGTCGATAGCTGGGCGAAGGAGATACTGAGTGATTTCAACACGGTGCCGGCCACAGACAAGGATTGGGACACCGAATACGGCGATCTCATAGTCTCGATAAAGATAGTCGATTCGATCAAGGATGCCATAGATTTCATAAATCTCCACGGATCGCATCATACAGATGCCATAATAACAGAGGATAAAGAGAGGCAGATGGAATTCGCCAAATGGGTGGACTCCGCAGACGTGTTCATCAACGCCTCCACAAGATTCGCGGACGGTTACAGATTCGGCAAGGGTGCGGAGGTCGGTATCAGCACCAACAAGATACATTCCCGCGGTCCGGTGGGGATGGAGGGCCTGATGATCTACAAGTACATCCTAGTGGGTAAAGGTCAGGTCGTCAAGGACTATGTGGGCAAGGATGCTAAGAAATTCACCCATAGGTCGTTGGACAAGAAATTCGAGTTGTGATCAAATGGCTGACAGGAAGGATCTTCTGGGAGATGTTGACAGGGTCGTCATCAAAGTGGGCACCACATCGATAACGATGGGCGGGGACACGGCATCATCGATGTTCATGGACTCCGTGGCGGCTCAGGTCAAATACCTCAGGGATCTGGGGAAGGAGGTCCTGATCGTCACTTCTGGGGCCATAGGCATAGGCTTGAAGGCCATGAAGGTGAAGCCGAAGCCCAAGGAGATACCCATCAGACAGGCTGCCGCATCGGTCGGCCAAAGCATACTCATGCAGAAATGGAATGATAGTTTCCAGAAGTACGGCATCGTCGTCGCCCAGATACTCATAACATTGGATGATTACTCTGACAGGGAGACCGTGTTGAATCTGAACAACACGATAGATGCGTTGTTGGAGAACGATGTCGTCCCGATATTCAACGAGAACGATGCGATATGTGTGAAGGAGATAGGTCCGGTGTTCGGTGACAATGATACCTTGTCCGCTGTGATAGCCAGCAGGATAGATGCCGATCTCCTGATAATCGTCTCCGATGTCGCCGGGCTCTATGATAAGAATCCAAAGATCCATCCTGATGCCAAACTCATTCCCGCGGTCACAGAGATAACCGAGGACATAGCTGGCGCGGCCGGAGACACCACATCTCGCGTCGGCACAGGGGGCATGAAGACCAAGATCAGGGCCGCTGAGATATGCAGGGATGCAGGATGCAGGATGATAATAGTCTCCAACGAGATGGAGGACATGCTGATAAAGGCGGCCACTGGACAGGAAGTCGGAACGATATTCGTTTCCGATATCTGTATCAGCAAGAAGAGGCGCTGGGTCAAAGCCGCCCACGCCGCAGGCACCATTGTGATCGACGAAGGTGCATTGAAGGCCTTGGAGTCCCATAAATCCCTTCTCCCAGTGGGAGTGAAGGATATCAAAGGACAATTCTCAAAGGGAGATGTGATCGAGATCGTCTGCAATGACGAAGTGGTCGCCAAGGGCATCCCAAACTATAGTTCTGAGGAGATCTATCGCATAAGGGGGATACACAGCGATAAGATCATGAAGATCCTTGGGAAGAGGACGCATGACGATGTCATTCTGAGTGAGAACATAGTTCTTTTATGAAACTATTTTTTTCAAGCATAATACAAAAAATATTTGTTTTTGATTGGAATACAAAGGATCCAAATCGTCATTCCTGTCAAAGCATAAATGATAAAAGTGGTGGGCCCGGCCGGATTTGAACCGGCGACCTCCACCATGTCAAGGTGGCGTCATAACCCCTAGACCACGAGCCCAGCGTGACCGTGTATTCGCTTATCCTTATTAAACTTTCTGAGAGTGGCTCTTTTCAATCTTTAAAAAGAAACAGATATATGTACGGGCTGACGCTGGGGGGCAATATATGGAAGAGACATCTAGAAGAACCAAGGATGTTAACATCCTAACTGGAGACCCCAAAAAGGCCATCATAGCAATGATAATTCCAATATCTGTTGCTTTGATCATTCAGACACTCAACAATGTCATCGATGCCGTTTGGGTCACTGGTCTTGGTTCAGATGCTTTGGCCGCTTTGGGTGTCGTCTTCCCGATATTCTTCATACTCATCGCCATAGGCAGCGGTATAGGTGTTGGAGCTTCTCAAGCAATAGCCAGAAGGATAGGTTCCAAGGATGTGGAAGGAGCAGACAAGGCCGCGGTCCAGGGAATGATACTTGTGATAATCTGCGGCGTTATCATGACCGTCCTCATGTTGTTGATAACTCCCTTCTTGATCGGAAAGATCGGTGGAGCAGGGATAGAAGATGAGTGTTTGGCGTACATAATACCCATAATTGCCGGCACCGTTGTGATATTCCTTTCTAGCTATTTTTCCAGTCTATTACGGTCAGAAGGTTCAGCGAAAAGATCCATGAACATACAGATAGCGGGAGCAGCAATAAACATCGTTCTTGACCCTATATTCATTTATGTGTTCGACTGGGGTCTTGCTGGTGCTGCGTTGGCCACTATTGTTGCGATGGGGATACCTTTATTGATGTGCGTCTATTGGTATAAGATAAAAAAAGACACATACCTCAGGCTGTCATTCAAGAAATTCAAAATTGATAAAATAATTTCTAAGGACATATTGTCCGTGGGATTGCCTGCTGCAATGGAGATGATAATGATCTCTGTGGTCGCTATGCTGATGAATACGATCATCAACGACGTCGGCGGTACGGACTCAGTTGCTGTGTATTCAAGTGTGTGGAGGATCATAGACATTGCTACAATTCCTCTTATGGCAATGTCATGGGCGATAGTGCCAGTGTGTGCTGCAAGCTATGGTGCGAAGCGTTATGATAGGATCAATATCGCGTATTACTATGCCTTGAAGGTAATGATAGTGGTCATGTTAGCGCTAATGGTTTTGATATACGTTTTTGCTCCGCAGATATGCATATTATTCTCTTATTCTGACAATACCATATTTTTGAGGGAAGATATGGTCAATACGTTGAGGATAATGGGATTGTTCCTTCCATTCCTAGCACTGGGTTTTGTAAGTTCCGGGTTCTTCCAATCATTGGGGTTAGGCATCAAATCATTGATATCCACAGTGATCAGAAATATCTTTCAGGTACCGGTGTGTTTGTATCTTGCCACATTTGGTGTTGTAACGTATATGTGGTGGGGCGTCACGATCTCAGAGATATTGGGGTCGCTGATCATGGGTGTTTGGGGAATTACATTATTGAGGACATTGATGAAGAATTGGAAACCTCCAAAGGATGAGCTTATCCATATGGAGTGAGGTCCCGAGGACCACATATTTATTGTAAGAACCGAATCAGCGGGACAGATGATCACACTAGGCATCGAGGGAACGGCCCATACTTTGGGCGTAGGCATCGTGGATTCCGAGAGGAAGGTCCTGTCCAATGTGTTGGACATGTATAAGCCTCCAGAGGGTGGGCTCCATCCGAGAGAGGCAGCCAATCATCATGCGGATGTGGTCTCAAGTATAATCACCAGGTCTGCAGAGGAAGCAAAGGTATCACTCCATGATGTGGACCTCATTTCATTCTCCATGGGTCCAGGGCTCGGCCCGTGTCTCAGGGTGGCCGCTACAGCAGCGCGTTCGCTTTCAAGCATATTGGAAATTCCGATAATAGGCGTCAATCATTGTATCGCGCATATTGAGATAGGCAATGCGACCACAGGATGTACGGACCCGGTGCTCCTTTACGCATCCGGAGGGAATACCCAGATCATCGCATATTCCGATGAGAGATATCGTATATTCGGTGAAACTCAGGATGTGGGCATAGGAAATATGCTCGATAAATTGGGAAGGGAACTCGGGCTAGGATATTACGCAGGCCCCACGATAGAGAAATTGGCCAAGCAGGGAGACAAGCTTTTAGAGCTTCCTTATTCAGTGAAAGGTATGGATATGGCCTTCTCCGGTATAATGACGGCCGCACTCGCATTCAGCAATAAAGGCGAGCGTGTAGAGGACATAGCCTTCTCGATACAGGAGACAGCCTTTGGGATGCTGACAGAGGTCACAGAACGTGCCATGGCGCACATAGGCAAGGAAGAGGTCCTGTTGGGCGGAGGGGTGGCACAGAACATGCGTCTTCGCGAGATGGTCGATACCATGGCCAAGGAACGCGGGGCAAAGATGTTCTGTCCCGACAGGAGATTCTGCATGGACAATGGTGCGATGATCGCTTGGTTGGGCAATATAATGTATAATTCAGGTGTCAGGATGAATATCAACGACACCGTGGTGAGACAAAGATTCAGGACCGATGAGGTTAGGGTCACTTGGCGGTGACCTGTTGTTCTCCTACCACCTTATCCAAGTTATTTAGGAATTCTTGGATCTTGGAAGGATCGAAAGAACCGCCGCTGGCTATCTTATGACCGCCACCGTTACCGCCTACCGATTCGCAGGCGATCTTGAGTGCTTTGGAAAGGTCGACACCTCTGTCGAGCTGTTCCCACATCCCTCTGGATGAAACTTTAGCAAGACCTTCTGAACTGTTGATACCGATTGTAGGTTTTCTGTGGTCGCCAATGAACTGCATAGCAATGCCGCATATCATTCCGGTGAACCCTGAAGTCGAACTGTCGAACCATTGAATGTTCTTCATCTGGGTCAATCCGATCCTATCGATGATCAGAACACCGTTGATGGTCTGTTTCTTGGATTCTGTCTCTATGTCCTTTGCTTTTCTAAGGCATTCCTTGTCACCTAAACCTGCTCCCACGCCCACGCCCATAAGTCCCAGGCGTCCGCATCCGTTGAGTAAGGATGAAAGTGCTTCGGCATCCATTTTCCATTCGGACAGATAATATCTCGTGTGAGAGACCTCCATCAGGGTTTGCAGTGAAACTCCCTGCTGTACCAATTTTACGGTTATCAGTGAGGTAAGCCTTCTTTTCTCGTTCTCGGTCAGGTCTTTGAAGTGTTTGGTGTGTTCTATGCCCGCATCATCCAGAAGTTTAGCCACACCGTCGACGCTCCCGCTCACTCCACGTATATACGGGTCTGTGGATGTGAAGAGCTCGGCCGTAAGTTCTCCGATGGGTATCAAGGAGCCATCTGTGACCTCTATGAATCCTCTCTTCGTTCCCTCATCCAAAAGATATGTGTTAAGGCCAGAAAGGCCGTTGATATGCTGTCTGTCTCCCGCGATACCAGCGAAGGCGATCTGAACCAGATCCCAATTCTTTTCGTTCAAGGTGACAGCGAACAGCAGCGCCATCGTGGCACCGCAACCAGAGGTCATCCCGTCTATGTTGTAAAGATGCGGGTTGGCATAGCATATCCTCTTCGCCTGGTCGCATATGGTGTGGTGATCCAGAACGATCACATCACAGTTCATTGCATCGAATTCTTTGATGTAGGATGCGCCGAGGTCTGTTATGATCATACATTCTGCCGCAGTGCTCTTTATGATTTCCATATTTGGATCATTGAGTGTAGTGAACAATGTTACTCTGAATTCTTTTTTCTCACGCAATAAGGCCTTTGCTACGATGGCAGCGGCCGAGATGCCGTCTGCATCATAATGTGAGAATATCTGAATAAAATCATGGCTGCGAACTATGTTTGCAGCTTGAGATAAATGGGAAAAAAGTTTGGGAGGTAGGACGAATTCGTCCATAATTTCTCACTTAAGCATTAGCTCTGCGTTGTTGAGCGAATATTTCCAGGTCTTCGGTATGACGCCATTCTTTTTGTAGTAGCGTTCAAGCCTTCTGATCCTAGCTTCGATCAACTCGAGTCCTCTTTTGTTGGCGTAATCTCCCTTGTGCTCTTTTACGTGAACATTAAGGTCGATGGCGCGTCTCATGAGGTTCGCGAGATCCTCTGGCAGGGAAGATAAAACTCCTCTTTCCTCCATGATCTCAGTTAGGTTCTTTCCAGTTGCCAATCTGACATTGGGAACTCCATACTGGTCTCTGAGAACGAGTCCGATTTTAGCAGACACCATTCCTTCTTTGGCGAACTTCTCAGTGAGCTCCTCGATTTCGGTGGCGTTGAGGGGTACCCAAGCTGGGTTTTCGCTGATCATGGGGCGTCTTGAGCAAGACTTACCTTTTCTTCTTGTTTGCATTCTTGCCATATGTTGATTCTCCGATCATTATATAGGCGGCGAGGCTTGAGCATACCAAATGATACCGAGTATTAAAAGGTTCACTTTTATACTAGTATCACCAGGGTGGCTGACCTGTGCTGCTTAGTTTGTTGTTATATTCGCCGGCTTTCACTGCCGTGTATACCAGAGATACTAGCCAGATCACAACGCAACCGAACCAGGGCAATACGAAGAAGAATCCTAAGATTAGACACAATACTGCGAGGATTAACATCATCAATCCTTCGGTGGTCTTCCCTACATATATCACTCCAAGTCCAGGCAATAGGATGCTGAAGAACACCGCCAAGGCCATGCTCTTTTCTTCGTATTTCGTGTTGCAACACGAATTGGGATCGCTTCTTGTGGTGTCGGAAGGATTGAATCCCGCATTTTGATTGGGGAATTCCTTTCCGCACACGGCACAGTATTTCGAACCGGTATCGTTGTTTGCTCCGCAGTTGGGACAGAATACCATGTTATCTCCAAAATACGTGATATATTATGCGTATTTACTCCTTTAGGACGGACCTTGCCCAGGGTATGGTCTCTTCGTATTCTGACCTATCGAAGGAGAGTTCTGAAGGTATCTCAGTGAAAAGTTCTGATGCCATCTCGCATTCGTCCGTTACCTTGTTCAGGAGTCTGCAGGCACAGACATCGCAAGGTCCAAGATCCCTTGTTCTAACGATCTCTATGGAATATCCAGATTCTTCGAGGAATTCTCTTTTTGCGGCCTCTTCTACGGTCTCGCCGTTCTCCACACTTCCACCTGGCATCTCCCAACCTTTTCTTTTAGGGTGGTAGACCATCAGGAATTTTTCGTCTTTGAAGGCTACGGAATACACGGTCCTTTTCGTCATTCAATCCTTCCTGAACACGATCATCTGGTGGGAATTCTCGAAAGGTTCCAGACTTCTCGAGTCCAATATCCGGAATCCTCTGTTTTTGAGTCTTTCCTCGGCGATCTTGAATATCGTTCTAGGGTCCGAGGTCACATCCTCCGATCTGGCCTTTATTGCCACCATGCCGTTCTTGGCGTTGAACTGATCAAGGTTGTTCGCTATTATGTCCGCTTGATTCTTTTGAGCTACATCCGCATAGACGATATCTACGGTGTCTATCATGAATTGGTATTCCGATGGGTTCGTGGCATCCGCGAGGATAGGTATCATGTTCGGTCTGCGGTCGCATGTTCCGACTAGGTCCCTGAACATCCTAGGGGCGAATTCCACGCAGTAGACCTTTCCTTCGGATACGATATCCGATACATGGGAGGGGGTCGTGCCGCTTGACGCTCCCAAGTATAGGACCTTGCTGCTCTTGGTGAATGGGAATTCCTTGCCGCCGTTGGTGATATAGGCAGAAAGTTTGCTTCTTTGAGGGGACCATTCTCTGTATTCTTTGCCTCTGACGGTCGTCAGCCTCTCTCCGTAGACCCTGTTGCCAGGGTCCGCTGAGAGAGTATAGATCCTGCCGCGTTCCGAGAACACGGTCTCATCGGTCCCGTCCAAAGGCTGCATGTGATCCAGGATGCCATCCGGATATAACAACAATTGTTTTGCTTACAAAATCCTAAAAAGCGAGGGTACGCTATATGTGCTCATCATGACACTCATGGAGACCCTCGCCTGCATCGCGGATGCTGTCGGGGAGGCAATCGCAAAGATCCCATCCTGCGAAAAGGGATACTGTTTGGGGATGGGGGCCGACGGCACGGACACATCTCAGATAGACAAGATAGCAGAGAACACGGTCTTGGACTACATCACGAGGAACAACATACCTCTGAACGTCCTCAGTGAGGAGATAGGCTATGTCGACAACGGTGCGGAGGAGACAATGGTCCTAGATCCCATCGACGGGACATCCAACGCAGTGGCAGGGGTCCCTCTGTTCACAATATCCATGGCCATAGGCAAGAATGATCTGAGGGGCATACACACAGCGTATCTCAAGAATCTTGTTACCGGTGATGTTATGACCGCAGAGAAGGGAAAAGGTGCGTTCAAGAACGGCCTCCCTATAAAAGCCAAGAAGAATTCCGACATGGACGACCTGTTCATGATGATATATCTCGGCAACGGGGCCCATCCTGACAGTTTTGCATTGGTCAAGAGGGTCAAGTCCTCACGTTCATACGGATGTGCATCCTTGGAGATGGAACTCGTTGCGGAAGGACAGGCGGATGGGTACATGATGTATTCCGAGAAGTACACCCGCGCCATAAGGGTCGTCGACATCGCTGCCAGTTATCTTCTGCTCAAAGAAGCGGGAGGGGAGGTCATGGACCTTCAGGGAAATCCTTTGAATATGCCGTTCGATTTGGAGATACGTTCGAATTTCATCGCATTCGGCGACAGGAAAGTTTACGATTTCATAATGAGAAAGGAAAGTCCCAAGGAAAAGGCCAGATACGGAATAAGTGCCAATATCAACATACCGACCGTCAAGGAATATACAAAACGTGTGATGAACGCGCTCGACGGTGAAGATATAATCTTGGATGATGCCATCGCCAAGGAATTCGGGATAAAAGGATGTCCGATCTGTGAGATGAAAGTGGACATAATCATCACCATCGGAGGTGATGGGACCATTCTAAGGGCGCTCAACAATAATACTGCGCCTTTGATCGGCATCAATGCCGGAGGCGTAGGTTTCCTTGCAGAGATAGATGTCAAAGATATAGAGGACGGGATCGCAAAGCTTCGTCGCGGAGAATATACCATAGAGGATAGAACCAGGGTCGTGGCGCGTTATAACGGTATGGATCTTGCAGATGCTGTCAATGAGGTCGTGGTCCACACCGATTCTATTGCCAAGATAAGGCATTTCAAGGTCTACGTGAACGATAACTTGATGACAGAGGTACGTGCGGACGGGATAATCGTTTCCACACCAACAGGTTCCACCTGTTATGCGATGAGCCTCGGTGCCCCGATAATCGATCCAAATGTCAACGGCATGGTAATAGTTCCAATGGCCGCTTACAAGTTCGCATCCAGACCATTCGTGGTACCGTTGGGGGCGAAGGTCACGGTGGAATCCATCATGGACAAGGGATGTCTCATCGTAACAGATGGTCAGGAGGAGTTCCAGATGGCAGGCAGATCCTCCATAGACATAAGTGCATCCGGCCGTAAGTCAAGATTCATAAGATTCAATACAGAGTTCTATAGGCGTGTACGTGAGAAGCTGGTGAACACGATATGAAGAAATTATACGGAGTAAGCGTCGATTTCATTGATGGTTTCAACGAATCCGCAAAATCCACCTATCCTGACGAATTCATCTGTTATCATAGGGCGGAGGAAGGCGTGGTTACAGAAATGTTGCTTGTGCCCGGATCCATTTTCGGAGAAAGTCACAGTTTCATCAACGAGTGGATGACACCGATAGATTACAGTAGATCAGGTAGTGCGCATTCGCATCCAGGGTTCTCCAATCAACCTTCCAATGCGGACCTTACGTTCTTCAGTCAGATGGGAGGTGTCCATTTCATCACCTGTCAGCCTTACGACAGGAAGAGTTGGAGAGCCTACAATTCGAACGGTGAGGAAGTCAAGCTCGAAGTGGTTTTCTGATCAGACGCATCTGAAGACCAGGCTCTTTGCCATTTCCATCATGGTGATGGCATAGGCCTTGTCCCTGGATTCTGATACGAGGTTAATGTAATCGGGGATGTCCTCGTTGAAGGATATCGTGAACCATCCGTTCCTCATCTCCACTCTCCAACCTTTGATGGCGAAGACACTCTTGGATTCGATGCTGGTAAGCTTATCGTTTATTTTTTTGGTGAAAACCTCACGATTTCCTGAGAAATGTATGACGTCATTCACGATCACGTATTTAGGAAGTGATGAGATTATATCTCTTATACTGTTCTTGCTGGCGATCTCGGAGATGATTATGCTGGTGTGTATCGCATCTGGACATAGCGAGGATTCAGAGAATATGAACGCTCCGTCATTCGTCACGCCGATCCCGGACCCCTCTTCTTTGAGGGCTTTCGTGGTGGATTCCAATGTTCCATCGGTCCTGATTATTTTGTGTGAGGCTGCATTTTTTAAATTCGGGTTAACATCGAGTGTACCATAGAACGCGTCGTCTATCACGGCCGACATATCCACAGGTAGGACCAGCACAGAGGGCTTGGTATGCAGCAAAACGAGTGCGAGCATTTCTTCCAGGGAGACATACCGTCCTGCTTCGTCTATCAGGGCCAGATGAGTTCCGTCTCCGTTAAGGGCTATACCGATGCTTCCTGTGTTGGATGCTACGATCTCATTCGTGCTAGCAATATCGGTGTTGGATATTCCAGGAGGCCTGGGTCTGAAATCTCCGTCTATTTGGGCATTGATGGATATAAGGTCGCATCCTATCTTCGCAAGTACATGTGGAGCACATAGGGATGTACTTCCGCATCCGCAATCCAGTATTATGGGGGCTCTGCGTCCGTTGTGAGAGGCAGATATGTACTCGATGTAATTTTGTGCGATCATGTTCATTTGATGTATGGTTCCCGTTTTGTTGTAGGGCTGCAATTGAAAATCATTGTCGTTGTATCTTCTTATGATGTCCCTCAGGGAATCCCTATCCAATGGCGATCCGTCTTTATTGTATATCTTTCCCTTAGGAAGGTCGCCTGTTCTGTCCGGTGTTCCGACCATTACGAAGAAATCGAAGTTTTTCGATGCAAATGCGATCGCGGGCGTAGGCATGATGCCCGCGTCCCATATCTCGGTACCGACCGACAGCATCCCAGCTACGAACGCATTCATCATCATCATGCTGCCAGGATTGCAGTCTCTACCGATAACGACAGATATTCCTAATTTTCCGAATACCTTTCCGAATTTCAAGACCTCCTCTGGGCTCATTGACATATTCCGAGCAGAGTTTAGGTCGAGGACCGGTTCTTCTCCCATAGGGTTAGATAGAGGTTATCGTCTTGATATTATTTGTCATTAGAATGTTCTTCCCTGGCTATCCTTTGTATGTAAAAAATTTTTAAAAATGGCTGTGAATGGCCAGTTTTTCGGACAACATTTAAATATTGAACATCTGGATATTTCATTCAGCATGCCTGGCGCATGAGGGAGGGAAAAAGATGGTCATGGAAAAGATCGATATCGCAAAAGCAAAGACGATCGCGAACAACAAAGGACTCAAGCCCGGTAAGGTCAAGGGTACCAGCGGTGTGCAGTTCACGAAAGGGAAGAACAACAGGCTCGATGTTATCGACTGGGTCGAATTCGAGACTATAATCAAGAAAAGGGGTCTTGCTATCTACGAGTCTGGTGGATGGATGAAGATCATGAAAGCCTAATCAGGCCTGTACTGAATTTTCAAACATTGCATATCAGGAGACTGGTATGCACAATCACTTTTATTTACAATGACGCAATAGGCGTACCGGTTGCAAGGGTAGTCAAGCCTGGTCAACGACGTTAGGTTCAGGGCCTAATCCTTAGTGGTTCTTGGGTTCAAATCCCATCCCTTGCACTCATATGTTCTATCTGCGTTTTCCATATGGTCGTTTTGGTCCGAACATAAGGACATCATCTGACCAAATCATCATTAAAATATGAATTTACAAATCTTCATTGGTCTTTTTCATGATGTGTTCTGCATAAGAGCAGCTTGGGATGATTATCAGGCCTTTTTTGTTGGCCATTTCCACCACGGCGTTCACAAGCAGTTTTCCGTAACCATGTCCTTCATGATCTTTTTTGACGACCGTATGGTTGAGATCGATCATGTTCTCAGATAGTTTGACGAATGTGACATACCCTATCTCAGCACCATTAAGCATAAGTTTGAAACGACCACCGCACTCGGTGTCCTCATAGATAAGTTCGGGTCCCATCCGATCACGCCCTTTCACTTTTTACGGCGCGTAACAGAGCATAGGCGGCGATGCAGATAAGAACTGCAGTTATGGCAATTTGAATTATTGAGAAATCCATAATGCTCCCTTTTCTGAATGTATGGCACTCTTTATATTTATTAGAGAAGGATTGATATTACGACATCTGCCGTAATGATTATTATCAGTACAATTGCCACTTTCGCCCATTTCCAATCTTTCTCGGATATGAGGGAAAACAGCGTTGTCAATATTCCGAAAAGCGGTGCGCAGATCAATATTAGGATGCCGCTCCAAAGTACGGTGTTGCCGTATTCCTGTTCTGAAAGTATAAGTCCTACAGCCATCACTATTATTCCCACAGTGACGAAGAGCCTTAGTACGAAGGCTGTCGTCTTCGAGGGATTCATAGCAACCCTCCTGCTTTCATGAGTTCTACGGCGGCCACGATCAATAGGATGATCGCAAGATAACTTCTCATGGAGCTCGTCTTTATGCAACCTGAGACCTTCACGCCTATCAACGCACCTATGAAGGCGCCTATCGCTATTCCTGCAGCATAATCGAGGAGCACATCGCCGTTCATGAAGAAGATTATCGCTCCGGACAATGACGTTATCCCGATCATATAATTGCTTGTCGCACTTGCGATCTTTATCGGTACGTGCATGTATATGTTCATTATAGGAACTTTAATTGCACCTCCACCCACGCCGGTCATGGAGGCCAATACTCCAGCGCCTGCGCATCCAGCAAGTCCGCCCTTGACGTTATCCACTTTGTACTTGTGTGATTCTCCTTTTTCATCTTCGTATTGGAAGACCAGAGGCCCGTTGTCATCTTCAACAGGTTCGACCACATGCTCCTTGTGGATCAACATGTGCAAGGCGCTGTAGATGAGCATCGCCGAGAAAACACATAGGAGCATCCAATTGGACATTATTCCGGCCAACAGCGCACCAATTATCGCACCTATGACGGTCGTGGTCTCTAGCAGCAATCCAAGCCTGATGTTGGATCTTCCTTCTTTCACATAGGAAGATGCGGCACCGACTGATGAAGCTACGATCCCGACAAGACTCACAGCCACGGCTTCGCTGGCGGACAGACCGAAGATTATCGTCAAAAAAGGAACAAAGATTATTCCTCCCCCCATCCCGAACATCGCGCCTATCACACCGGCGAATATGCCCACAATGACGAGTGCGAACACTATGATGGGGTCCATGAAGTATTGATGCTCACATCCCTTTTAACTTTTCATGTGAAAACTCTTAATATCGTCTATTGTTAACCCTATTGCGTGGCAGTAATTCTCGTAAGGTACGCGGAGATAGGTCTCAAAAGTATACCTGTAAGGGTGAAATTCGAGAACAGATTGAAAGAGAACATGCTTTCAATGCTCGCCGCCGATGGACTGGAGGCCATTGTCACTAAAGGAGAGGCAAGATTTTTTGTCGAATCCACAGATCTAGTTGCCGCAGCAAGATCGCTCAAGAAGGTCTTCGGCATAGCATCCATGTCGATCGCAGACATCACAACTGCAAATATGGATGACATATGTGCGGCGGCTGCAAAATATTCACAGGGTAGGATCTCTCCGGGACAGACGTTTGCCGTGAGGGCAAGGCGTGAGGGCAATCATCATCAATTCACCAGTATGGATGTCGGGCGCGAGGCCGGATCGGCCATATTCGAGTCCAATGAGGGGCTTAAGGTGGATCTCACTCATCCGGAGAAGATATTCTACGTCGAGGTTAGGAACAATAAGACCTACATATTCGATTCATACATAAGATGTCACGCGGGACTACCGATGGGCACACAGGGGCGCGTCGTTGCCGAAGTTCACGACGATCGCGGTATAGTCTCTGCCTGGTTGATGATGAAGCGCGGTTGCAAGGTCATTGTCAGAAGCGACATAGACTGTTCTATTTTGGAAAAGTACGATCCGGAATTGAGAGCGATAGATAACGATCAGGATGACCCGAAGAAGATATACGGGTATGTTTGGGGTACATCGCTAAAGGACCTCGAGACCGTCGATGTTTCCAATTACGGACTTCCCGTGTTCTTCCCGACGATCGGCATGAGTGACGAGAAGGTGTCTGAGATGATGGCATTGATCTCGGATGTAGATTGAAAGAAAACAATTATCTTAACGATCTTTCAAAATCATTTTTAGCGATTCTTTTCAGAATCTTTTATTTTGTAAGTGAGGTCCGCCCAAAAGGGCGGACCAATAAATTGTAAAGTGTTTGAGGACAGGTTTACTTTCTGTACTGTTTTGCCCTGATGGACGGCCTGGATTTCTCCGCGCCGTTACCCTTCTTTCTGAGTCCACGACCTGCGACTCCGGCACCAGTAAGTCCGCGGTATACACGGTTCTTGTTCACGTTGCTGCAGATCCAGTTGATCTTGGGGTCTGCTTTGATAACGGGGTGTGCTGGATCGACGAGGATGATCTCATACCATTCCTGCTGTCCGTCTGCTCCTACCCAGTAGGAATTCAGGACTTCGAGGTTGGGGTATCTTTTGGCTGTCCTTTCCTCTGCCATTCTCTGGAGGCTCTTACCGACGGTCATCTGATTTATACCGCGGCGTTTTGCCCTCCTTCCTGCAGTGATAGCTCTCTTCTGGAAGTTTCCTTTTCTGACCCTTGCCCTGACGATAACATATCCCTGCTTTGCTTTGAATCCGAGAGCTCTGGCCCTGTCGAGGCGGGTTGGCCTCTCGATGCGGAGGAAATTATCCTCTCTTCTCCACTGGATCCTTCTCTCGTAGTTCAGTTCTTTAACATATCCCTTGTGGGGGTTCTTCCACGCGTCTGCGATGTAAGAGTACATGCTCTTACCGTTGACGGGGCGCTGTTCTTGAGTCTCA
The DNA here is from genome assembly GCA_019262145.1 of Candidatus Methanogranum gryphiswaldense. Lineage (NCBI taxonomy): Archaea > Methanobacteriati > Thermoplasmatota > Thermoplasmata > Methanomassiliicoccales > Methanomassiliicoccaceae > Candidatus Methanogranum > Candidatus Methanogranum gryphiswaldense. The sequence goes on along the minus strand of CP076745.1, from coordinate 1,430,646 downwards.
TCGCTCATAATAATCACCTTAGCGGATTCACCTTTTGGGCACATTTCCGACAGAGTACATCGACTCTGCAAGAAGTGTTGATGATAATCTCGTATTTAAATAGTAGGACAATTCGAAGGATCAGGAGAAGTCGTCGAGGTTTGCATTCTTCCTCTGTTGAGGTTTTTTCGGGGCGGTCGGGGGTTCCTTCTTGACATCTGTTTTGGATCTGTTATCGGAAGACGGACCGAAACTGTCGAAAAGGGTCTTTTGCTGACTTCCCAAGAGCAGGTCCTTCTCCGTCCATCCGAATACCTCGGTCACTCTCGAGGCCATCTGCGCGAGACGTTCAGCATAGTATTCATAATCCGGTTTGGCCGTGAATTCGACGCCGCTGACGTATGGTTCCACTTCCTGAGGTGTCTTCTTTGCGTCAGTGACTATCCACGATACCTTCATACCGGGTATGAAGTTGTAACCCAGTTTCATCAATTTTTTGGCGGCCTGGACGTTCGCCATTCTTTCCGGGTTCTCGTACGCATCGTTAAGGCCTTTGCACGTCCTCGATATCACCAGTTCTGAAGGTTCAACCTTCCCTGCAAGGACATCTTGAACTGTCTTCTTCACAAGTGCGACCGCGCCTTCGTCGTCCTCATCGAGTATCTCCTTGAATACCTCCATCAGAAGATTGCTCTGCAGATCGAAAGAGTCTGAACGCCTTATCTCATAGCCTCTGACAAGAAGTTCGTCTTCGGTGGTCGGCCAGACTATCTTGCCGACATATCTCTTCTTCTTTCCATGTGTGAAAAGAGGCTCTACGAGTTTTTCGAACTCCAGCGTCCCACCGTCCCTGGAGAAGCGCTGGGACATCTCATTTCCGAATTTTACGGAACCTTCGAGATTCTTGTAAGGTGATTGCATGAAGACCGAGTCCGTGTCAGAGTAGATCACCGAAACTCCTTCGGATTCTACTTCTTTGATGATGGATTTGACGTTGTCTCTGGCGAAGGCTGTGATGGCCGCTCCGATGTTCTTGTCGGTGAATCTATAGAATGAGGATGCGAAAACACCATAGAACGTATTCATCAGGACCTTCACTGCTGCCTGGAGACCGTCAAGGTACTGGTGTTCATATGGATCGGATGTGGATTTCATCCTCTTCTTTATGCTGTCCCTCTGGTTCATCAAGGCGGAAAGTATGCCGGGCAAGATCCCTACCCTCTTCGCGGGGGCAAGGAATCTTGCTCCAGATGGGCTTAAGATCTCTCCTTCTGGTGAAAGGGTCGTGAAACAGATGTTCTTAGCTATTATCAGCGATGGATACATGGACTTGAAGTCCTCTACACAGACCCAGTGGTAAAGACCAGGGGTCATAGTGTGAACGTAGCCTCCCTCTATTTGGTCACTGTCCGCGTTCCTCCTTCCCATGAGCGGGACGCCGATCTTATTCCTATCAGCCGCACGGATGAGAAGGGAATCAGCCAATTGAGAGGACCCGGCGGTGAGAACATCTTCGAGAGGAAGCTTTGCGACAGTGGCGAGGTCCATTCCTTTTCTGAGTGTTCCAACATGTAACAATATCTTGAGTGCCAGCTCCGAATCCTTAAAACAATACTTTATTACTTTTGCCTGATCTTTAGCCCATTCCTCGTCCATGTGTTTAGGGTCGACATCAAGTTTTGTCTCTCCCAATACCTGTTTCGATACTGCATTGAGAGTTTCCTGTTTAGGGCGCAATTCTTTCTTCGCCGCCCACCAGGCATCGGTGATCATTCTTCCTTTTACTCTCCAGAATCTCTCGCTTACGATCCTGGGCTGTCCGTGATCGCGTCCCCACGGAAGGGCATCCTTCATCTTATTGATCTCTGCCCTTTCCAATATCTTTCTGATATCGTAGTTATCGATGTTATATCCAGTTATCACGTCTGGATCTTCTTCCTCTATGAGTTTTGAGAAGTCTTCTATTATCTTCTTCTCAGGGCCCAGTATCGCATCGCATTCCCGGATCTTCCCATCCTCACCTATTACTGAACATATTGTGTAGATGAAACCGTGCTCCACGCTGTTCTCTATGTCGAACGAGAGGATCTTAAGACCTGGGTCGAAAGAATCTATGTTTTCGAAGCCCGTCATTTTTATGATGACATCGGTAGCATAGTTCTTGTCGATGGAATCCCCTGTCACCTTTATGCATGAACTCATGTCCATGTCGTAGATGAATCTGTGATGGAATGGTATGTCGGCGGCAAGAACGTGATATCCCGCATTCTTCCAGTTGTTCCTGTATTCCGGTACCTTCCATGGGAATTTTACTGTAACTTTCAGGACATTGTGGTAGTCCCCTTTGTAATATAGCCTGTCGGGAGAGAATGAGACCACGTCCGGGTCATTCTTAAGTATCTTTTCGACCGCATCGTTGGGGTCAACCACATAATAGTAGGCCTTGTAGTCAAAGCATAGGATGGTTATGGATTTCTTGTCACGGGTCTTCCCGAAGAGTTCCAGATATACGTTCTCGTTCTCATCGCTGGCATAAGAAGCGCTTAGAAGTCTGACATCCCATGTTCCCATTTTGAACCTCACTTGTTGGCGACTATTCTTATGATGTCGCCGTCCTGCAACACGTAGTCCGAACCTACGGTACGTTTGGTCTTGGCATTTATGGCTCTGATGAATTTGTCTCCGAGGTCCGTATGTATCTTGTACGCAAGGTCCTTGGCGGTCGATCCTCTGGCAACAAGGAAACAATCAGGCAGGACCCTTCCGAAATGGTCGGTGAACTTGGTCTCGTCCTCCACAGGATAGACGGCGATGCGATCAAGCATGTTGAAGACACCCTCCTCTATGCAGGTCTGGATCCCTGTTCCGTTGTATTTTTTCATGTTATCTGCCATGTATCCCAGGGCCTTTTTCTGAGCGTCATTGAGCTTTGCACCCGGTTTTATGGTGAAGGTCGCATCTCCGGGAAGATATTCCAAGATCCCGGCAGCGGATGCCTTTTTGAGTGCCAATTCGGTCTCGGCAAGTGTAGGTACGGCCATGTCTCCCATGGATTGCACTTTCTTTATGTTCTCTGAAGGAGCTATGTCGGATTTGTTCATCGCTATGATCATAGGTTTGGAAAGTATCCTGATCTCGATACATAATTTAAGGAGGACCTCGTCGTCCCAGAGGGTAGGGTCAGCAGGAAGTTCGACCTTTCTGAGTGCTTCCTTGATATCTCCTTCTGTGATGTTCAGGCCGGCCAATCTTTCTTGAATGATGACCTCTTGTTTCGTCCCCTGCATCTTTGCCTGTCTGGCTATCTTTCCGAGTCCATTCTTTATTATCTCTCTCATCCAGAGTTCGATCTCCCTTCTGAGGAAAATAACATCTTCTGTGGGATCGAACCTCCCAGGTTCTCCCGGGTTGCCTTCCAGGTCCGTGGATCCGCTGACATCAACGACATTGATGAGAGCATCCGCCTGTCTGAGATCATCTAGGAATTTGTTTCCGAGGCCTTTGCCTTCCCATGCACCCGGAACAAGTCCTGCGACATCCAGAAGCTCTATTGGTACCATCCTGGTACCGTTAATGCAGAGGGAATTGTGCGGGGTGCATTGTATACCGAGTTCTTTGCACGGACACGGCTTACGAACATAAGCTATGCCTTTATTGGGTTCTATCGTCGTGAATGGATAGTTTGCTATTTCGACCGGTGCCATGGTTGCTGCACCGAAGAATGTGGATTTTCCGACATTTGGTTTTCCTACGATCCCTATCTGCATGTGATCACTCCTGTATAGGCTCCGTCGTTATATCTTTGTTCACTGTTTAAGCGGCTTAACATAGCTTTTTGCATCATCTATGAATTTTTGGTCTGGAACAGTGTCGTTGCTGTCCATACCCACAGGGCATGTTTTGATACAAATGCCACACGGAGATATTCCCAGCTCAGATAGCTCTGCGGAATGTTCTACACATTTGTTTTTTTGTGTAATGCCTTTGGGATAATTTATGTCTGGTACTGCTCCAACCGGGCAATCGCGTGTACATTTTTTGCATTTTATGCACAGATTGTAGCTCATCGGCTCTGATGATGGAAGTTCTGCGGAAGTTATCACCGATGAGAATCTTATCCTCGGACCGTATTTTTTTGTGAGTATCGTATTATTGTAACCGAATGTTCCCATACCTGCAAGATATGCGGCATGTCTGTGTGAGAAAAAGGATGCTGGAACAACTCTCAGACCAGCAATTCCATGATATCCGTCCCTGGGTACGAATATGGCTTCATGCCCCAATATATTCAATTCAAGAGCGATCCTTTCAGTTGCATCGTCGAGTGCCCTGTTTACCGTGTCGTAAAGCTGATGATAATATATTGACGGCGCGGTCTCGAGTATGGCCCGTTGGATGGGTATGCCGATAACGATCACGGATCTGGCCGATGGCATTATGTCCTTTGGTCTGTTCCCGGTTTTGATCCTGTCTTTCACTATTGGGTCGGTTTCCCAAAGATCCGTTGACGCTACAGATATGTCAACTATGCCCAATCCGCGGGAGACCTTCTTTATCTGGTCAAATAATTCGGACCCGTCCATGCATGAGAATTGGCTTGTGACATATAATGGGTATCGATACGAAATAGATACTATGAAAAATGGCCGGTATCGTAAAATCATCTTTACGGACGATTCGACGATACCAGATTTCAATGATGTTTTGTGTTTGTTTTATGATCACTCGTTCTTTTTCGATTTAAAGGAGTAGTTCTTGACGAACAGACTCAATATCAACGATGTGACCATTATCACCACACCTGCTGCGAATACGATATCGAACGCTGTCGAGGACGGGAACTCCACCACACCGCTCGCGAACACAACGGACACGACATAAGAGGTCATTATCGTAGTGGCGATAACAGGACCTATGGCGCCTCCGATATCACGCATGGAGGTGTTGAATCCGAGGCTGACGGCGCTGTTCTCTTTCGGTGTCGATATGGTGATTATGTTGATGATCGGGATCATGGTCAATATGACTCCTGCCAAGGTAACGATCTGGTCTATCATCACGGCCGTGGAATCTCCGCGGAACATCATGAACATGGACATGCCGGTTACGCCGAGCAGTGAACCTATGATCAGAAGAGGTTTGGGGCCGATACGGGATACGGCACGTCCCGCAATGGGTCCGAGCACCAACATGAAAATGGCCGCGGGTGCCATGGTAAGTCCGGATTCGATCGTGCTCATCCCAAGTCCGTATGGTTCTGGAAGTTGTGTATAGTATGTGACCCCGAAGAACACGAGGAACATCGCCATCATCGAGAATATGCCTATCAGATTTGCCATCAATATGTTCCTTATTTTCAGAAGGGGCAACGGGATCAGAGGGTCCTTCTTCCTTCCTTCGTAGATGAAGAAAAGCAACAGAGAGATGATTCCAGGTATGAGGAATGCAAGGTTGTCCATCGAATCCCATCCTCTCGAGGGACCCTCGGTTATGTAGACCATGCAGAGGGTGATCCCTACTATGAGGAATGCGACCCCGCCATAGTCCACTTTCGTCTTGTTTCCAGGAACATCTTTTTCAATGATCTTGAGGGAGAATATGAGCAGAAGAATGCTCAGTATCAATGCCATTAGGAAGGCATCACGCCATCCATGCATCTCTTCGATATATGCACCGATTATCAGTCCCAATACAGCTCCTATGGCGAACGTTGCGCTGATTATTCCTTGTGCTGTGCCTATCTTCTCAGGAGGCAATTTATCTGCTAAAAGTGCCAAAGCAAGAGGCACCACGGCAAAGCCCATTCCCTGTATTGCTCTTGCGGCAAGGAGTTCGTATATCGACGTTGAGACTATTGCGAATATCAGGCCTGCTATGTAGATCAAAAGTACGATTATGAAGATCTTTCTCTTCCCGTATATGTCGCCTAGTTTACCGAACAGGGGGGCTGTGGCCGCTCCGACGATAAGGAATGCGGACGTGATCCACGATGCAAGACTTGCGGTCGTACCGAACTCGTCTTGGATGGTAGGGATCCCCGGAATGACCATCGTTTCAACATAATTGACAAGTAAGGCTACCGCGGTCATCGTCAGCAATAATTTTGTTGCATACCTATCGGCATCAGTTTTGCTGCCATTTGATCTGTGCATAATATTATTCATCCTCTTTCAGCTCTCCATTTCAGTATCAAAGTTCATAATCTGTTCTGATTGGGAACAAATCCATTCTGCTATCACTTCAACGTAAAAATTATATTAATTAATGTTGTAACTTTAAGGGTTACAATGAAAGATAATGTCGTAGATGAGCTCACAAGATTAGGCATGGTTCAGTATGAGGCCATGGCATACGTCGCGTTGGTAGGTTTGGGAGAAGGAACGGCCAGGCAGATACACGAGGAATCCGGGGTGCCTAGGACCCGCATATATGACATATTGGACCTGATGGAAGAGAAAGGGTATGTCGAGGTATTCCAAAGTAGGCCGAAAAGTTACAGGGCGATACCAGTAGAGCGTCTTCTCCACATCATGAGGGACGAATTCGAAGAATCCGTGTTATTGATATCCAAGGAATTGAGCGAACGCAGTGTGAGTGCCAAGCAAAAGACATTTCCCGTATGGCATATCAAAGGAAGCATATCAATCAAAAAACAGATATCCGATATGATGAAAGAAGCAAAGAAAGAGCTGATGATAGTAAGCCCAAGGGTCTCAGCGATACGTCCTTTCATCGACGACCTGAAAGCATTGAAAGATTCGATCGACGTCGTATGTGTGTCTCCGGGGTCTCCCTCGTCCTTCAAGGAGGATATGCCAAATGTTCGGTTCATAAATCCGACCATCGACAATGATACATTCGCAGAAATGTACCATTCATTATTCATGAGCAAGAGTGCTATAGAGGGAACGCAGCTCAGGGTCGAGATGCTGGTTATAGTGGATGGAAAGCGCTCCATATTGACATATTACGACAAGGACGAGCAGACCGGGGTCGTTTTTGAACTGCCGATAATCACAATGATGCAGAAAGGCGCAATAAAAAATTTAATCGGCGAGGTCAGTGAACATTCCCTGTGAGGTTCAAGACCTGTTGTTGAGATCATATATCGCATCTGCGATCTCGCCTATCTCGACCGGCCTCAGGTTCTCGACGCGTTCGTCCATATATGGGACGATCGTCTCTTTTGGAATAAGGTTAGCAGCCTTCAGAGATGTGCCTATCTTCTTGCGTCTGTGATTGAAGGTGGCCTCTGTGACCTTAAAGAACAGTCTCTCGTCCTTGACCGTGAACGGGGCAGGCCTAGGCAAGATCTCGACCAGGGCGGAATCGACCTGCGGAGCAGGATTGAATCTGGAGCGGGGCACCTTTTCCAATATTTTGCATTCAGCTCTAAAGAAGAGATTCACGGTGAGACGTGAATAGTCAGGGCTTCCGACATCTGCGACCATCCTGTCAGCAAATTCTTTCTGTACCATCACAATGGCTTTTTTGAAGTCGTAATCCAGAAGTTTGAATATTATCGGTGTCGAAACGCTGTAGGGAAGGTTGCTGACGAATTTATCAAAATGAGGGAATTCCAACTTAACGGCATCCCCTCTCAGAAGGGTCAACCTATCGCCGTATGTTCCTTGTATGTAATTCGCGAGAATATCATCCAATTCTATACATGTGACGTGGTCGGAGACCTCGATGAGCCTTTTTGTCAGCACACCGAGGCCTGGTCCCACTTCTAGAACTTCTTCTTCTTTGGAGATTCCAGCATAAGTTACGTGACGTTCGGCCACACGGTCATCAATCAAGAAATTCTGACCTTTGCTTTTTTTGGGGGTGATGCCTGTTTCGGCGATCAGTCTTCCCATTTCATTTTTGCTCATCTGGATACGAAGAGGTAGCGTTTTCTGTCGGGGTCTCTGATCTCTAGCAATATACGTGCTGCGATCAGTTTTTCCGGGGTTTTGACTCCAGCTCTCTTGCTGAGATCTGCAAAATCCTTGAATGCTCCGTTCCTCGTCCTCTCATCGATGATGGCCTGCATCGTCTTCTTTCCAAGTCCAGGAAGTTCCTCGAGCAAGTGCTTGCGCATCGAGATCGGTTCTGCCTCGTTGTAGAATTTTATGAACCTGTCCTGGTGGGCGACAACAATGCCATCTACTGCGTATTCGAGCTCTGCGTCCGCTGCGCGGGAAAGCTCGGTTGAATTGATGCGTCTCTTTACGTGGTCTATGGCGGTCCTTTTGGCATTATCTTTGCCTATGTAGACCCTATCTCCGATAACCACTCCCTTTTTGGGAACAAGTTCGAAGAGTTTGAACTCTTCATCCCCTACAGCGTAGCATAGGGGTTCCTTTTTACCGAAATTGCCGCTGGGTGTGCCCTGAGGCAAATAATCTAGAATGTATGCGTATTCTTCCACTGTAATCCCTGGCCGAGAATGTAATTACAGGTATTTAGCGACTATCTCTATAACACGGTCGGTAGTCGCCACATCCAGGTTTATTCTCTCTTTGGAAAGTATAGCACGGATGTCTTCAGGATATTGGGGAAGAAGATCAGCCATCTTCACTGCAACGGATTCTGGGATCTCGTGAATCTCCATGATCTCCGTTACGAGTTTCTTTGACTGTTCGACAGTGAGAAGGGAAACAGCCCTTGCATGTTCCATGGCAGCCTTTTGCGTAGTAAGAAGTTCTCTTTTCTCGTTTTCTGCAATGAGGAGATCTCTTACCTCAGCCAGGCTTATGTAATGTTCGGACATGTGTTTCCCTCGTTTATCGTGTTTAAATTTTTGTTCTTACAAGGTGCTCAGGACGAGCTACGACTGTCTTTGTCTTGTTTCCAGCTTTGACACTGACTTCGTACGCTGCTCCTCTGGGGCCGATTATGACTCCGGTGAGGCCGTGAAACCTTGAGAAGGGCATTCCCTTGTGGACGCTTGGGTCTATGAATATGTTGACCCTTTCTCCGCTGTCAAAGGTCTGGAAGGCCTTTGTTATTGGTGAAAGTCCACTCGCCCTTGGTTTCTTCTTCAGGACCTGGCGGGTCTTTGTTCTTGTTCCTCTGGATGCTTGCATTTTAATCCCTCATTGGTAGTTCTTGATAGTCGATGGCTAATACATCGAGGGTCTCCACTTTACACTGGATCCCCAATGTCTCGGAGAAATTGGGCTTGGTCCTTCCATCGTCACCCGACACGAACTCTTTGATATATGTACCAGATTCCGTGCTAAGTGTCAATTCAAAAGTATCTTCGCCCGTTACTTCCGCCTCGACCCAATGGACTTTCCTCTTTCTTATGAGGTCGGCACGACGGTGCTCAACTCTCTGGGGAGTCCTCTGGTCGATGTTGACATTTTTGAACGCTAAAGCAACCTCAATCACTCTTTCTTTATTAACCTTACCCTGTGATCTCACGATTGCACGATATGTTTTGTCGGGATCGGCCCCTTTGTAGCGTTGTACCGTCTCTCTAGGAACAAAGCACAAACTGTTATATTTTGCTAAATCCGATTGGTTGGCTTTAAGTTCTAATTCGTCTAGATCAATGTCCCTTTTGTGTGGGTTACTGATCTCCAGAACGAACGGCCTTCCTTCTCCCAGCATACACGCGTCGATATCTTCTCTGCCCATTCCGTGGAAGAAATGTTCTTCTCCACCGGACATATCGCGGGCTATGTCGCCGATGATCTCTTGGACAGATGTCTGGTACATTTTTCCTGTATCATGACATCTGGGACATCCCTTTCCATGACAGACTCTGCACGGCCAGATCGTTTGTGGTATCTCTCTGCTGAGTTTGTTGTAGCGTCCTGCTATGAAAATGGGCGCAATATCTAGTTCCACATTGGCAAATCTTGTGTCGATGCATGCGACGATCTGAGGCTGTTTGAACTCTACCGCACGGTTTATCTTCGGCAGTGCCAGTTTGCCTATCTCACGGTTGAGTTCGGTCTTTATGCTCTCTCCGCTCTCGATACCGTATTCTTCCCAGATCTTCTTCTCTTTCTCCAAGGTATCGGGTTCTACCCTGCACCCTACAAGGAAATTGTCAGATTCGATGCTGTTGATCTTGTCGGCAACTTCGTCGGAGAATCTTTCCATCATGTCGAACACGTTCTCACAAAGAGGACAGAAATCTGGTGCTGGAACAGCTTTGCCTTCTTCTTCTAAGGCATTGCGGAGCATTCTGCCGCGCATGTCATTGGTCATCCCTGTTCCGATCTTGCCGAACATCCTGCCGAGACAGTGGTCGCAAAGACCCAGATCCGCTAATTTTCTCGCGGTCTCTAAATTATCCTTGATCCAGTCTTCCATTGATTCTCACTTTAGATATCGAAGCCCATTTCTGAAATTCTGAGTCTAGGGCGCTGACTCTCTAGATAGTGGTATACGGTCGCGTGTTCGCTTCCGTTCAATATCAATTCCACTGCATGTTTGGCCACAGGCAAGCTGACGGAATTACCGATCAGGCACACCGTATTACCGTAAACGGACATACAACATCCGGTAAGGTCCTCTATCAATTGTCTGGTCTTACCGTCCGTTCCGATGAGCCTTCCTCTGACCCTTCCGAGTTGGTTGGGCCTGTCGCCTACGAGATCCTTGAGGTCTATGGCCTCCAGATATTCGTCGTTCTCGAAGAGTCTTGTAGCCTTATCAGGATTGATCCCTCTGCCGATGGCCTTTATGACATCCATCAGCTGTAGGGCCTTGAGGGGGTCAACTCCTTTTGCTTCCTCATTGAATGTGACCTCACCTTCGGTATTTACCTTCATCCTTATTCCGGCGATACGTTCGATCATTCTTTTTGTTTCCCCGTTCTTTCCGATTATGGTACCTACGCGGTCGGCCGGTATTCTGATTGACCTCATTCTTCCTCATCCTCCTCTTCGTCGTCCTTTGATCCGTTGATCGTCTCGTTGATTATTGTTTCCAGATCTATGGTTTCCGCATCTTTGTTCTTGAAGAAGCGGTTTATATTGTTAATGTCCCTTATCAACAGGTCCTTGGCATTGAAGAAGTCGTTCGTCATAGCCTGTCCGCAGTCGATCAGTATTGGTTGTCCGTTCTGTATGAGGACGTTATATTCACTAAGGTCACCGTGCACAAGATGTGCGTCTTGCCATCCGTCGATAATGAAGGATACGACCTCATCGTACATCTCTGTGGGGTTATCCATGGGATAGTCCTTGAGTTGAGGTGCAGGTCCGTTCTCGTCCCCGATGTACTCCATGAGAAGACAATTCTTCTCGAATGTGACAGGTTCGGGTACAGGGATGCCTGCTTCAGAGTATCTTTGCAGATTTCTGAATTCTTTGTTGACCCATGCGTAGATCATTTTCCAGCGGTTTCCCGCTACGCCTTTGAATCTGGGGTCCCCTTCGATGTATCTTGTGACCCTTTTGAAGGTGGATGTCGATGTTCTGAATATCTTGAGTGCGAAAGGTTCACGGTTCTCGTCCTCAGTGTAGAACACATTGCCCTCTTTACCCGTGGAGATTGGATAATGGATGGCATCGATGTAGCCCCCGGTCATCAGATCGTATATCGTCAGGAGGGTCTTTTTATCGAAGACCTCTCCGTCGGTCTGTCTTTCGTCACCGGTCTTGTTGGTCTTGAGTGCATCGACACGTCTCTCAAGGAATGCATATTTCTCGTCGTAAGAGGGCATCGATTCTCACTCTTTCAGAATATATCGAGGTTCTTAGGTACTCTTCCTTTCTTGCTGAGGTTGACAGCTTGGGTCCTGGTGTACCTGAATCTTACATCGCATTTGTCAGTTTGGAAGTCCCAAAGTGAGATTATGAGCAGGTCTCCCTCTCTTATCCACATTCTCTTCTTGATTTTGCCTGGTATACGTCCTACACGTGATACTCCGTCCTCGCACATTACTTTGATTTTTGATGCTCCGAGAAGCTGGTCGGCTATCCCGAACATCTCCCCCTCTTTTATGTTGGGGAGGCGTACGCGTGATACATCCTCGTCAGAACTCTCGAATGGTCCTTCTACTGCGGTCATTTTCCTTTCTCCGTTAACGCTCACATGATTGCGCGACTATTATAAAGGTTTCCTTTACTACGGGGTTAGCTTACGGGCTTTAATTTGAAAGATTTTATTGGGAAGAGCGACACAATAGTGCGTCCCCCACAAAAAAGTATTTTAACCAAATCATGGTATGGCCGGATAAGCTCCAGTAGTGTAGCGGCCAATCATTCGGCCCTTTCGAGGCCGACACTCGGGTTCGAATCCCGACTGGAGCACCATTCTTTTTATCTAGATTAGTCAAAAATACTGATTTTTTTAAATTGTTGGTCTTCAATATATTTAGTTCTTATGATCTATGTGATTTTTAGAGCTTATTAGACACTGCGGTAGCAAAGTCGATTTCGTATTTACTCTTTATAGGATTTGAGTACAAATCATAAATAATAGAAGTATTCTGCACCCATTTGATATCAACATCTTTGAATGATTTCCCAAATGATCAAATGAGGGATCATATCAAAAAGCTAGTGGTACAATGAAGTTTTTAACGAACGTAGAAGCAAAGATGAAAGCGGCGACAAAGGACCCGCATGCAAAAGAAAATCTTTTTGAAAAACGTGCTCTTGAAATGTTCCCTGAAGAGAATTTCGAGTTGATCGAAAGTTCCGTAGGCACATCTGATCCGGACGGAAAAGGGGTGGAACAATGCAAAAATCCAGATTATCACTTCAGGGACAAAAAGACAAACAAAGGCTTCTGGGTGGAATGTAAATTCCGTTCTGGTGCTTTTCCCGACGGTTCGATTCAATTTTGTGACCCTCGTCAATTTAAAAAATACAAAGAGATCATGGAGACGACAGGGGAAAAGGTCTACATAATGATAGGATTCGAGGGGAAACCACAATCCCCCGATAAGATATTCTGTTTGGATCTCAAGAAATCACCATATGAGAAACCGTTGAAATCGGTCTATGGACCATGCGAATTGAAGGTCGAAAGTTTCAAGTCTTTGGATCATTTAGAAGAACAATTACCATAAACAATTTATTTTTTATTTTTTGTTATAGCCAATATTCAATAGTGTATGTTTAAAGAATTATACTGACCAAATTTTTGTATTCATCGGAGTTGATAAATCAATTAGGCAATATGTTAAACATATGAACAATTTAGAAATAAATTTGAGCATCTGGATAAAGCTTAAATATAATTAATGAATGGAAAGTAAAAGATTAAAACATGTTTCAAAGATAGAGATATTTCCGATCTAAATTCAAAATTTTTTTTAATGAACGATTAATTTAAGCACATATTAATTTTGTAAGGAACTAAAAAGAAGGAAGATAATTTTAATCAACACATTAATTAGTTTCTATGGAAACATTAAACTTAACTTTGGATGAATTTATGATCAATACATTAAGGACAGTTGCAGACAACCAATATGTTCAGAAAAGTAAACTGTATAATAAAGGTATGCCGCAAAAAAATAGAATTAATGCAATGATCGAAAATGGTTTGATATTCGAATCTAGACACGGACAGTATAACGTAAAGGAGATTCGAATAACCGAAAAAGGATTGACAGCTCTTCAATATGCAGAAAAGTTACAGGAGATATTGAATGACAGGTCTACCCGAATGCATACAAATTTTAGCGCACCGTTGGAAGCAGAGTGTAATGTTATGAAGGAATGAATCAAAGGGCCATCCGATGAGATCATGATTATAGAAAACTGGATTGAAATTACAGAATGCGTTTGTTCTGGAATGTTTTTATCCTGTGTTTTTGAAAGTAAAGCAATAAAATATGGTTTCAGGTCCGATTAAATGTACAAATATGAGACGGTAATATGAGCGCGCATTCCAAATATAAGTTACAAACAGATAGGTGCATAGAATCATCTATACTAGAATGTGAAAACAATGTGCAAATCACAGAGATGGAAGAACAAGATAGGGCATCAATAAATATCACTTGGACCAACGGGTGTTATTTGAATAAAAAATTTAGGATATGGATTGATGATAAGTACTGTGGTTTGATATTGTTGAATGAAATCTTAGAGATAGAAGTAGACAAAGGAATACATGAATTAAGTATCGGGATGAATCTGTTTGACAAGATAACGACAAAAATTGATGTTCAAAAAGATACGTATGTAGAGACTTATTTTGATAAAAACAACAATTACAGTATAGAATTTGTGTAATGGCCGTAAAAACAAAGGCAATGCAATAAAACAATTTTGATTCGATATGTAGATCCCCATCATGGACGTCTATGTAACGACCAGGAGAATGGCACTCCTGGTAACCTTTGTTCTATTGACATTTTCGGTCTAATAAGAGCAAGTGTGTTTATTTAGGCGTTAATTCCCCTGATCTTAAAATATGCTTGTGGACAACGTTCTCTTAGCAGTTTTAAAACTTCATCCTTATCCGCGGGAGCGAACGAGACCTTTCTTTTTCCGCATTTTACTTGGATCGTTTTTACGGACAGACCATAAGCGATCCAGAAATTTCCTGGGACGTCTATCTCTGTGATCGTGGAATACATCATTTCTTTTCTCATGACCCCCCAATTCAATATCAGCATGTTATCATAGAATACGAGGTTTGCGCGGGAAGCGATAATGATAAAGATTATCGGTAAAAATATGGAAAGAATACCGGTTCTGATCAGTAGGGATTCAAAATTTAGTTTGAATATGTATCCTAATGTCAACGAGATCACAAAGATGATGATCGAGGTGGATACACACACGGCAGCATCTATTTTCAGCCTATATCTCGGTATGCGGTCCATATTCTTTGTAGAATTTTATCTCTATATAGTTTTTATTAAGAGGGAGCGATCGGAATGGATCCGATCGTTTTTTGTAAAACAAATGTTTTAATCAATAATTGCTTCTGAGTAGTTTCTTCCGGTAAGTATCGCTTTTCAGCGCTATCTCAGTGACATTGCTCCTGTTCACGATGTAGACCTCCGGAAGCTTGCGAGGGTTGGCAGCCAGCATGGTGTCCATAAGGGCCCTGTCCGGACAGTCCATCTTCTTAAGTGAGGTTCTGTCCCAATTACTCACGAGGTCGTAAACGGCCTCGATGCCTTGATTGTAGAATTCTTCAACCAGTACTGCCGCGACGGTGCAATCTCTGGACATGACCGCTATATTGCTTCCGTGAACGGCGAATTCGCTTCCGTTGAATGCAAGTGAAAGGCCGCTTCCGTCACGTATGAGGTCCATGGCCTGGTAATCCATGAGGTCTCCGCCTATGTAAGCGGTCCCGTCGAAATCGATCATCGTCCTTTTTCTTATGTCGAGCAGGGCGTATGCTTTCTCATTCGCACCGACGGACTTCATTCCGGTCATCATCGAGTTGCATTCAAGCTCTTTGATCTTGTTATCGAAGATATCGTCCATGACCTCTATGAGTTTCGTCTCATCCTTGTCGAGTGCCACCGGGGTGTTGAGTCTGTATTCGGATCTAGGGACCTTCAGAGCATCTATCTTGCTTGCGAAGTCCCTGATGGAGCGTCCTTCGGAGCGGCTCATTTCGTAGCTGTCCATGTCGACGGTGCTGTAGTCACAGATGCTTATGGGAAGTTCCAATGCTTCGCATAGCGCCATCACTTGATGTTCGTAGGATGAGGTGGATACGAATGTGGGGAGTACGTCAGTGAGGTAATTCATTACCTTCTTTGCCTCTGGCATGAGCCTAAGGGATTCCTTGCAACATTGCAGCATGGCGTAGTCCGTTGCTCCGAACGCTTTGAGAAAAGGTGTCAGGGACCTCATGGTGTTGCCTGATCTGTTGTCCTTCCTGTTGAGGACATACGAGGAGACGTCCTCATATCTGGCTATAAGGTCGTAGAATTTGTCTCCGTTCCTTATGAATTTACTGCATAGGTCTCTTGTACTGTTGTTGGTGTGCAGGAATCCGAGACAGCTGCAGACCAGTTGTTTGTCGTGGATGAATCCAAGTTCTTCCATTGGGTCGTATTCTGCCATTTTTCATTCCTCAGATCGATTCGTCTACCTCTTTGCTGAGGTCGTAGGGATGATCAAGTTTTACACCGTTATGGTATAGTCTTTTGTCCTTGATCGTTACTTTTCCGTCTGCGAAGAGTTTTATCGTCGAGACGATGAGAGGTTGCTCGCGTTTCGCGCCTTCCTCCCTTATCTTATTGAACAGCGGTTCGTCGGTACCCTCATTCTTGATTATCTCTTCGAGGGTAGTCGTTCTCAATTTTTCATCCATGTTTTTCCAGAGTGTATCATATTCTCTGCCTCTTATCGAGAACCCGCAATATGTGAGTGCATCTCCTCTGTCCCATTCTTTGGTACAGATATGTAACATTATTCCCTGTCTGTCCGCTTTTTCCTTTATGAGCTGCCAGATGACATCCTGCCATGTCCCCTTCGGGCCATCAGGCAATGCCGGGTGGAGGTTGAGCATATCGTAACGGTCGCATGTCTCGTCGTCCATCCAAAGCATGTATCCTGCTAGTATGCCAAGGTCGAATCCGTATTCTTCGGTCCTTTTCCTAAGGATCTTTCCATATTCGTTCCTCCAAGCGACCTCGTCGGTCTTCAACAGGTCAGGTCTGTATTTTTTCCATGATTCTGCGATCAGAGGTATGTTGTATCCTCTCACCATGTCGAAGAACATCTGTCTCTGTTCTTTCTTAGGATTGGGTTCCTCAGTATTATCCCAATTGCAAAATACAAAAGAGATGTCCACATCAAGTTCGCCATTCTTCTTCTTATCCATGACGGTCTTTAGAAGATTGCGGGAACCCGGGCCTCTGCCTGTGGAGAACCAACCTAGTTTGAGCATGAATATCCTTCCTCTGTAAGTAGTGGGACTATTATAAGTTAAACGTCGAAGATGACGGTGACCGATGGCGTATCGGGATCGATGGCCATCATGTGGTAAGTAACGGCCTTTATCTCCGATTTCAGACGGTGCTTGTCACGATCCAGTAATTCTCCCTTGGCATCGCATATCACCTTCTCTCCTTCGAACTTGACCTCGAATTCCTTGAGTATCAGGTTATCGCAGTCCTCTATGAACAACAGTTCGGAGAGGAAGGAATATAGTCTGTCCTCCACGACCTCACTCGATATCTCGAAATGAATGGATTGGACGACATCCACAGTCGAAAGGTCGACTGTCTGGTCAAAGAGAGCATATCCCGCATTGGCGAAACATTCCTCGAGATCCTTTCCGTATGCCTTGACCATTAGGTCGGCCGTATGGTCCATGACCTGGTATCTTCTCACATCATCCGGAAGTGTGTATTCATAGATAATCTATTCTTGGAGCTTTGGCTTTCTATGTGAGTTCCATAAATCGAAGAAAATATGATGTTAAATTGTTGGTATTTACAATTTAATTACGATTTTCGTATGACAAACCCGCAAATTCTTAATATAACGCATTCTGTGTCCCCGCTTATGCGCATAACGATTATTGGATGTGGTTCCATCGGTTCCAAGCTTGCTAGGGCCGCCGATCAGATGCAGGAGGTCAGGAGGATATACCTGATGGATATCCGCAAGGACGTTTCCGATAGTGTCGCGGCTAGCATGAACAAGGCCGTCGTCATCAATTCTGTCGAAGAAGAGTTGTATCATTGCGATCTTGTTATCGAGGCTGCAACACAGGATGCCGCCAAACAGATCCTTCCAATGGTGATCGCCAGAGGTGTTGACATGATGATAATGTCAGTTGGTTCTCTGGTCGATGATGATTTCAGAAAGATGGTATTCGACAGGGCAAAAGTGAGCGGGGCGAAGATATACATCCCGACAGGTGCCCTTTGCGGTACGGATGGGTTGAGGTCTGCCTCCGTGGACGAGATAGAATCCGTAGAACTGATAACCACGAAAGGCCCCAAGTCGCTTGCGGATGTCAAGTATCTGATGGACAAGGGCATCGATGTCAATACGATAACCGAGAGGACCGTGATATATACCGGTCCTGCAAGGGAAGCAGTAAGGATATTCCCCAAGAATGTCAATGTGGCCGCTACGGTCAGTCTCCTTGGTATCGGATTTGATGATACGAAAGTGACCGTGGTTCTTGACCCGGCGATAAAGAGCAATTCCCACGATCTCAAGGTCAAAGGGAAGTTCGGGGAGATGGAATGTCACACTTATAATGTGCCTGAGTCCGATAATCCCAAGACCTCTCACCTTGCCACTTTATCCGCAATATCTGCGCTTAAAAGGATAGTCAGAGGCGAATGGTTCGGAATCTGATACAAACCTATTTCTCAAACCTTTATCATCTTCTTTTTATGTCCGGTTCAAGGGCCGAGAGGCTTATTTCTAACTGCGACGGCCTCGATGCCGTCGTGATCCTCAATGATGGGGAACCTTTTCTCGATTCTACATTTTGGTATCTCACAGAGCAGATGTCAGGATGTTTTGAGGGGTCGATCGCGATAGTCACCAAGAACGGGGGCCTGCACGTCATAACAGGATCCCTTGAGGAGGAGACAGCTAGGGCCGGGAAAGGTGAGGTCCATGTATACAAGACCCGCGAGGATAAGAACAACATCATCAAGAGCATACTGGGCGACTCAAAGAAGATCGGTTTCAACTACCATAACGCAACATATGCGGCAGTTCAGTACGTAAAAAAAGTAGCGGGCGAAGTAGAGATATTGGATGTCGGCAAGGGCATATCCGACACGGTCGCAGTGAAAGATGCGAGGGAGATCGAGGCCACCAAGAGGGCATGTGAAATATCATCCAAGGTAGCCAGGGAGATTCCAGACGCACTTCGCGAGGGTATGACGGAGAAGGACATGGGGTTCTTCATCGACAGCAGGATGAGGGAGCTCGGAGGAGAAGGCAACGCGTTCGAGACGATCGCCGCCTTTGGAGAAAATGCGTCCAAACCGCATCACAGTCCCACGGACAGGAAATTGATTAAAGGTGACGTGGCTCTTTTCGATTTCGGAACCAAATACGAAAGATATTGTTCCGATATGACACGTACTGTTTTCTTCGGAGAACCTCCGGACGTCCTCAAACGTGCCTATATCCTGGTCAAGGATGCTCAGCAGGCAGGGTTCTTGGAATATCGTGATGGTGCCGATGCGAGCGCGGCGGATATAATCGCGAGAAAGATCATAGATGAAAGCGAGTTCAATGGAAGGTTCATCCACACCTTCGGACACGGTATCGGCATGGAGGTCCATCAGGACATATCGATATATTCAAAATCAGAACAGATCCTGCGTTCAGGGAATGTCATATCCGCAGAACCCGGAATATATCTTCCAGGCATTGGCGGCATAAGGATAGAGGATACGTGTCTGGTAAAAAAGAACGGAGCCGAAAGACTCACGAGTTTCGATCACGATCTCACGATCGTCTGATTCAGAATGATTGTTCTAATGTGATCTTCTGTCTGTCGCCAGAGTCTTCCATGTCAGAACAATCGCTGGTGATCTTTCCGATCTTTATCAGCGGGTACTTGGATACAGGGAGGCCGTCATCACCGCTCAGAGGTGTAGGGCCAAAGAATATGCAGAGTGCATTTGCTTTCGGCCAGTACGCGATGTCTCCGATCTCGAAGACGGTCTTTTTCTCTCCGGTTATATCGGTATCCAGAGGCATCTCGAAATAGATCTGATTGCCCAGCATATTTATCTGGGCTCTAAAAGGTAAGGATAACCAGATGGTGTTGGAGATATCTGAATCGTCGAGTTCAGCGGCATAATCGCCGCTTCTTGTACGGATTCTGATATTGTTCACGACATCACCTGGTCAGTTATTGTTTATTTCTTCCTCTCGAAGAGATGTCTGATCTCTCTTCCGGTTACCTCTATCTGGAGTTTGCTCTCGTCAGACTCCATCTTCTTGAGGTTCACAAGGCCTGCGTGCCACTCTGCGCGCCAGTCGTCCTTGAATTTACCGGACTCTATGTCGCCGAGGATGGATTTCATGCCTTTGTAGGACTCAGGTGTTATTACCCTGTCCCTTCTCGTCATTCCTCCGTACTCTGCTGTGTTCGAGACGCCGTCCCACATTCCCATGAATCCGCCCTTGTTGATCAGGTCGGTGATGAGTTTTGTTTCGTGAAGTACTTCGAAATATGCCATCTCAGGTGGGTAACCCGCATCGACCAGGGTTTTGAAGCCTGCTGCGATCATGGCGGTCAGTCCACCGCACAGAACGGCCTGTTCTCCGAACAGATCGGTCTTTGTCTCGTTGTCGAAGGTGGTCTCGAAGACACCGGCACGTGTGGCCCCCAGGCCTTTTGCCAATGCCAATGCGATCTTCTTCGCGTTGCCGGTTGCATCCTGGTGGACACAGACAAGTGCTGGAACTCCGAATCCCTCAAGGAACTGGACCCTTTCCATTGCTCCAGGGGATTTCGGTGCCATCATGACGACATCGATATCCTTAGGGGGGACGATGAGCTTGTACGTGATAGCAAATCCGTGTGCGAATTCGAGTGCTGCGCCCTTTTTAAGGTTGGGTGCTACATAGTCCTTGTATATGTCAGGCTGGATCTCGTCGGGGAGAAGCATCATGACAACATCTGCGCCTTTGACCGCATCTGCGAACTCTGCGACCTTGAGTCCATCCTCTTTTATGATGTTCCAAGATTTTCCTGTTTTCCTTGCTCCGACTGTTACGTCGAGGCCGGAATCATGGAAGCAAAGGGCCTGTGCCCTTCCCTGGGACCCATATCCGAGGACTGCGATCTTCTTGCCTTTGAGGACATTGATGTCCACATCTGCATCGTGGTAAATGTGCATAATTACACCTAGTGTTGGTAGACCCAACTCCTTATCACACTAAAATATATCGCATGTACAAGGCCTTGCTTACACTGAAACCAAGAGTCATTTACCGTAGTTCGGTCAGAATCTGCAGCGGCCTTTGATTATTGGGAGCTGGGAATTCGGCGGCAGCATCGGAGTTATATTCTCTTCGGGATCGATCTTGATCTCGACGAGACATGTCCTGTCACATTCGAATGCCTGTTTGAACGCATCGGCGATCTCGCCTGGCCTTTCTACACGTATGCCTCTGGCTCCAAATGCCTCGGCGACCTTTACGAAGTCTGGGTCGGCATCAAGCTTGGTTTCGCTGTATCTTGAATTCCAGAACAGATTCTGCCACTGCTTGACCATTCCGAGCCATCCGTTGTTCAGTAGGCAGATGACGACAGGCAGGTCCTCGGCGACAGATGTGGCCAGTTCCTGTATGACCATCAGAAGTCCACCATCTCCGGTAACGGTGACCACCTTGGATTCGGGCTTTGCGGCCTTGGCACCTATGGCCGAGGGCAATCCGAATCCCATCGTTCCGAAACTTCCTGAGGATATGAATTGTCTCGGGCGTCTTATGTCAAGGTAGTGCATCGCCCACATCTGGTTCTGTCCGACGTCGGTAGTAACTATGATGTCCTTGTCCAGGAATTTGTTGAGTTCATGCATGACCTTCTGGGGCACAATAGGGGAGCATCCGTAGTCAAAATCACAGGGACATCTTTTCTTCGCCTCTCTGATCTTCGCGTTCCACTGAGCATGGTTATCAGTATACCCACCGAGTGCTTCTATGAGCATCTGTGTTCCTATTTTTGCATCGCAAAGCAGATTGATGGACGGATGGTTGATATGTTTGCTGAATTCGGTCGCGTCTATGTCTATGTGTATGACCTTGCAACTTGCCGGATCCGTATGAGCGCTGAATGTCCTATCCGAGAACTTGGTGCCGATCGCGATTATGAGATCGGAATTCTTGAAGACCTCGAGAGCGCTGAGCCTTCCATGCATACCCAGGGGTCCCATGTTGAGGGGATGTTTTGAAGGGACAGCACCTATTCCCATCATCGGTGTCACGATGGGGGTGTTGGTCATCTCTGCCAATTTCTGGACCTCTGCACAGGCGTTACCAGTTATCACTCCTCCTCCGATCATGAGCACAGGCCGGTTGGCCATTCTTATCCAATCTGCTGCTTCCTGGAGTCCAGATATATCGGTCGCTAGAGGTTTGATGCTGTGTTCGGCCTCGTTTATGAGTCTCTCATCTATCTGTGAATTGACCTGATCCACTGGTATGTCTATGTGGACGGGTCCAGGTCTGCCTGTCTGGCAGATCTGCCAAGCTTCGGCTATGGTGTTCGGCATCTTGTCGATGTCCAGAACACGGAAGTTGTGTTTTGTGATAGGCATCATCAGGCTGTACGCATCGACCTCTTGGAAGGCACCAAGGCCGAGGGAGCCAGTTCCCACCTGTCCTGTTATGGCGAGCATCGGGGAGGAGTCTGCATATGCGGTGGCGATACCAGTTGTGAGATTGGTCGCCCCCGGACCGCTGGTGGCGAGGCAAACACCCGGTATCCCGCAGGCCCTGGCATAGGCATCCGCCATGTGTGCGGCGCACTGCTCGTGCCTTACAAGCACGTGCCTGATCGAGGAGTCGAGTATCTCGTCGTATATCGGGATGACTACTCCTCCCGGGTAGCCGAACATGGTTTCGACGTTCCTGTCCTCGAGCGTTTTTAGCAGTGCTCTTGATCCTTTCATACAATGAACCTTCTGAGACCGGATTAACGTCATCCATTAAAAGTATTACAGAAGAAAAAGGTAAATGGGACGGTCATCGACCGTCCCGTTAAGTGATTTAGTAAGAGCAGTCACCCTTGATGATGTTGGCCGATCTGTTTCCAGGGATCATCGGGGTTATATCGGCCTCACAGTCCGTAGGTATATCGACAAGACATGTCTTTCCGCAGTCCAATGCCTCTTTAAGGGCATCGCCGATCTCTCCCGGTTTTTCGACGCGTATGCCTTTGGCACCGTACGCCTTCGCTATCATACAGAAGTCTGGGTCTGCATCAAGTTCGACACCGCTGTAGCGTTTGTTCCAGAAGAATTTCTGATGCTGTCTGACCATCCCCAACCATCCGTTGTTCAACAGGCATATGACGACGGGGAAATCCTCTGCGACCGATGTGGCAAGTTCCTGTATGACCATCTGGAGTCCTCCGTCCCCGACTATCGTCATGACATTCTTTTCCGGTTTTGCGGCCTTCGCTCCGAGTGCGGAAGGAAGTCCGAATCCCATTGTGCCCATGCTTCCAGAAGAAATGAACTGTCTTGGGTTCTTTATGTGGAGATGATGCATCGCCCACATCTGGTTCTGTCCGACATCCGTTGTTATGATCATATCGTCGTCGATGAGCTTGTTTATCTCGTACATGACCCTTCTCGGATTTATGGGATCAGCGTCGAGGTTGCAATTGCAGCAGCAGCGCTTCCTGTATTCTTCCACGGTCCTGTCCCAGGTCGTGTGTTGGTCCGAGTATCCGCTCAATGCGTCGATAAGCAACTGTGTCCCTTTCTTTGCATCGCATAGAAGGTTGACGGACTCACGGTTGTGCTTGCCGAACTCGGTGGCATCTATATCGATGTGGATGACCCTGCATTTTTCACCTGGGGCCGTGTGTGGACTGTATGTCCTGTCAGAGAATCTTGTCCCTATGGCGATGATCAGGTCCGCATGGCTGAATGCATCGAGCGCCGGCATCCTGCCATGCATTCCCAGCGGCCCCATGTTAAGCGGATGGTCCCATGGAATGATGCCTATCCCCATCATCGGTGTGACAACAGGTATATTCGTCAATTCAGCAAGTCTTATGACCTCTTTACTGGCATTTCCGGTTATGGCACCGCCCCCGACCATCATGACCGGTTGTCTCGCTTCACGGATCCATTTGACGGCCTGACCCAATTCAGAGACATCCGTCCTTATGGGTTTGATGCCATATTCCTCGGTAAGCAATCTCTCATCCAGCTCAGCATTAAGCTGATCGACGGGAAGATCTATGTGGACAGGTCCAGGTCTGCCTGTCTGGCATATGTCCCAGGCTTCTGCGAGTATATGCGGTAGCTTCTCTGGGCTCAGAACACGATAGTTATGTTTTGTGACTGGCATCATCAGACTGTATGCATCTATCTCTTGGAAGGCACCGAGTCCCAGCGATCCAGTTCCGACCTGTCCGGTCAAGGCTATGATAGGCGACGAATCTGCATATGCGGTGGCGACACCGGTTATAAGGTTGGTGACACCAGGACCGCTGGTGGATAGACAGACACCAGGTATCCCACAGGCCCTGGCATAGGCATCTGCCATGTGCGCGGCGCACTGCTCGTGTCTGACGAGTACATGCCTTACGGACGAATCTATGATCTCGTCATAGATAGGAATGACGGTGGCTCCGGGATATCCGAAGACGTATTCTACATCTCTGTCCTCCAGCATTTTCAGCAGTGCTCTAGATCCTTTCATTTGGAATCCTCGGGGTAGTATTGGCTGTTCCGTTAATAATTTGTCGCGTGCGAGTCACGTAAGATTATTTTATGGGTAGACCATTTGACCTATGCAGGGAAACTATATGGCGAAAGTAAAGGTCGGGATTAACGGATACGGAACCATTGGAAAAAGAGTTGCCACAGCGGTCAGTCTCCAGAAGGACATGGAGGTCGTGGGGGTCACCAAGACAAGGCCCAACTTCGAGACACTGATGGCCATAGAGAAAGGGTTCGATGTTTACATTCCAGAAACGAGCGTTGATGCATTCAATAAAGCTAATGTGAAATATGCTGGAACCATCAAAGACCTTTACGATAGGATCGATATCATGGTGGACTGTACACCAGGTGATTTTGGTGAACAGTATAAGGCGGAGTATGCCGCAGCTGGAATCAAAGGAATATTCCAGGGAGGCGAGGACCACGGGCTTACAGGCATATCGTTCAATTCCACTGCCAATTACAGTGAATCATGGGGCGCCCAGTTCTCGCGTGTCGTCTCTTGCAATACAACAGGTCTTCTCAGGACCCTTTTCCCGATAGACAAGGAATTCAAGATCAAGAACATTTACGTTACGATCGTCAGAAGAGCGGCCGATCCTGGAGACAGTGTCACCGGCCCCATCAACGGATTGGAGCCCTCGGTCAAGCTTCCCACCCATCATGGTCCGGATGTGCAGAGCATAATGCCGTGGCTCAACATAAACACCATGGCAGTGAAGGCATCCACAACTCTGATGCATATGCATACCGTCGTCGTTGAGCTTTCCAGAGAGACGACCACAGAAGAGGTACTGAACGTCTTCAGGTCCTCTCCCAGGGTCAGGATGGTCAAGAGCAAGGACGGGATAAAGACCACAGCAGAGGTCATGGAGATGGCAAGAGATATCGGCAGGGACAGGTCCGACATGTATGAGATCGTGATCTGGGAGGACGGTGTCAAGGTGGTCGGCAACAAGCTCTACTACTATCAGGGCGTCCATCAGGAATCCGATGTTGTTCCAGAGAATGTAGATTGTATAAGATCAATGTGCAAGTTGGATGAGGATGTGGCGAGGTCTGTAAAGAAGACCAATGATTCCATGCACATCCCCAACAAAGGGTGATGAACACGCAACACGACTTTTACACGCTCGATGACTTTGATTTCAAGGACAAGACCGTCCTTTTGAGGGTGGATATCAATTGCCCCATATCGAAGGATAAATTGGAGATAATAAACGATGTCAGGATAAGGTCGATAGTCCCTACGGTCAGGGAACTTATTGGCAAAAGGGCCAAACTCGTGATCCTGGCACACCAATCAAGGAAAGGAAAGTGGGATTGCATAGGCCTGGAGCAGCACGCAAAGAAGCTTTCGAGAAATCTCAATATACCGGTGAAATACGTCAATGATGTCATCGGCGATGAGGCCAAGAAGGCGATCAAAGCATTGGAACCCGGACAGGTCCTTCTTTTGGGGAATGTCAGGGAGATAGACTCAGAGAGCGAGGAGTTGGACATGTATGTCCATGCCGAGGGCGAGATCGTAAGAGAGTTGACGCCTTTGATCGATTACTATGTGTGTGATGCTTTCGGAGCCGCCCACCGTTCCCAATGTTCCCTTGTTGGATTCCAGATAAAGGTCCCCTCTGCATCTGGAAGATTGATGGCCAGAGAACTCTATGCCCTTCAATCCATATTCAATAACCCTCGTCGTCCCTCAGTATTCATTCTTGGAGGGGCCAAGTTCGGTGATGTGCCGCATATGATCGATGTGGTGATGGAGCATGATATGGCCGACACGGTGATCATAGTCGGTCTGGCCGGTAACGCATTCTTATATGCCAGGGGGGTGGATATCGGTGAGGCCAGTAGTGCCATTTTGAAGGAAGAGCTCACTCCCGAGAACATCAATACTGCCAGAGCGGTCATTTCCAAATACGGTTCTCATATCTTGCTGCCTGTGGATGTGGCGGTCGAAAGGAACGGAAAGCGTGTATCCGTCAACATAGGTGACATGCCAACTCCCGAACCTGCTTTGGACATAGGAGATCAATCCATCGAGAAGTTCCAGAAGGTCATCGAATCATCTCAGACCTCTTTCATGTCAGGTCCTGCAGGAATGTTCGAGAAACCCGGTTTCGAGGTTGGTACAAGGGCATTGATGGAGGCCATGGTCAATAGCAAGGGGCTTTCTGTCATTGGAGGAGGACACACCGCAGGGGCGGCTGAGAAGTTCGACTATGCAGACAGGATGTCCTATCTGAGTACAGGGGGAGGGGCGCTCGAGGCATTCCTTCTGAGAGAGCCCATGCCTGTGATAGAAGCGTTGAAGCAGTCCAAAAAGGTCTTCAAGGCAGATGATTGATATAAGCACGTCAAAATATATCGAGATCGATACAAAGAATTGGAAACGCTCTCAACACTGTGCCGCGTTCAGGGACTGTGTTCAACCTCAATACTGTGTGACATTAGATCTCGATATAACAGATTTCCTCCAAATGGTCAGAAGAAGGGACATCTCATTCACGCTGGCGTTCGTTCACACGGTCGCTGAATGTGCAAATGGGATCGAAGAGTTCAGATATCGGTTTTTGGATGGAAAGGTCGTTCTTTATGAAAGGATAGGAACGATGTTCACATACATCGAGGACGGCGAAGACCTATTCAAGGTGATAAAGGTCCCAATGCATGATTCTATGTGCGAATACATATCTGCGGCGTCGGATGTTATAAAGGATCAGAAGGAATATTTCACTGGGTCGCCTAGTAACGATGTATTTGTTTTTTCATCGATGCCTTGGGTGTCTTACACTCACATATCTCATACAGATTCAGGTAAGAAGGATAATGCGGTCCCCATGTTCGATTGGGGAAAATACTATGAAAAGAACGGAAGAACGGTGATGCCGTTCTCAGTGCAGGTACACCATTCTTTTGTGGACGGGATACACATAGGGAAATTGGTCGCATCCATTCAGTCACATATCGATTCTTACAAGTGAGTCATCGTAGAATTTTAATAAAAAAGATCTTTTTTAAGTGGTTTCAGGGGGAATTCCCCCTTCAAGTTTAAAGATAACTGCCTCTCTTCATTCTGGCGAGTGCTTCTTTGATCCTTTCGACAGGTTCGGTCACGGTCATCCTGATGTATCCTTCCGCAGATTCACCGAATCCGGATCCAGGTGTTACGACGATGCCGAGGTCCACCATCTTTGCTGTGAAATCGAACGAGGGCATTCCACAGTCGAACCAGATATAGAAGGTCCCTTTGGGCATGGTAACTTCGTACCCTAGTTCTCTCAGACCGTCCACGAGCACCTTCCTTCTGAGTGCATATTCCTTCATGCTGTTCTGGACGACTTGAGGGATCTCTCCATTTGGTCCATACATCTCAAGTGCTGCGATGGCGGCCTTCTGTATGAATATGGGCGCTCCTGAATCGATCTGTCCTTTGCATTTCTTCAATCCCGCGATGAGGTCTGGATGACCGACGGCGTATCCGAGTCTCCATCCGGTCATATTGAATGTCTTGGAGAACGATCCGAATTCTATGGCATCAGGGCCGATCTCAAGTATCGAGGGGGCCTTGTAACCGTCATAGCACATTTCCGAGTAGGCGTTATCGTAGCAAAGGATGGTCTTGTTCTTCTCGCACCAGTCATACACATTTTTCAGGTATTTCTTGTCGCATGTCGCTCCGGTGGGATTGTTCGGATAGTTGATATACAACATCCTCGCCCCTTTGGGGCATTCATTCATATCAAGGAGCCAGTTGTTCTCCGCCTTTAGAGGTACCAGAACGCATTTGGCTTCATTGAACAGGGTCGAAGCTCCAGAGTAAACTGGGTATCCGGGGCTTGGAGCGATTATTGTTTCACCGCAGTTCACGAATGCCTGAGATATGTTGAATATCGCTTCTTTAGAACCTATGGTTATGCAAACATTCTTATCAGGATCGATATCCAGATCGAATCTTTTCTTGTACCATTTGGCCACTGCCACTCTAAGGTCTTTTTCTCCTTGGGATGACGAATACTTTTGATTGGAATTGATCTCTACGGCCTTTTTCAATGCATCGACGATAGGTTCTGGCGTTGGAAGATCAGGGTCCCCTATGCCGAAATCGATGAGGTCCCATCCCTCTTTCTTCTTGGAAGCAGTGAGTTCTTCCAGCCTTACGAACAGATAAGGCGGTAATTTTTGGAGTCTTTCCGATTGTTCGAATTTGGTCATGATATCACTTAATTGAGTTTTCCTTCGTAAACTAGTTCTGCTGGCCCTTCCATGAGTACATAAGTAAGGTCCTTGTCGACCGTTATCTTTAGCCATCCTCCGGGTAGGTGAACATCGATCGGCACATTGAAAGGCACCAATCCATTGATCGCTGCAGCGGTTGTTGTGGCACACGCCCCTGTCCCGCAGGCCAGGGTCCATGCCGCACCCCTCTCATATACGGTGATGTATATTTTTCCATCCTTTATCTTGCAGAATTCGACGTTGGTCTTCTTGGGAAAGAATGGATGGCATTCTATGATGGGTCCCAATCTTCTGACCTGCTCGTTGGAAAGGTCCGAGAATGTTATGAAATGGGGATTTCCCATGGATACGGCATTTGCTTTGAATCTTATGCCATCTGCTTGGAACGGTTGATCTAGGAACCTTCCATCTGCATTGATCGGGACCTTTTTCGCATCCAGTATGGGGGCGCCCATGTCTATCTGCACCGTAGAGACCTTTCCATTCTCTATGTTAAGCTTCGCCTTCATGTTTCCGGCGAGTGTATGGATGGTGAATTCTTCTTTTTTCACTATGTTGAAATCGTATGCATGTTTGGCTATGCATCTGATGCCGTTGCCGCACATCTCTGCTTCGGAACCGTCGGCGTTGATTATCCTCATGGTTATGTCGGTCCCTTCCCCTGGTAGGAGATAGAGCACTCCGTCTGCCCCAATGCCGAAGTTGCGGTCGCAATACTTCTTGCAGAATTCCGTATCTATACTCAGGTCTCCTTTGGAGCCGTCCAATAAGATGAAGTCATTGCCGATGCCATGGTATTTCCAGAAGATCATTTTATGAGCCTCTTGGGTATAATCTGGTGTCTCCACTGTTCTTCGACGGTCTCCTTTTCGCGTATGAGATCCGCCTTGCCGTTGTTTACCAGCACTTCTGCACAGAGAGGTCTCGAATTATAGTTGCTTGACATGGTGAATCCATACGCTCCCGCATTGTACACGACAACGACATCTCCTTCCTCGGGTGTAGGCAGTGCCCTGTCATGTGCAAGGAAGTCCCCAGATTCGCATATGGGCCCGGCGATATCGTATTTATCGGTCGCCGCTTTTCCGAATCTGTTCCCTATGGCGACGTAGTGATAGGAATCATACATTGCCGGACGGATGAGCGTGTTGAAGCCAGCGTCCACGCCGATGTATTTCTTGGTCCCCGCATCCTTGACGTCGACACACCTTGTTAGAAGTATGGTGGAATCACATATGATGTATCTTCCGGGCTCTAGGATGATCGTCTTGATATCGGTGTTCTCGGTTATGATATCGGTCACATTCATGGCCAGTTCATCGAGGTCCATCTCTTCCTCATTCATTCTATAGGGGACGCCGATGCCTCCGCCCATGTCTATGAACTCCAGTTCTATGCCGTTCTCCTTCAGTTCGTTCACGGTATCGGTAAGCACATCCATCATTTCCATGAAGGGTTCTACCGATTGTCCTCCGGAGCCGATGTGTGCATGTATGCCTTTGATATTGAATCCAAGTTCCTTTGCTCTGAGGTATGTTTGTATGACCTCTTCCTTGGGTATTCCGAATTTGGAGCCTTTTTTGCCTGTTATGACCTTATCACTGTGTCCAGAGCCAACCCCCGGGGTCACACGGAATGAGATGGGGAGGTTTTTGTTGATCTTCGACAGTCTTTCCAATTCAGATCTGGAATCGACGTTTATCATCACACCCATGTCGGTTACGGCTTTGAGTTCGGCGTTACTTACGTTTACACCAGTGTACATTATGCGCTCAGGGGGAATTCCTGCTTTGATGCAGGTCATAACCTCTCCTACAGACACCGCATCAATGCCACAGCCTTCTTGATTCAATATGCTTAGTATGGCCAAACTGGTGTTAGCCTTGCAGGCATAATGTATCTTGGTGTTCATGTATTTCGAGAATGCACCGTATAGATTCCTATAGTTCTCTCTGAGCATCTGTTCGTCGGTGACGTATACTGGCGTGCCGAACTTATCAGCGATTTCTGTTACTGGCATTCCGCCGAACATCATGATTCCGCTCTTTCCTTCGAAATCCCTCATATGTTTTCACCTACGAATTTCTTGTGGAGTATCTTGATTACTTCTGTCACTCTGAACATCGGAACCACGAAGTTGAGTGAAACATCAGATGCCCCTTCGGATATCATCTCGACGTTCGCCCTTGCTTCTTTCACAGCAGTAAAGATATCTCCAGATACTCCACATCTTGATAGCAGGTCGTCCCCAACGGCGCAAACCAGTGCAACATCGCTCTTCACTTCTATTCTCTCAATGTCACCTGGTTCCAGTGTGTTCAACTTCATCATTGTCATCTTGACATCGTTGTTGTGTATCAGGAACGCTACTGTGGAAAGTGATGTTGATATTGAATAGATGATTACGTCGTTCTCGGACATCTTCTCGATGATCCTAGCGACCATTTTTGGCCTGTATGCTATCTCTGCGGAACTTATCGATATGATGGATAGGTCTGTTTTTACAGCCACGCTTTTCAGCATTTCGTCTGTCTTTTTCTTTAGATGATGTATCAGTGTTCCCGGGTCTTCAGGTTTGAACGAGTTCTTCACCTTGAGAGGGATATGCTTCATCCTAACAGGCTCTATCGTTCTGGGGTGGAGCACCTTGGCGCCAAAATATGCCAGTTCTGCAGCTTCTGCGTAGTTCATTTCGTCAATGCTTACCGCATCGGGTATCACCCTTGGGTCTGCTGACATGAAACCGTTCACATCTGTCCAGATCTCAAGCATATCTGCATTGAGACCATTTGCTACCACCGCAGCGGAATAATCTGAGCCACCTCTTCCGAAGGTCAGGACCTTCCCCTCATCGTTTATTCCATAGAACCCGGTGATCACGGGTATTATGTTGTTTTCGACGACAGGTTTGAGCTTCATGGTCATCAGCGTTTCCGTTTTGCTCAACATGGCGCTTCCGTTCAAAGGCCTTCCTTCCGCGCTTATGCCGCAATCTTCGGAGGTCATTGCGATTGCCTTTTGTCCCATGGATTTCAACACATGTGCAAGTATGAGGGTGGAGAACCTTTCTCCCTGAGAGGATACATTATCCTTGTAGAAGGGGTCCTCTGCTGCCTTCTTGTTCATGATCAGTTTCCTGAACTTATCGAACCTGATATTGTATTCTTTCATGAACGCAGCCAGTTGCTCTTCGTTGAAGAGTTTCTTGGCGGCATCTAGATGTTTCTCATTGAAATCATCAATTACCTTTTCTTTTTCCTTCTCGTTTGCTGTTTCAGCGGCACTCACAAGGAAATTGGTCACACCAGACATCGCTGATGCTACAACCACTTTTTGGCCTTCGCTGTTGATTATTATACTTGCAACTCTCTTCAATGCTTCTGGAGACCCTACGCTTGTGCCTCCGAATTTCATGACTGTGATCATAGGTCTAACACCTCGTTCATGCTGTGGACCTTTCCGTCCTTCTTGTAGGCCATCCATCTTATCGATGTGACACATCCTCTCGCCAAAGCCTCGCGAGATATGGCCTTATGTGTCAGTTCCAAGCGCTCCATGTTCTTTGCGAAGATCACCGTATGGTCACCGATGATGTCACCGGCACGGATGGAGTGGATACCGATCTCTTTTTGTCTCGGACCGGTGACACCTTCCCTCCCGCATACTGTCTTCTCAATGCCGGTTGCCGCCTGGAGTCTTTTTACTGCTTCCATAGCGGTACCTGAGGGGGCATCCTTTTTGGCGCTGTGGTGCGCTTCTATAACCTCGATGTCGTAATCATCGAGATATGTTGCCATGATCTCGCACATCTTCCAGAATACGTTCACTCCGACGGCGAAATTAGCTGAGATGAGTGCCGAGGTGTTGTTTTTGGCAACATTAGCAGACATCTCGTCGATGATATCCTTTGGCACAGCAGTGGTTCCGAGGACGATGTTAGCCCCCGTATTCGGGATATCCACGAGTATCTTGGATGCTGCCGAGGGTGTGGTTAGGTCCACATAAACATCAGCATCCTTGAGCAGTTCTTTGAGAGAATCAGGCCCTCTAGCTATGATACCGGGGTACAGTTCTTTACCTATGTTTCCACCAGAGGCCGAGACGATAGTACCGGAGAGGTTCATATCTTCGGATCCAATAATCAGTTCGCAGACCAGGCTTCCCAATTTGCCTGTCGCGCCCCCTACGACGACATTTATCATTTTATCAACTCAGAGACCCATTTGTTTCAAGACAGGGTCTATCTTCTTCTTTGCTTCTTCCGATATGGGAAGAAGAGGAAGACGTGGGCATCCGTTCCCATATCCGAGTCTTTCCATTATGTATTTTATAGGTATCGGATTCGATTCTACGAATAGTGCAACGAAAAGAGGATGCAGATATTTGTCTATCGCTTCGCCTTCTGCTTTCTTGTCTTCCATGAGCAGATTTACCATATTGGAGACCTTATCTGGGCAGCAATTCGACGCAACGGAGATAACCCCGTCGGCCCCCTTACACATAAGGGTGTAGGTTAGTGCATCGTCACCGCTAAGGACCTCGAAACCTTCGGGTCTGTTCCTAATAATCTTTTCGATTTGCGAAAGATTACCGCTTGCTTCCTTTATTGCAATGATGTTATCTATGTTCGCCAATCTCAACGTGGTGTCCGCGTCGATGTTGGATCCCGTTCTTCCAGGTACATTGTAAGGTACAAGAGGTATGTCAATCGCTTCGGCTATTGTCTTGTAGTGTTGGTATATGCCTTCTTGCGTGGGCTTGACGTAGTAAGGTGATATGGACAATATGCCATCAGCCCCTAGGTCCTCTGCTCTTCTGCTCAGCATAACTGCTTCAGACGTACAATTGCTGCCTGCTCCTGCTAGGACCTTTGCTCTTTTGACCTGGTCCATCACGATCTGGATTACATGCACGTGTTCTTCGTGGGAAAGTGTAGCTGATTCTCCTGTTGATCCGCAGGGTACTAG
Organism: Candidatus Methanogranum gryphiswaldense; assembly: GCA_019262145.1. NCBI lineage: Archaea > Methanobacteriati > Thermoplasmatota > Thermoplasmata > Methanomassiliicoccales > Methanomassiliicoccaceae > Candidatus Methanogranum > Candidatus Methanogranum gryphiswaldense. The sequence goes on along the minus strand of CP076745.1, from coordinate 1,397,124 downwards.
TGTGTTCACTCCATTCTCTTCCTGGAAATCCACCAATCTTCTGAGACTGTCCTCATCTACAGATCCGTTCTTGGAGAACGGGGTGATGATCGCGGTCGACGTGCCTTTGAACATCTTAACTATCTCCGAAATGTTCTTTGAGGATAAGACGAGTACGAGTACTCAATATATTGTCATAACGGCGGACCCTTTCTATTATCTCATTAAGGTTCTGGGATGACTCCACATCAACTATGGCGATTATATCTTGATCTCCGGTGACTTCGAATACTTCAGTAACGCCTTCATACCCAGCAAGTTCTTTTGCAATAGCTTCGGTGTCTGTGTTGACGTCAATCCTTATCTCTACAAGTGCTTTGACATTCTTCGAGCTTGTTTTAATGGTAAATCCGCGGATTATACCTTCTTCTGTCATCCTGTGTACCCTGCTTCTTACCGTCCCTTCGGATACACCTAATTGGCTGGCTATCTCTACGAACGGGCACCTGGAGTCCTTCTTCATGATCTCCAGGATGTGTTTGTCAAGGTTGTCTATCATTTTTGTCACCGTACTTCGTCAGATTTTCGTTTTTCGTAAATCTGTTGCGGATAACCCAAATTATACTATATAAACTCTTATTAAGCGTGAGCATCTCTTCGAAAACAATAAACGAAGATTATAAACAAAAATGTCTGAGAAGGGGTTTATCCGTCGTTGTGTACATAGTCTACATGGACGTCCATTTGTGGGTAGGGTATGTTTATGCCCTCTGCCATGAATTTCTTGTAGATCTCTTCACCAAGTTCAGCCCCGACTTTGGAGTAGTTGTTATAATCTTTGACATAGACGGTCAATCTTATCTGTATGGAGGAATCTTGGAATGCGGTCACTCTTACGTAGGGGAGTTCTACCGAACCATCGATGATGACTTCCGCGTGGGTTCTTCCGATGTCCAACATTATCTGTTTGGCTTTGTCCAGGTCTGTTCCGTATGCAACGGTCATGAAGACGTGTATCTTGTAGACCAGGCTTTTGCCGGTCAGATTCGTTATCGCAGATGATGCGACCGAGTTGTTGGGCATGATGATCACATCCTCATTGGCCCAGTTCTCGAAGGTCGTGTTCATGACACTGACCTTCTTGACCTTGTAAGTTTTTTCGCTGGTCCCGACTTGTACCAGATCACCCGTTTTGAATGGACGTGTTGTCAGTAATACGATTCCGCTGAAGAACTGGTTCAGAACACTCTGTGCACCCCATGTGATTCCAAGGGTGACCAATCCGGCGCTTGTTATGACAGCTGCCATGTCGAATCCAAAACTCGTTAATATCGCTGCGACGGCAACTAGGGATATTATGATCTTTCCTATCAGATGGAATAGCGGCTCAAGATCGCTGGGTTCGTCGGGATATAGGTCATCCACATCACCAAGTACGATCTCATTGTGGATCCTGGTCAATGTGTATGTTATGAATGCCTTGTACAGATTCCAGGCTATTGTCGCCCCTAGGCATATGTATAGCACGTAGCTCCAAGTTTTGAAGGTCGATATTACATCGACTGGCGCTCCGTATATGGCCAATGAAAGATCTATTGAATATAGTATTGCGATGAGAGATAGGAATTTCTCGAGACTTCTTCTGTACTTCTTCCTTTCCTCTTTTGTGTAGCCGTGGAAGATGATCTTCATCAAAATAGGTGCGACTATCATTATTATTATCATTCCGATAATCAATGCGATGAAGAAGGATATCACAGCGGTCGCGAGAGGGCTGTTAAAGGGACTTGGAAAAGGATTGACGAATATACCTATGATCTTGTTATAACTCTCTCCGTCGTCCAGGGATGAGGATACAGTCATCTGGAATGTATATTCATTGTATACTATTGTAGTGTCGTCCGAATCAAGGGACTGTATCTGAAGCGATATAACAAGATCGAATGTACCCGAGGATGAATATCTATCGGCTGTGAGGGTGATCGTCAGCTCCTTTGTTTCCTGCCCTGCAAGTATGAAATTATTCTCACTGGATACACCAGTCACATTGTCCACGGATTCGATAGTGATCGATATCCAACGTTGATTGGATAAACTAGGATCCTCTTGGTACTCCAGATTGTTTGCTACGATTACATAAAGAACGTATGTGTACGAGGACTCTATCTCAAATTTCTCACTTGTACTTATGAGGCTTACATCACTTTCGTCAGTAGCGTCAGCAGTAGCGATAGGGCACACTACTATTGTGGCAAGAAGAGCCATAATGGAAAGTGCGATAATTGCCCTCTTTGACCTCATTGGTCTACGGGCAAGCCATTTTAACATAAAATGGTATTGATGGGTAGGGGAGAGACATGGAAACGGATTGGATATTTTTTGTTCTTTTTGCAGTAATGCTTGTTGTGATGGTATCAGCAAGCATAAGTGATTGGAAAGAACGTGAAGTATCCGATGAACATTGGATGATACTGGGTTCTGCCGGAATAATTGGCTTTACGATCATGTGTATAATTGAGGATGAACTTAGGTGGGAATATATTTGTCTGGCTATAGGTTCATTCATGATATTGATCGATCTTTTTGTGGATTCTGATAAATTGTTGGTACCCTTTTATTTCATCATGGCGATATTATTCATCTTGCCTTTGTATAATATGTACGGTTTAGGCAATCCGTATCTTGTGGCATGGGTTTCCGTACCTTTGAGTTATATCGTCTTCGCAGGGATGTACATTTTTGGCATACTTCAGGGAGGTGCCGATACAAAATGTTTGATCTGCCTGGCAATGTTGTTTCCCATATATCCCAGTATGTTCTTTTTACCTGTCATATCCGTTCCCGGAAATTTGTTGAGTGACATATTCACATTCGCGATCTCCTCTCTTTTCATCGGAGCTTTCTTAGTGGTCCTTCTTTGCGTCTATTATCTTGTTTTGAATTCTTTGAGGGGGGATAAGGGCAAAGGCATGGCAATTGGTTATATGATGGACATCGGAGAGGCAAGAAATTCTCACGTTTGGCCTATGTATGATTTTGAAAACGGAGAGTTGGCAAAATGTGATGTGCCAGACGACCCAAAGGACATATACGATCGTTTGGAGAATGCAGGGCATACAAGGATATGGGTGACGCCTATGGTGCCATTTATGATACCTTTGACATTGGTGGCGGTCATACTAGTATTGGTAGGAAATCCGCTATTCTTGGTCAGCGTATGATGGGAAGTTTGGTCTTACAGCAGGAGCATCTCATGCCGTCCAGTGCTACAATGTTCACCAAGTAGCCTATGCGCTTTATCACAGCAGTTCCACATTCCGGACAATAAGTGTCAGAAGCATCATCTGTAATTACATTGCCGACATAAGCATAATTCAATCCGCAGTTCTCTGCGATATTCTGACATTCCAATACCGTTTCTATCGGTGTGATCGGTATATCTAGCATCTCGAAGTCGGGATGGAATCTTGTGAAATGCACAGGTACATTTGGTGATAGATTATCCCTTACCCAGATACAGAATTTTTCTACTTCTTTGTTTGAGTCATTAAGGCCCGGTATCACAAGATAGGTCAATTCTACATGGACCTTTTCCTCGAATATTATTTTGACAGATCTTAGCACATCTTCCAAATGTGCTCCGCAGATCTTCATATAGAATTCATCGGTGAAGCCTTTGATATCGATATTCATAGCATCGCTTACTTTACAAAGGTCTCTGAGGGGTTCTTCGTTCACTAACCCGTTACTTACGATAATGCATTTGAGATCTGGGTCGCACCTCATTATGTCCAGTATATATTCGTACCAGATCATGGGTTCGTTGTATGTGAACGCAATAGCGTCCATCTTTTCTTTTCTGCAGAGTGCTACTATCTCTTCTGGGTCTTCGTATGTTGTGCGTTTTTTCCCGGTGGGAGAGAGTGATATCGCATAGTTCTGACAATTTTTACAGGACATGTTGCATCCGATCCCTCCGATGGAAAAGACCATGCTTCCAGGATAGAAGTGGTAAAGTGGTTTTTTCTCAACTGGGTCTACACATATCGAAGATACTCTGCCGTAACTGTAAGCGGAAAGGAAATTCTCTTCGCCTTTCCTAGCATTGCATTTTCCCAGACCGCCTACAGGTATCCTGCACCTATGGGGGCACAGGTCACAGACATATATGTCTCCGTCGCGGTGGTAGTATTTGGCCTCGATGCTTGGGTTAATATTGGCCATTTTTCATCATTGTCCTTTTGCCATCTTCCAATATGTACGGGCCATCCTCGTTGGTTACCATTCCTATGATGGAGAAGGCGAGGCCGGCTTTGTAAAGATCGGTTATTTTTTCCTTTTTGAATGTGAACAGGAGTTCGTAGTCCCCACCCCAGTATAGGATAAGGTCCTTTCTGTCCATTTGAAGTTGGGATGCTATATCGTCCACGTTAGGTAGTACCGGGAGAAATTCCATCTGTATCTCCATCCCTACATGGCTAGCCGAGCATATAGCTCTGGCTGCTTCTGCAAGGCCGTCTGAAAGATCCATGCACGAGGTTACCGCACCAGATTTTGACATCATCATCCCTTCATCCACTCTGGGAACAGGCACAAGCAGGGCAAAGGTTGTTTCCTCGTCATCGATGTCGTTCTCTATCGCATAGAATCCGGCAGCGGCAGATCCCAGATTTCCGGTCACAGCGATCATATCTCCTGGTTTTGCTCCGGACCTTATCAGGGGCGCTCTTCCATCAAGGGTTCCGATAGCGGTACCTGTTACGGATCCATGTCCGAATTTGGTATCGCCGCCCACTATGTATGTATCGCAGAATTCGGCGCATTGATCCATTCCGCTCATGATGTCATAAAGGTCGTTCTCGTCCATGTCTTCAGGCAATACCAGTGCAGCAAGTATCCCTACTGGTCTGGCTCCCATACTGGCTATGTCGCTGAGATTGACCGCGGCGGCCGTCCATCCGAACTGTTCCCACGTCATGTTCTGAGGTTTGTGTCTCTCAATGGTGACAGTATCTGTCGTAATTACGACCTTATCGGTTATATTCACTACTGCCGCATCATCTCCGGGTCCGATCTGTGGTGCAGGTCTTATGATCTTCTTGATGTTGCTGATAAGCGTCCGTTCACCCACATCTTTCAGAGAGACCATTGTTCCTTTGAATGTGATTGCTGTTCAAATACTATTTCCTATCACGCGCAAATATGCTTTAATACGGTCGCGTAATTCAGTGTTTGGTCTCAATGATTGTAGACGTGAAATACGGAAAGGATTGTGTTCAAAGGACAGAGATTCCCGATGAAGCCTATATCGGTACATTCTATCCCAAGGATGTCAAGTGCGGTAATGCTGATGATGTGATCAACAGATCTATCGATAGTCCTATTGGATACGATTCACTTACGAGTTTTCTCGAGGGCGGAAAGGATATTGTGTTCATCGTCAACGATGGGACCCGTCCTACGCCTACAGCAAAGGTGCTTCAGGCACTTTCCAAGAGGATGGACCTCAAAAAGGCCAGATATCTCGTGGCCACGGGAACTCACAGAGACATGACCGAAGAGGAGTACGACTTCGTTTTTGGGTCTTTGTATCCAGAGCTCAAGGACCGTATAATAGCGCATGACGCAAAGAAATCCGAGTGCATATATCTGGGGCAGTCAAAGAACGGCACTCCCATGAACGTCAATAAGATCGCGGTCGAGGCTGACCGTCTGGTCATAATAACCAGTGTTGAACCTCATTACTTCGCAGGATTCACCGGTGGAAGGAAATCTTTCCTTCCAGGAGTCGCTTCTTATGAGACCATCGAGGCGAATCATAAGCTTGCTATGAATAAGTCGGCACAATCATTGGTTCTTAAAGGCAATCCCGTTCACGAAGATATGATGGATGCACTCGAAGTGATCAAGGGGAAGGCAATATTCTCGATCCAGATGGTGTTGGATAGACATCAGCACATTTACAAGGTCGCATCCGGAGATTTAAACCCCGCATTCGATCAGGCCGTTGAGTGGGCCCAAGATGTGTTCTGCGTACCCATTCCAGAAAAGGCGGATGTTGTCATTTCGGTTGCACCATATCCAATGGATGTAGATCTTTACCAGTCACAAAAGGCATTGGATAATGGAAAATGGGCTCTCAAAGAGGGCGGCAAGATCATAATGGTGTCAAAGTGCAGGGAAGGTATAGGTCATTCTACATTCCTGAAGCAATTGTCCACATCGAAGGATCCGAAACATGTATTGAACAATCTTGATACAGAATACAAACTAGGATATCACAAAGCGGCAAAGATGGCGGAGATCGCTACATGGGCTGATATCTGGGCGGTCACCGACCTAGATCCAGAGATAATAAGATCGGCAAATATTACGCCTTTTTCATCTGTTGACGAAGCGGTAAAGGCCGCACTCAAATGGAAAAAGAATGCGACATTCATAATACTCATGGACGGAAGTGTTACAATACCCAAGGTAGAGCATATGAAGGATTTCAAAGCAGATAAGATCAAAGAGGTTTCCAACGCACTCAACACATGTACGATGTGTGGATTCTGCAAGAGCGTGTGCCCGTCATTCAAAGCGATCGGATGGGATTCAGCACTATCGAGAGGACGTATCGTGCTCACATATGGTCTTCTGCACGGAGACATACAAGCCGATGATTCCGTTGTTGAGAACATGTACACATGTACAACATGTGCGGATTGTGTCAGAAGATGTCCTTCCAAGGTAAACATCGTGGATATTATTGAGACATGCCGTGCAGACCTTGTCAAGAACGGCCACATGCTTCCGAAGCACAAGGCGATGGTGGACAGTATTCTTTCTAATGGTAACCCATTCAATGAGAAGAAATCCGTCGCAGAGACGCTGGGCCGCAAGCCACACAAAGCTAAGTATGCTTACTTTGCCGGGTGTACGGCCACATACAGATCGAAGAAGACATCGGCCGCATCCATTTCGATACTTGATAAGTTAGGAGTGGACTATACAACATTGGATGAGGTATGTTGCGGGTCTGTTCTTCAAAGGGTAGGTGTCGATCAGGCAGAGGTAACTAAACTCATGCAGAAGAACGTCGAGGCCATAAAGGCACAAGGCGTAGAGACACTGATACTGTCCTGTGCCGGGTGTTACAGGATGTTCAAGCATGAATATCCAAAATATGTTGATGTGCCGTTCGAGGTCCTTCACATGACCGAGTTCCTTGCCAAACAGGACCTGAAGTTAAAACCATTGAAGGGAAGGATAACATATCACGATCCGTGTCATCTCGGAAGGCATTGCGATGTCTACGACGCACCGAGAGAGGTAATAAAGAAATTCCCCGGGGTGGATTTCAAGGAGATGGCCTACAACCGTTCTACAAGTCACTGTTGCGGGGGAGGTGGCGGAGTAAGGGCCGCTTATCCAGAGACAGCGATGGCCATTGCAGGTTCTAGGCTCGATGAGGCATCCTTTGCGGATATCATCGTTACCACCTGTCCTTTCTGTGTGACGAACTTGGCATCTGCCAAAGGTGACAGGAAGGTAGAGGTTGTAGACCTTGTGGAATTGGTAGACAGCCACCTGTGATAAGATGACAGATTGGAAATCTTTGGCTCGTTCGAGGCACAGACCACTGATGATGGGAATAGTGAATATCACCCCCGACTCTTTTTCGGACGGGGGCAGATATTTGAATTCAGCTGATGCTTTGACGCATGCCCTGGAAATGATCGATCAAGGTGCCGATATAATTGACATCGGTGGAGAGTCGACACGTCCCGGTTCGTATCCAGTATGTGCGGATGAGGAATTGGATAGGATACTTCCAATGATCGGAGAACTTTCCGGGCTGACTGATGTCCCAATATCTGTAGATACCATGAAAGCAGAGGTGGCAGAGGCGTGTATCGATGCTGGTGCTTCCATGATAAATGATGTCTTTGGATTGAGGGGAGAGGGGATGTTGGAAGTTGCCGCATCTTCAGGGGTTCCAGTGGTCATAATGTACATGCACGGAAACCCAAAGACCCTGGCGGAAGATGTTTTCAAAGGGGACATAATATCGGAAGTTCAGCGTTTCCTCACATTCAGGATCGAAGCGGCTTTGGAGGCTGGTGTTCGTAAAGAGAACATAATCATAGATCCCGGCATAGGTTTTGGCGTTACACATGAACAAAGTCTACAACTGTTGCAGAATTGTTCCCATCTTGTGAGAGGATATCCTGTTCTTGTCGGAGCATCGAGAAAAAGATTCTTGGAAAAGGCATTCCCTGGAATCAGTCGTGATGATGCAAGTTTGGAAGCTGCCAAGCTGGCGGCCAAGGCAGGTGCCGATATAATACGTGTTCACGATGTCTCGTCAACACTGGACGCATTACTTCAACAGTAATGCTACAATGATTATCACCACTACACTGAGACAGGCTATGCCCCAGAACATCATTTCTTTCTTTTTTTCCTTTTTTTGTCTCTTCTGATATTCATTGTAGCATTCCATGCAGCAGTATTCCATGTCAAATGGTACAGGGTCGCCGCAATTCTTGCAGTGATCGTGTTCAGGAAGTGAGACCATGGCCACTTCATCGTCTTCACTGTATTAAAATTATTATTGCGGTATGACCATTGTCATGTATGAGGGTAAGGGAATATGACAGTGATCGTTATGATAGGATGAGACGTATAAGCTGGCTAGATGTGGATAGGTTGCATGATGCCAAATGTTTGGTCGTAGGAGCCGGGGCATTAGGCAATGAGGTAGTAAAATGCATGGCCTTGGCAGGATTTTGTAATATTACAGTTGTTGATATGGATCAGATCGTAGTTTCTAACTTGAGTCGTTGCCTATTTTTTAGAGACACCGATGATCAAGGCACCCTCAAATCCAACATTCTTGTAAAAAGAGCAGCCGAGTTAAATCCAGATGTAAATTTGACGTCAGTGGTATCCAAGGTCCAAGATCTTGAATCGTGGGATTATGATATAATCTTTGGATGTTTAGATAATATTTCTGCAAGGCTTCATGTAAATTCCCATGCAAAATATCACAAAGTGCCATATATAGACGGAGCGACGGATGGATTCAGGGGTAAGGTACAGGTGATACTATCAGATACCGCGTGCATGGAGTGTATGATGAACTGCAGCCATATGCAGATCTTGGATCAACGTTTCTCATGCACGGGGAATGGCATGTTATTCCAACCTAAAACAGCATCAGAGATAACGACCACATCGATAATTGCGGCTGCACAGGTGCGTGAAGCGATGAAGATATTATCTGGCAGAAAGGATATGTGCATCCATAACGTCATGTATTATAATGGAGAGACCGGGAGCATGGATACATATGAGTTATCTATCGATCCCTGTTGTCCAAATCATGATAATGGGGGATCTAAATGACAGTAAGGATAACTGTGGTTAACACGCTCAACAATTCTTCGATAAGGATGGAGTTGGAATCATACGAATCGGTTGAAGATATCATCGATACTGCAGCAGAATATTGGGGAAAGAATGCTGGAGCATATGTTCTAAGGAAAGGTTCCAAGCTACTCAACAAAAGTCAGACCGTCAATGAGATCAATATTTCCGAGGATGACGTGATCGAAATGATCCCGGATCCAGAAGGCGGAATGTGATATGGGGCTTGTAAGGCCGGTCCTAATAAGGAGGATAAACAACGAGATCAACGACCTCAATGATTATCTGAATCTGAGGATACCATTTGTTAAAGACGATGTTCAGTTTCCGATCGAGATACGTATCGGCCTGTCAAACATTTCTGTTAGGATATCAGAGGATGAGATGAGAAGCGATCATTCTTTCATGATGTCCATATCTCAGGAATATCCATATGAGCGGCCTAGAGCACGTTGGCTTACACCGATCTTCCATCCGAATATAATGATCCCGGAAGACGGAGGACACGTATGTGTCAAGACATTGGACAACTGGTCCTTCGGATCCACGCTTTTATCATTTGTGAAAGGGGTTGAACAGTTACTTTCGGACCCTAATCCAATGAACCCATATGGAACAGAGTCATGTATTCTTGCAGCGAAATGGTATCAAACGAATCGTCCTAAATTCAATGCAAGTGTTAATTTTGGTGATAATGATGCCTAAGATATTGTCCTCAGAAGAAAATGTACTGGAATTTCGTCCTCGTAAGGTCAAAGGTGCAACCCTTTTCATGCCAGAGGCTATCCTGGAAATGATGGCAGATCATGCCGATACAGGTTATCTTGATGATAAAGAGGTAATGGGCCTGATGATGGGTACTGTATATCGTGATGATCTGGGAGAATATGCGGTCGTTGCGGATATAATCACTACAATTCTGGATTCCAATGAGGTCGGAGTAAGGTTCAACAGGGATTCTTTCGAAGGCCTGTTTGATGGAATGGACCGTTCTCAAGGTAGGATGGTTGTTGGATGGTATCATTCTCATCCAGGATTTGGATGTTATCTGTCAGAGACGGATATCAATACGCATATGGGTGTATTCGGAAAGGATACGGGGTTTGCAATAGTTATAGATCCCTCGGATGGGACCATAAAGGCATTCATATGTAAAGACGGTCAGCAAAATGATGCACAGATGGTGCTCATGGAATCCATATGATCATACCCAGATCGCATGTCTCTTGCGCATTTCATCTTCTGATACATTCATTTTTTTCATTAGTTCAGGTACAAGTGAATCGAAAAATAGAAGTACGCTGTCCTCAAATATTGTTCCCAACGGGGCCAGTTCTGGGGATTTAGAATCTTTTGGCACGTTTATGATTATCTTTGAATTAGAAATATGAGCCAGTTTGCTGGAAGGGGAAGATGTTACAGATACAACATGAGATCCGATACGACGAGCGATATCTGCTGTCTGTACGACCGATACTGTATGTCCAGTGTTGGATATGAGAATAGTAAGATCATTTTTTCCTATTATGGGCGTCGTCATGTCTCCTACGAAATAGACATTGAATCCTAATTGCACAAGACGAACGGCAAAAAGCTGCCCGATCAAACCAGATCTTCCGGACCCGTAAATGAAAATCTTTTCTTTTTTGGTTATAAGATCTATCAATTCCTGGATGCTGTCACTAGATATGGAATTGACTGCTGTTTTACAACAGTCGTTGATATATCTTATGTTTTCTTCCAAGATCACGCCTCTGGAGATGCGGTAGCAGCCGCCTCCGCCTTTTTCCTCTCTTTGATCTGTTTTGCAACTCTCTTGCTGAGGACCCTCTCATTTATGATCCTCATGTACATGGCATCATGTTCCAGTAGAGGAGAGCTTGAGATAATGGTCGCACTCGGTTGTACTTCACAGAGTGCTTCAGCGAGAGGCTCGAATTTGAGGTCTCCCTTTTTGATAGGGGTGAGTCTTTTTTCGTAGCCACCTTCGTGTTCTACACCAGCGAATGCTGTATGAATGTTGTCTTTACCATAGTAAGGTTCAACTTGTTTGATAATATCTGCAAAATCATCCACTTCCAGAAGTGACCCTTCTGTGCGTGAATGGTAGTGAGGGAAATTGATAACAGGAACGACCCCATCTATTTCCGAACATAGGTCCAGAACCTGATCAAGAGATCCAAATACAGATCTTTGTCCGGTTATTTCCACACCGAGCTTTGGTTTGAGGTTCATGCCTTGCCACCATTCCATAAGATCTGCAACATTACTGTATATGTTGGCATCTATCTCTTCATCAGGTATCTTTCCAGTATATAGTCCCAGATTGGTAACAACGACCTCTCCGTCAAGAGCGTCAACGATAAGTCCTGCATGTCTTATGGAATCCATGCATACGTTTGTTAATTCTGAATTCGAACCGAGGTCCATGTAATAAGGAGTATGTAGGGACAGGCCAACATCCAATCTTTTGGCCATATGGCCAACTTCGTAAAGCTCTCCAAAGAAATCTGTGATTCCAGACGGCATGAAGACGAGTTCATCCTCGTCTGCAATTTCTTCATCTGGCATTAAGGCTTCTCCATCTCTATAGACTTCCACGACAAAGCCTTCCGTAATATCCTTCATCGTGAGGCCCACTTCTTCTTCTTCAGGATACCTCTTGTAGGCGTTCGCCCTTACCATCTGTATCTCTAGTGCAGTTAGGCTGAGGTTATGGACGTCCTCTACACCGTCTTTAAGTGTGCGTCCTTTACAGGACAGCGGTATTCCGGCGGGTCCGAATCTTATCATGATATCACGGTAAGGTCACTGTAAGCAGGGGTTGGTATTAAATTTATCTTAACATAAGGCGCTACATGTAAGTGGTAAAATAACACTGCACATGGTCTCTGAATTTCGCCAATATTATATCTGTGACGTGTGTATCCGGTTCAAGGAAGGCTATCGAGATATCCTGATGTGTGGTCGCAATTGGTTTCGTGCACAGGGTTACGGTCCAATACTGTTGATCATAGATCCTTCTATTATTGAGAATCAGTGCGGGATAGTTTTATAAACAACCTACACTTACGACGGTTACCCAATGTCGGGAGAGTCAGTAAAATGAGCACAACAAAGACAAATCCCCACCTCATTGCCTTGATCTTCGATCTTAAGGCAAAGACCAGGGAGACAGAAGCTCCAATCTGGCGAGACATCGCGCTTAGGCTCGAAAAACCAAAGAGTAACTGGGCCGAGGCGAATCTTAGCAGATTAGAGATGTATGCAAAGGACGGAGAGATGGTAATCGTCCCCGGAAAAGTTCTTGCAGCAGGAAGCATTACAAAAAAATTGACCGTCGCAGCGTACGACTTTTCGGATGCAGCAAAGGCAGGCATCCAAGCCGCTGGCGGTAAGACTATGACCCTCAGAGAGATCATGGAGGCCAATCCCCATGGTACTAAGGTCAGGATCATGAGGTGATTCGGATGGTTACAGTTATCGACGGAAAGAACCTCATCTACGGCAGACTTTCGAGTAATGTCGCTGAGATGATAATGAGCGGCGAAGAGGTCGTCGTTCTCAACGCAGAATATCTAGTGATCACCGGAGAGAAGGAAGTCACATTCGCAAGCTTCAAAATGAAGGTTGATTGCGGAGATACAACAAAAAGGAAAGGACCTTTCTACCCCCGCAGGGCAGACCTTCTTTTCAAGAGATGTGTCAGAGGAATGATCCCCTGGACAACATCTACTGGAAGGGATGCCTACAGGAGACTTCACGTCTTCGTTGGGGTTCCTAAGCAGTTCGTAGATTGCGAGATGGTTAGGCCTCAGGAGGCAGTAAGGGAAATCACCGGTAAATACACAACCCTAGGAGCCGTTTCAAAATTCCTGGGATCCAATGTGAGATGATCTTATGGATTGCGTAAACACAAGCGGAAAGAGGAAGACGGCCGTTGCAAGGGCCTCTGTAAAAGAGGGAACTGGTAAGGTAACAATCAACAAGATTCCTTTAGAGATTTTCACACCCGAACTCGCAAAGCTCAAGATCAAAGAGCCTTTGGAACTCGTTCCAGACAAAGTGGCCAAGGTCGATATCGCCATCATAATAAACGGTGGCGGAGTCATGGGACAGGCTGCAGCTGCGAGGACAGCAGTCGCAAAGGGGCTCGTAGCATTCTACAAGGATGAGGAGCTTGAAGCGGTCTTCAGGGCGTATGACAGAACACTCATTGTCAACGATGACAGAAGGAAACTGCCGAAGAACCCACTCGGTCACGGTGCACGTGCCAAGAAGCAGAAGTCATACCGTTAAGGCGATATCATGATAATACCGGTGAGATGTTTCACATGCGGAAAGGTCGTAGGCTCTGCCTACCCCGAGTACGTTAAGCGCGTCGGAATGGGTGAGGATCCCTCAAAGGTCCTCGACGACATGGGATTCGACAGATACTGCTGTCGCAGGATGATCGTATCTCATGCTGATCTCATCGGCGAGATCGCGCCCCTCGGATAAACTTCCTGGGTAAACCTTTTAACCCAAAACTTATTATCCCCGAAATACAGGGCCCGTGGGGTAGCTTGGTATCCTTCTTGCTTGGGGTGCAAGTAACTCCAGTTCAAATCTGGACGGGCCCACTTATTCCTTTTTCAGTATTTGATTTTTGAATTAATGATCGATTTTATTAGATCGCTATTTCAGATTCCAATTTTGTATCATTGTTATCTATGCTTTTTCAATTTTTATTATTGATTGTATATCATCAACAAATGGAGCTTCAATACAGATATTTCCATAGTGCTGTGGCACTAACACACAAGGAAAACAGAATATCATGTTGATACAAACAAAGATAATTCTTTGAAAGGCGAGATTATATGTTTAAGGTTGTCACATTTTAGCAATTAATTTTTTTATACAAATAATTATTATATTGAATGTATATATTTATTAAAATGAAGTAATAATACATAAGTATATAAATCAAATAAGTATTACATCAAATATTGGACGATATACCAGTTAAATATTGGACATGGACTGCAAAGGTCTGTGTGATTGGATCTAAAAAAGCATTATTCTTGCCATCAGAGGCAGTGAGAAATATGAAGATCACTCCGATGGATGGTATGTATGTTGAAATTCAAACGGAAAAAATCTTTGATGAGGAAATTTCTCGCTCGTGGACTTCTAAACCAATAGTCCGGGGAAAACAAATGATTGTAGAAATTCCGATAGATGCAGTAAATATGTTGAATATTTCTTATAAGGACATCCTTCATATAAGAATAGAAATTGATGACTCGACTAGATTTTGGACTTCAATAAAAAAGATCAGATTATATGGGGATTCAGACCCAGGATTCGATAGGGAATTGCTAGGTAAATTCATTGAGGATAATGATATCGTTTATTTTTCGAGAGGCTTAGCCTATACTGGAATAAAAGGGTATAAAAAAAATAGCAACGGCGAAAATATACCTCCAAATATAGATCATAAATCTTCATTTATGAATATAAATGGAGATATCATCGTTGTGTATCATCCGTATCACCCTCTTGACATAAAGAGGGAAGAAGCCTGGGGTAAGGAAAACGGTTTGAAGGTCAAAGTGTACGGTAAGGAGTATAGTTGGTATTTTTCTTACCATACATACTGCGTAGTTATAACTGCGGAAGATTTCGATGTTAAAATGAGTAAAACCGAGAGAACAGAAGAAGAGGTCAAAAGCGCAGTAATGCTTCGTTAATTCTTATAACGAAAAGATGTTGATCTTCTATGACCCAGTAAGTTATTTTATTGATATTTTTAATTTTTACTGTTGGATCATATTTTATGCAGATATGTACGGCCACTCATATTTTCCTTATTTGATCGAATTAAAATTTGTTGCAGTCTTTTTATTTATTGGTAAGACCTAGTCTAATTCGTGTTCACACTTCAGCTAGACATGTATCAAACGGCAGCAGTAGCTGCTTTGGTCTTAGCTTTAGGTATTTTATTGGTCAAGAGATCTGGCACATTACGTAAATATTGTATACCTGCTGCGGTTGTGGGCGGTTTGATCTTTGCTTTTTTACATCTTGTCCTATATTCTGCAGGCGTATTGGAATTCGTTTTTGATACAACATTACAGACACTTTTCATGATCACATTTTTTTGTTCTATAGGGTTCATGGCGTCATTTCGTATGCTTAAAAGCGGAGGTAAGTTAGTACTGATCCTTCTCGCTGCAGCTGCATTATTGGCATTGTCCCAGGACATCATCGGTGTGTTACTGTCCTCTGTACTTGGTTTGGACGACAGACTCGGTCTTGCCATGGGTTCGATAAGTTTGATAGGTGGGCACGGTACTGCAGCTGCATTTGGGCCACTTTTAGAAGATACATATGGTGTGCAAGGGGCAACTGTTGTTGCGATAGCCGCCGCAACATTCGGATTGATGGTCAGTGGTTTTGTTGGCGGACCTTTAGCAAGAAGGCTCGTAGAAAAAAATGATCTAAAGCCTTCTGAAGAGGACATAAAGGAAGTTCAGGGGTTCGGTCATCATGATGCATGCGGGCCGCAGATAGATCAGAACAGATTTCTCATAGCTTTGATACTGATTGCGATTACAATAGGCGTCGGAACAGTGATCTATGATGGTCTGGATGATCTTGGCGTTACACTTCCGATATACATTGGTGCGATGTTAATCGCCGTTTTGGTCCGTAATGGTGCTGATGCGTTGAAAAAAGAAGTCCCGTCCAAAGAGATCGAAACATTGGGATGGATATCACTGTCGATGTTCCTTGCCATGGCGTTAACAAATCTTAAGCTCTGGCAAATATCTGATTTAGCGGCACCGATGTTCTTGATATTAGCTGTACAAGTTGCATTCGTTGCAATATTCGCTTATTATTTCATATTTAGAGTAACAGGTAAAAATTATGAATCGGCGGCAATGGTCACAGCGACATCAGGATTCGGCCTCGGTACAACATCAAATGCCATGGTAAATATGGATGCGCTTTTTGAAAGATACGGCATAGCGCCCAAGGCATATTTTGTTGTACCACTTGTTGGCAGTGTGTTTATAGACCTCATAAATATTGTTATAATAACTGGATTCTTATATGTATTATAAAAATGTAGATCATTATTCAGTTGTCAGGTTATTTTTGTAAATATTGTTACGTACACAGTGAAAGTTTTATACGTCTTATGTCTACGATGAATTGTATTTTTGTATAGTAGTAATTTAAGTTGAGGAATCAACATATTTTTATACTCTATTGTGATGGACGCCATTATCGATACCTGATCAGGGACAACGTTCTCGAGATATTTCGGGTAATGGGGGAAATATATGCAAACAAATGTGACCTGGGCCAATATAGACCCAAAGGTACGTAAAATTACAATGATTGGGTTATCGCTTGGGATGCTGATCGCCTGTCTGGATGGGACCATTGTCGGGACCTGCGCCCCAGTCATTGCCGCAGATCTTGACGGTATGGAACTTTATGCATGGATGATCACAGCGTACATGCTATGCGAGACCATAATGATTCCAATCAGTGGAAAGATGTCTGACCATTATGGAAGAAAACCGTTGTTCTTCCTCGGACTTGGATTGTTCATTGGA
Source organism: Candidatus Methanogranum gryphiswaldense (assembly GCA_019262145.1). Lineage (NCBI taxonomy): Archaea > Methanobacteriati > Thermoplasmatota > Thermoplasmata > Methanomassiliicoccales > Methanomassiliicoccaceae > Candidatus Methanogranum > Candidatus Methanogranum gryphiswaldense. Next base: position 1,380,118 of record CP076745.1, on the reverse strand, counting down.
GGGTCGGTTCTTGCAGGAATGTCCACTTCAATGGACCAACTGATCATATTCCGCGCTATACAGGGACTCGGAGGAGGTACTTTGATCCCAGTTGCAATGGCAGCTGTCGGTGACTTTTACTCTCCGGAGCAAAGAGGTAAGATACAGGGTTCGTTGGGTGCGATATTCGGTATCGGAAGTGCCATAGGACCCCTTCTAGGTGGTTACATCGCAGAATATATGGACTGGCGTTGGGTATTCTATGTGAATGTTCCACTAGCCATTATCGTTCTGGCTTTGACATTAAAGAAATTCCCCAGTGCGAATGTTGATGCCCTTCATAAGGTAGACTATATCGGGATGGCAATCCTTTCAGCTTTCTTGATCGTTCTGTTGCTATTCTTGGAATGGGGAGGAGATGAGGTACAGTGGGTCAGTATCGAAGCATTTGCAATGATTGCAGCTGCGATACTACTCTTAGTTGCGTTTGTAATCGTTGAAAGAAAAGCTGATGACCCAGTTCTCGCTCCACACATATTCAAGGACCGTACTCTGGTGGCATGCGCGATATTCATGATGATATTCGGTATCGGCATGATGGGGGCAATGACGTACGCATCGATGTTCATGATCTATGTTTACGGACTAACTACACTGGAAGCCGGAGAAGTGATTGTGGCACTTGTTATAGGTATGATGATAACATCTCTTGCGAGTGGAGGCTTGTTGAATCGTACGGGTTATAGACCATGGCTTATTGCAGGTCCAATAATCACCTTTGCATCTTTGTGGATGATGTCGGGACTCAAATATGGAGGAGATGTAATGGGCATGGTCTGGTGTCTCTTCTTCCTTGGATTGGGACTTGGATGCATGATGTCTGTTGTAATGGTGGTGACTCAGAACAGTGCCAGACCTGATGAGATGGGAATGACTACATCTTCTGTGAACCTTATGCGTTCCATAGGTGCCACATCTGGAACAGCGATATTCTCCATGCTTATCGCGCAGAGGATATCTTCAGAATTGGCAGTAAATGTTTCTCCGGAGATCTACAATAATTATCCTCACGATATTGGGATATTGAACTATCTTCCACAGATATTCGTTAAATATGGTCAAGCTGCATACGATGGTGTTCTAACATCATTTGCCAATAGTGTCGATTTTGCCTTCTTTGTAGGTGGAATAATAATGATAATTCTTCTATTCGTGGGATTCTTCATCAAAGCAAAAAATAAGGAAGAGATTGAAGAAGTAGTATCGGATGAAACAACAAGCGAGGAGTGATCATAAATGGACAAGGATCTCAAGGAGTACTGGAAGCTTTTCATGCCGGTTGCAATGAGAATATTCGAAAGGGAATCTCAAATAAGGCATGCAAAGACGAAGGAACTTTACGGGATCTCAATGATTCATTTCAAATATCTTTTTGCTTTGGACGCCGGAGAGCACACATTAGGTGGTCTCTCCGACTGTCTTTTTTTTGATAAAGCCAACACAACACGTGCAATAAGATATCTCAAAGATAGAGGATATGTATACGATGATCGTCCTTGTGAGGACTCAAGAAAATATAACATATTCTTAACAGATAAAGGCAAGGAGATTGTTAATGATCTAAAGAAAGATCTGGACCAGACATTGGATATGTTATTAGAGGGCGTTTCCAATGAAGAGATGAACATCTACATTCAAGTTGTCAATAAAATGTGCCAGAATGTAGATAATGATGGTAAATACACCCAGACAATGGAATATCTGAGAAAAACCGTGGATAATCACGGTTCTTCGGAACAGATATCGGATCATAGTTCTTGATCATTCCATTGCGGCGTTTATGGTTTGTTCTGCAATATCGGCGCAGTATTCGGCGATTCTCCTGGTACTTGCGGCGATGGTGTTTGTTGGGGACGCGGTATCAGTATCTATCTCTATTTTTTTGAATGTCTTTTTGATCTTGTCGACGGTCTTGTTGGAGACTTCGATGCAATTTTCCGCAAGCATCATGTCTTTTTTTAGCCAGCTGTTCATAGAAGCAGTGAATAATTTTGTCATGTCGGTTCCGATCTCTTTGATGCCTTTGTCGACATCTGTACCTTTTCCATCGCTTTCTAGCCTTATGAGGTTCTTGGAGATTATCACGATGTGGTCCCCTATCCTTTCCATCATCCTGCTGGCAGTAAGACATCTGGATACATCATATGGGCGGACATCCATCTTTTTACAAAGCCATGGATCCTTAAGATAGATACTTACTTGTCTGGATATCAACCAGTGGATCCTATCTACCTCTGTGTCTCTCTGATCCATGTTCATTAGGACAGAAGCGTTTCCAGCGGATGAATACACATCGTTGAGCATATTGTTCACGAGAACTCTCATCCTCTCTATGCTTTTTTGAGGTCTCATTTCGCTGTGGTTCATTAGGTCCCGCATCAATATGTGGTCATCGTCTTCTTCGACAATTTCCAATCCAATGGATGTCTGTGTGAATCTCGAGACTGTTTCTGTCACTGCGCCAGATAATCTGGATTCTGAATAGACTCTGATCTCTTTGTGTCCCGAGATATATGCTCCAATCAATTGTCTGTAAAGTAATATCGAGTCTTCATGTGCCAAGATATTTTTGATACTGCTAGCTTTTTCCGTCGGTTCCTTTGTACTTATTAGAAGACTTCCATCGGGTTGAACCTCTAATCTTACAGGATCATTCTTTTTGAGGTTGACCGATTCCGCCCACTCCTTAGGGAGAGTGACCATGTATGAGGAGCCACCAGTGATCTGTATTTTTCTTATTTCCACGCCTAACATATCACATTCTCCTCTTTAATAATATATTGTTAAAATTAAAAATATATAGTAAATAGTTTTTACGAGTCTATCTCCACATGTTTTCCGGTGACCATATAGGTTACTTTCTCTGCTATCTTGCAGGTGTGGTCTCCGATTCTCTCTAGATATCTGGACATGGACATGTAATACATGCACACATCGATCTTATCTGGACATTGGTGAATTTTGGATAGGCTATTCATGAGTGCTGAGTCTCTCAGATTATCCATCTTGTCATCTAGACATCTAAGTTTTTCAAAATTTTCAGTTGAATCTTTTTTAAGACCCGCTATAGCGATATTCGTCATTTCGAGAGCAATGTCACTCATTTCTTCTATCTCAGGTACAATATCTGTGTCTTCCAGATTTTTAAGCGATTTTACTACTTTTGCTATGTTCTTGCCGTTCTTGCCTATCCTCTCCAGGTAGGTTATGGATTTCATGATCGTCGATACGGTCCTTATGTCAATCGCTGTCGGTTGATAGAGTGTGAGGATCCTTATTGAATCCTCTTCAATGATCTCGTTCAAGAAGGTTTCGCGTTCGAAATCTTTGATGACATTATCCGCTAATTCCGTATCCTTGTTCCTGAATGAGGTTATGGCCCTTTCCAATAATGACAATGAAAGGTCACCCATCTCATTTGTGGTTTCTATAAGCTTATTAAGATCGTCTTCGAATTTCTTCATTTTCTCACCCAAATCTTCCTGTGATGTATCTCTCAGTGGTCTCTTCCTTAGGTTTGTTGAATATCCCCTCGGTATCTCCGAATTCGATCATTTTTCCCATGAACATGAAGCCTGTTTTGTCGCTTATACGCGAAGCCTGTTGCATGTTATGGGTGACGATGACCACCGTGTATTCCTTTTGGAGTTCGCATGCAAGGTCCTCTATCTTGGATGTCGCTATCGGATCAAGTGCAGATGTTGGTTCATCCATGAGGAGAACATCTGGATTTATGGAAAGAGCTCTTGCGATGCATAATCTCTGCTGTTGTCCTCCGGATAAGGATAGTGCAGGCTTGTCCAGTCTGTCCCCTACTTCATCCCAGAGTGCTGCATGGTGGAGTGTTTTCTCCACTATCTCGTTCAATTCTTTCTTGTCTTCTATGCCGTGGATCTTCGGTCCGTAGGTTATGTTATCTCTTATGGACATTGGGAAGGGATTCGGTCTCTGGAAGATCATACCTATCTTCTTTCTTACTGAATTCACATCGTTGGAAGGATCATATATGTCCTCCCCACGGAAGTCCATTTTCCCTTCTAACCTGCAGCCTGTTATCAGGTCGTTCATCCTATTGATGCTCCTGAGGAGCGTCGATTTTCCACATCCAGAAGGACCTATGAGAGCGGTGATCTTGTTCTTCTCAACAGGCATGCTCACATCGAAGAGTGCCTGTTTATCACCGTACCAAAGGTTGACATTCTGGATGTCTAGTATTATTTCACTCATTTGATCTCACCATTTGTTTTTCTTTGCGCTGCGTTCTCTTATTATCGAAGCTATCACGAACATGGATAGCACCATTACCAGCAGTACGAAGGCTGCAGCGTATTGTACGGACGAGTCAGCAGTACCTTCTGTGGCCAGATAGTATAGGTAATACGGTAAGGCCATCACAGGGTCGAATATCGATGTCGATAATTGGGACTGCATAAGTACCACTGCTGTGAACATGATAGGCGCGGTCTCTCCCGCCGCACGTCCAAGTCCCAATATGGAACCGGTTATAACGCCGCCCAATGCTGCCGGCAATACGATCTTGGTCGTTGTCTGCCATTTGGTGGCCCCCATGGCGAAGGAGGCCTCTCTCAATTCACCAGGTACGCTCTTGATCGCTTCTTCGGTGGTCCTTATTATCACAGGTAATATCATGAGAGATAATGTAATACACCCAGCGATCAACGAATAGCCCCAACCGGTGTATATCACCAGGGCTGCCATTCCAAATAGTCCGAAGACGATCGAGGGCGTTCCGTTAAGCACGTCTATGGCATGTCTGATCATATTCGTGGTCTTGCTGTCCTTTGCATATTCTGCAAGGTATGTTCCTGAGAATATTCCTATAGGCAATGCTATTATGGCAGTCCCTGCGACCAACTCCAATGTTCCAACTATTGCAGGGAAGATACCGCCTGATCTACCAGAATCCTTGGGGTATTGGGTTATGAAATCCCAGGATAGGGCGGGCAGTGCGTTAATCGTGATATCGCCGACTATCACGATCAGCATCGCTACCACAAATAGGACAATGCAGAGAAGTCCTGTGTGAGCGACCCTCTGCTTTGTTTTTCTGGATACTTTACTGTAGAACCGCGTGAACACTTTGGATCCGATGGTGATCGCCAAAGCGATGACAGCTGAAATCGTAATGTTCACGAACAATGATGCTGCCATTAGGATTATTAGGAAGATCAATCCTAGTTTCATGGAATCTATCAGTGTTTTTATATTGTCCTTCTTGAGGAAGTCAGATATGCGGGTTTCCTTCACATCTCCTTCAAACTTTTTCTTGACCTTCTTTACTATGTATTTTGCTGTGAAGTTCACAATCAATATTATTATCATCAGTATCAGGGCAAGCAAGAATAATGCCGAATAGTGAGTGCTTCCGACCACAACTTCTGGCATTTCCAAGGCTAATGTTGCTGTTATCGTTCTCACGAACGAGAATATATTGTAGAGCGGTTCTGGAAATATGGCTGCATTTCCTGTGACCATCATGACGGCCATTGTCTCACCAATGGCTCTTCCTATCCCAAGGATCACAGCTGCAGATATACCAGATATGGCCGCTGGTACCACTATCCTTCTGGTGGTCTCCCATCTTGTGGCACCCATGGCCAATGAGGCTTCTCTATAAGAGCGAGGTACTGCTTTCAATGCATCCTCTGAAACAGAGATTATCGTGGGCAATGCCATGATCCCTAGCAAGAGGGAACCTGTAAGCCAGGAGAATCCTGTCGGCATTTCGCCATGGAACAGTTCAGACATGAACGGGACCAGGACAAGTAATCCAAAGAAACCGTAGACGACGGAGGGTATCCCTGCGAACAGTTCTACGGTGGGTTTTAAGAATCTTCTGTGACGTTCAGGCGAAACTTCTGATAGATATATCGCGGCGCCCAATCCCACAGGTACTGCAAATGCGATGGCACCCGCGGTGACCAACAGAGTACCTACGATTATAGTCGCGGCACCGTATTGTCCAGATGAGGGTTTCCATTTCGTTCCAGTTATGAAATCCCAGAACCCTATGTCAGATATCGCAGTTGTTGAATTGTATACAATGAATAATATAATGAAGAAAAGGATCAGGACGGTCAGAGAGGCGACCGCCATGAGGACATATTTGGATATTCCATCCGTGTCGATCTTCTTCTTTTTTGCGAATCCGTCCTGAGTGTTTGTCATTTGGTCAACCTCACGTCGATATGATCGGAATGAATCCTTCACTTGCAACGTATGCTTGACCCTCGTCGCTGAGGAGCCAATCGATGAGGTCAGCTACTGCTCCCTCAGGTTCTCCCATTGTTGCGACTACAAGGTTTCTCTGTATTCCGTAGGTACCATTGAGAACATTATCTTCAGTGGCTTCTACGCCGTCCAAGTCAGACACGATGATGTCTGTGTTTGTGGTGTCTATGTATCCGATACTGATGTATCCGATCGCGCCACCGGTGTTCTCAACCACATTCATCATGGCGTTTGTGCTGGAACAGATGATGGCGTCATCAACCAATTCATAGGAGGAGTCGGCAGCAAGTAATGCAGCTTCGAATCCGTCACGGGTTCCAGATCCCTCTTCTCTTGATATGACGTTGATGTCAAGGTTGTTTCCTCCGACCTGGTTCCAGTTGGTGATCTCTCCGCTGAATATCTGAGCGGCCTGTTCAACTGTTAGGTTGGTAACACCTGTAACTGAGCTATTGAAAATTATTGCTATACCATCCATTCCAATGATGGTTTGTTCAAGACCTGCAGATGTCTCGGAATCTTTTAGGTTACGGGAGAGCATGGCAAGGTCTGCTGTTCCATTTATGGCAGCGGCTGCTCCTGCACCAGATCCATTTGCGGTGATCTGAAGGTCTACGTTGTTATCTTCTTCGTAAATGCTTTCGATCGCGAGCATTATAGGGGCAACCGTTGTGGATCCCTGAATAACGATCGTGGTCTTCTCGCTGTTGCCACCGTTGTTTTTGCTGAGGACTAAAGCGACCCCTGCAATCACGACGACAGCAACAATGAGGACTGTCAGTAATTTCATGTTCTTGTTCAAGGTCTTACACCTTAAGTAAAAGATTCTCGGAATCGTATATATTGAATGTCGATGTAATATATATCATCCTATATATCATATATATTTATCTAAAACAGTATATAGGATATAGTTTGTTACATTATCGCTTTTGCTTATACTAATATAAAAAATATAAGTAATGTGTTTTAGTAACATAGTATGAACCACAAGATCACAGAGAAACTATTGCAATATACTGGACCAGAGTTGGCTGTGCAAGAGATACTTTATGGATTTGTAATGGCCCTAACATTCATAGTAGCTGCAAGGGTAGGTATTCTTTCATACATCTCTCCGTGGGAACTCGTAACCATGATCGTAGCGATGAATTTCGTATGGGGCGCCATAGATATGGTAATATTCTATAGGATAGACGTCGCAACCCAAAAAAGATATGCAAAGCTCATACGGCAGAAGAGAGATGATGATGAATACCGTCAGAAGATCTATGATGAACTGGATAGTACGATATTCGATGTTCTCGCCGAGGAAGATAAGATCAAAGGCGTTGATGTAGTGATCAACGGTAAGGTAGAGACGCATTCGGAGATGAAGAGCGATCGTAAAAATATGATGTACAGCTCCATATCTTGTTTTTTCATAACATTATTGACAACACTGCCTGTGATCATAGCCCTTGTTACCATAGACAAGAGGTCCGATGCATTGGATGCCGCTGCAATACTGGCCTCAATATCGTTATTCTTTGTAGGCTCTCATATAGATCCTGCGGCTGGAAAGGGTAAGAGGTTTGCAGAAGGTTTGATGATCATGTTATTTGCTTTGTTTTTATCTATCTTCGCGGCCTATATCGGAGGGTGAAGGTCATAAATTCTGAAAGGATTCTTTTGGAGTTCTGTGATTTTCGTATATATTATTTTAGAAATCAGTTGAGGATCACAGATATTCGATTATACGTATTGGTATGAGGAGAGTATTACAAGATCATAAAAAACTTTTACAGAAAAATGTGGACAAAATAAATGAAAACGAACAAGACGAAAAAAGAGTAGTCAGAAAAGTATGAGTGGGTCTACCCGGATTTGAACCGGGGTCAATGGCTCCCAAAGCCACAAGTATACCAGGCTAGCCCATAGACCCTTATCTGGAGGATAATATAATTTATAGATAAGGGTATCGTCAAATGAGGTTCCTTTCTTTCATTTCACGGACAAGAAAATCTATTGCAGTTCCGCGGTGTGAGAATTTATTCTTCTCTTGAGTGGATATTTCAGCGAAGGAGAGTTTTCCGTCATATGTGAATATGGGGTCGTAACCGAAACCTCCAATACCCTGTTCCTTTTGCAGTATTGTTCCTCTGCACACTCCTGTTACGATTATCGTCTCACCTTTTATATCGCAACCTATGCAGCATCTGAATTCAGCATTTCTGTCTTCTACATCTTTCATTAACTTTAGTATGCCTTTGTTACCAATTGTCTTCTGAACATATGCAGACCAAACTCCAGGAAAACCCTTCAGGGAATCAACGAAAAGTCCTGAATCATCTATTATGAAATCGCGGATCCCATCCTTTTTTATTTCTTTCATTCCCTTGCGGACCACTTCTTCAAGGTCTGAGGTCTGCACCTCATCATACGGGTGGCGTAGATGCTCCATCTGTATCCCCAGGTGACCTAATGACTCTTCGAACTCTTTCACTTTTCCAGGGTTGGATGTGATCACTGCCAGTTTCATGTGTATCTTCCTCTGTCCTTGATCTCCTGTACTTTTTTCATGATGATCTTGGAATTGGTCTTTTTTGCACAATATTCCTCGATCAGCATCTCATAGGAACCTTTTAGTTTAGGATGTGCGGAGCTGAATGCTCTTTCCAAGAGACGTATGTCAACTCCCATGTCCTCTATCTCTATTTTCGAGGAGCCCATAGAAAAATCGAGCATACACAATTTGCCATCCTCCATCACGATCATATTGGATGTGGTAAGGTCACCATGGCTAATACCTGCGTTATGAAGTTCTGCAACGGCCTTTCCAATCATTCTACAGATAATATCTGCTTTTTGCGGTTCCTCGTCTAAAAGGTCCTTCACCTTTCTTCCGGATATACGCTCCATCGTTATACTGCAGTCCTGTATGTCAACATCATAGATGATGGGGGTTCTGACCCCTATGTTTCTGGCATCCCTCATGAGCCTTGCTTCGCTTTTTATCCTAGATGATCTTATTCTTTGATCCAGATCAGGATGTCTATACGCTTTGGGCGATCTTATCTTGACCATTGCCGGGCGGCCGAGGAATTCTGTTTCAAAGATCTCAGCCTCTGCACCGCTCGCCACGGGTTGGGAGTTCATGGGGTCTTGATCGCCCTTCACGTGTAAATATTTAATACCCTGAAGGTGGATGTTCCGGCATGAGGTACACAATTACCGGAGATAATTTGCAGTTTGTAAATGTACAGATAGATGAAGGCGAGGAGTTCCAATCCGTTGCCGGTGCTATGAGGTACATGACTGGTAACATGACAATGGAGGCCAAACTTGATGGTGGGTTATTCAAAGGTATCAAGAGGTCCATTACAGGATCATCTTTGTTCCTTGTAAGATATAACTCTCATGGTGGGACGGGAATTGTCGGCCTTGGAGGATGGGCTCCTGGAAAGATAGTAGATCTGGATATTGGAAAGGGATCATGGGTCGTTCAGAAGAGCGGTTTCCTTGGTGCTCAGACGACCGTCGACATGGATCTAGCATTCCAGAAGAAACTCGGATCTGCGTTGTTCGGAGGAGAGGGATTCATTTTGCAGAGACTTAGCGGTACAGGTACCGCTTTCGTTGCTGCATGCGGAGATTTCAATATCGTCGATCTAAAAGCCGGAGAGAAATACAAGGTATCCACATCCAACGCAGTCGCTTGGCAAGATACAGTACAGTACGACATATCTGCTGCTGGAGGAATAAAGACAGCTCTTTTCGCAGGAGAAGGATTGTTCGTCACCACACTGACTGGACCGGGAAAGATCATAATACAGTCAATGACCCTTGCCGATCTTGCTGGAGCTCTAATACCCTACTTGCCGTCAAATCACAGCTGAGGTTAATATGACAGAAGAAAGAAAAAGTACAACTTGGTCTGGTATCGGTATACTGATACTCGTATTGATCGTGATCGCCATCGTAGCATATGTAGCTTTGAATCCCAGCATACTGGAGGACATAGTGGGCATAATCATAATCGCAGTGATAGTCCTCATTGTGATCGGAGTGATCATAGTACTCGCCATGGGCCTATTGGCAGTCCCGTATTACATCAAGAAGGGTGAGACCCATCAGACGGATATGAAGTACGACATCAAGGATGTCAAGTCTGTAAAAGAGAAGCTCGATCCTGAGGACAAGTCTGAAGATAAACCTGAAGATAAGCCCAAGTCAAAGGATGAAGACCTTCAAAACCTCTATTGAGTCTTAAATAAACCATTTCCTTTTTATTTTCCATTCGGTCATTTTATCAATCTCTTCATCTATGATGTGGCGTGAAGCGTGTACCGATCGGCTGTCAGGCTCTCGATGATCTATTGGGAGGAGGGATAGAGGACAGCAGTGTGACCCTTATTTACGGCGAAGGAGGTTGTGGAAAAACGAACATATGTCTGCAATTGGCTTTCAATGTAGTTAAAAGTGGTAAAAAGGTCGCCTTCATTGATGCGGAAGGCATATCTTACGATCGTATACGTCAGATATTCGGCGAAGATGATGCTGTGAAGAATCTTCTGGTATTCCAAGTTCACAGTTTCGAGGAACAATCCGATCGTATAGATAAGATATCAAGATTGGCAGAGAAGGATGTTCTCGGCATGGTCATAATTGATTCAATGACCACATTTTATCGTTTGAATCATGATGACCCAAAGATAAGGAATGATCTCATAAGGCAGACCGAGGTGCTTCTCGGAATCGCAAGGAGATACGAGGTGCCGGTCCTGATATCTTCTCAGGTGTATTCAAATCTGCAGACTGGTACAATAGAATTCCTTGGCGGACACGCGATGCAGCATAATGCCAAGACGATAATAAGGCTGGATAAAAGGAATAACGGTGTCAGGACTGCTGTTGTGATAAAGCATCGCAGCCTCCCCGAAGGGAGGACCGCGAATTATCGCATAACTGCGACCGGAATAAGCGACGTTTAAATTCAGACGTCTCTGTTTATTGCGTATTGTGCAAGAGCGATCATGAAGTCCTTGTCTTCGCTGGGTGCAAGGAATTTGATCTTGGATATCGCTTCGTCGACCTTCTCTTTCGCTTTAGCTTTTGCGTAATCTATGCTGCCAGTATCTTGAAGTATCTGTCTGGCTCTCGTGATCTGTTTTTCATCAGCATTCATATTTCCAAGGATGCCTTTGAATTCATTTTTGATCTTTGGATCCGTTATATTTGCCATGGCGTGCGTTATAAGTATTGTGCACTTTCCCTTGCGTATATCGTTTCCGACGGATTTTCCTGTCTTGGATGCATCCCCACATATTCCGAGATAATCATCGAATATTTGGAAGCCAAGTCCCAGGGCCATAGCATAATCATCGATGGCTTTGACAGTCTTTTTATCGGCACCTCCGACGATCGCACCTCCCGCAGCTGCTGCAGCAAAGAGCACGCTGGTCTTCAGTCTGATTGTCTCAATGTAAATTTCCTCAGAGACAAGTTTTCCCTCATTGGCCGTATCCATCTCTTGTCCACGTGCCAGATCCCAAACGGCTTTGGTGACATATCTCAGGGCATCTCTTAGCCTTTCACCATCAATGTCTAGTTCTGCCATTATTTGGAATGCTTTTGCGAAGAGGGCATCTCCTGCGAGTATGGCAGTGGGCATACCGTAATCCACGTGGATCGTCGTCATCCCTCTTCTCTTCTCATCACCATCCATGTAATCGTCATGGATCAATGTGAAATTGTGTATGTATTCGATGGCCACAGCAAGAGGTATGGCCTTCTTCCTATCGCCGCCTACAGCAGAACATGCTGCCAGAACAATTGCAGGGCGCATCCTTTTTCCACCTGCGTAAGGATACCTTCTGGATGCTTCAATGAGCTTCATGGGCTCTTCGTCAGGTATATATGATTTGATTGCTGCATCCACTTCAAGGGATGTTTTGTTCAGATATTCTTTTGCGTCCATTGTAATCCTTCCAACCATTCTTTCGATTCGCCTAGAATGACGTATCTGGTCTTTGAAAGTTGTTTGATATTTGCGGAGCCTGTGAGCATCATTGCTGCCCTCAGTTCCTCTTTAATGAGCATTAGTTTTTGTTTTACTGCTTCTGAAGATTCCGTTGCTTCTCTGAGCACACAGTGTGCTACGCCGGCGCAAGATGCGCCCATTGCTATAGATGCAGCAACATGGATACCATCCAGAATGCCTCCGGAGGCTATCAGGGGAAGGCCGTTCCTAGCTTCCAAAAGAGATACTGGCGAAGGTATTCCCCAATCGAAGAACGTCTCCCCCATATTGGATCTTACTTCGTTCCCTGCTTTAATGGAACGGTATAGTTCGACGGCAGAGAAACTTGTACCTCCCATTCCTGCAATGTCAATGCCTTGTATACCTGTGCCTTTGAGTCTCATGGACACATCGGCAGATATTCCGGCGCCTGTTTCTTTTACGATGATGGGATATTCCTTTGCCAGATCGCGGATTGCATCATAACATCCTACAGAGTTGGTGTCACCTTCAGGTTGTATTGTTTCTTGAAGGAAATTCAGATGAATGGCGATGAGGTCCGCATCCACAAGGTCCTTTGCTTTGGCCACATCTTCTTTGTAGAATCTGTCCTTACTTTTTTGTTGGACGAGTTGGGGTGCCCCTACATTTCCTATTACAAGGGGAAGGTCATAATCTTTTATGACCGAATAACTTTCTGGGTCTATTCCTTTTACGCCTGCGCGTTCGCTTCCCACGCCCATACCTATCCCTAATTCAGAGCATGCTTTTGCGATATTCTCATTTATCTTTTTTGCTCCTGAGAATCCGCCAGTTATTGCTGTGACTATAAGTGGGAATTCGAGTTCGTATCCCATGACATCCGCTGTCATGTCTATGTTGTCAGCATCCAATTCTGGAAGTGCATTATGTAAGAGTTTTACATCGTCCCAGTAACAGTATCCTGGTGCGATCCTCTCGTTGAGGCAGATCTCAATATGGTCTGCTTTTCTTTCTTTTATGGGGGGTATCATTTCATTCCGCCTCTAGCTGTAGTGGAGATGACCTTATCTCCTTTCAAAAGTGAATACAATCTTCCGGGAACCGAACCGTTCACTAGAACGCATTCCCTTTTATCAGTGCTAATTCTTAGCATTGCTTCCATTTTCGCACCGACACCGCCTGTCACATCATCAACGCTTATACTGCTGTCAATCGTCTTTAGTTTATCTGCACTGACATATTCAATCAACTTTGCATCTGGATGTTTTTTTGGGTCCTTGTCATAAAGTCCGTCCACATCTGAGACAAAAATTACTTTTTCTGGTTTGAAAAGGTCGCAGAGGATCTCCATAAGTTGGTCTCCAGAACATATGCCGAATCCTTTTTTTCTATCCATGACGACATCTCCGAACATTACAGGCATTATGCCCATGGCCGCTAAAGATCTCAAGGCTTCAGTATCAGTTGTAACAAGTTTTCCATCGTCCATGACGAAACATGATCCAGGTGGGATCGAAACAGCAGGAATTCCTACTTTTAGAAGTTCTGCAATGACCATCGAGTTCAGTTCTCTCACATCATGTTGGACCTTTGCCACTGCCGCAACCTGACCATAGTTCATGAATCCGTCTTGGAGGGCGTATTGTTTTGCAAGAACATGTCCGAATGATCCGGCACCGTGAACAATTATGGTTCCTTTATCGGAATCGGCTATTTCGTTGCACAGTCTAGATACGGTATCCTTATTGAAGGTCCTATACTGGGTCTTGTCGGTGATTATGCTACCGCCCAGTTTTATTAGTATCATTGTACGTCCATAAGACAAGGATTGTATTAATGATACCGATTCAAGTTTGATAAAATGTAGAATTTATTTTAGAAGAAAGAGAAAAGTGGTTGACAGCGTGCCCAAGTTCCCGTATGCTTGCGCAATACAGTACAGGAAGGTACGCGAGCGGACTTTACTTCCGGGTTCGGAATGGGACCGGGTGTTTCCCCGCTGCTATGGCCGTCAGACCAAAACAAGCGATACATAGATAGTATATTAGTATTTCGGTTGTATGTGAAGATCATGAGAATGATCCATTTTTATCAATATGGATCATGGTTAGTTTTTACGAATGATTACGTTGAAAACGTGAGACGATAAACATCTTAATTTATTTCGATGTGGTGGACATTTGTCTAAAAATAACTCATTTTTCAATTAATGGGCTATGCATAAAGAAGAGAGATAAAAGTGGTTGACAGCGTGCCCAAGTTCCCGTATGCTTGCGCAATACAGTACAGGAAGGTACGCGAGCGGACTTTACTTCCGGGTTCGGAATGGGACCGGGTGTTTCCCCGCTGCTATGGCCGTCAGACCAAAACAAGCGATACACAGACAGTATATTAGGGTTTCGGTAATGAAGTAAAATTTATTGATCTAAGTAGTTTAGCAAAAAGTTATTTTATCGCTATCTAAAACCTCATTCCAGAGTTTTATTGTGTCTTGGGCTTCTTCCTCGTCCATTATTTCAATGGCGAAACCTGCATGAATGACGGCCCATTGACCTACTTTCGCTTCCACCATGGCGACATTTGCTTGTCTTATTACGCCACCGAAATCAATATCGGCAAGGTCTCCCTCAATTTTGATTATTTTCCCTGGAATTGCCAAGCACATGTTATCACTCCGTCATTATTTTGATTATCGCTTCAGCCGGTTGTCCGTCGCACGTTTCAAGGGCAGCAACGGCTTTTTCTCTGTTACAGCCAGTTTGGGACATTATGAGATCTATGTCCTCAGATGGGAATGATTTGTTTGTCGTACAGTAGGAACCAAGTGGTCTTGTCTCTTCAGTTCCCGATATCTGATAGCTTTTGCTACCTTGCATGTCCACACACACTACTTCGGCATTGGTTATGACAATCTCGTCATTCCTGGTTCGTATTATTACTTCCTGCACGTCGTTCAGGGTGGATTGTTTGATACCCATTTTTTTCATTGCCTGCTGCATTTGGCGTTGGTTGACGCCTTTCATTCCTACCATGTTACATCACCTAATGTCGTTCTCTTAATTAAGTTTTATAGGGAGGATTTTATTGTTTTTATCATTTTTTCAAGTATGGCATCTGCTTTTGAAATATCCTCAATTCCACCCTGTGCGAAATCGGATTTCCCTCCACCGCGACCTCCGAATTCAGTTAGTATTTCAGAGAGTATTTTTTTGCAATCTATATTTTGATTACCCGAGGCTAGAATGATCGATACAGAATCAGAGACCGAAACAAATGCCGCTATGTTTCCTTTTGATTTGTAATTTTCAGCTGCATCTGTAAGTATTTTCTTGTCTGCAGAAAATTTTCCGCTGTAAATATCAACGCCATTCAAAGATTCGGGTTTAAGGTGTGCCAGTTGTTGTTTTGATGCATTTTTCAGCATCTCCCTGCCTGTTTCTATCTCTTGTTTGATATTTGATATCGTACGGACTAAAAGTTCTGGTTTGCTTTCTGCTTCTTCAGTGGCTTGTAGGCATATGTTCGCTAATTCAATGGCAGCATCCTTTGCTGCATTTCCAATCTTAAAGTGTATTGCGACACCGTCCTTTCCTGCGGATACTTTGCGATCTACGAAAAGGAATTCCAATTCAGATGTTTCCATGACATGGATGCCACTACAAGCGGATAGATCAATGTTACCTATGGCGACAACAGATATCTCTTCCTCTTCGATACGTTCCAACTTTACTCTTACAGTTGATATATCTGGGTCATCTCTGTTCATCAGGGTCTTTGTGACGGGTAGGTTATCGCGTATGGCCTGATTGGCGAACTTTACTGCTTCTTTTATTTTATCCCAGCTTATGTCATGATTTACAATGACGTATTTGCTTTCAGATGAGATGTATATCTTTGTGATCTCAAGTTCTGGGTCTTGTCTTTTCAAAGAACAGAATAATAGGTGTTCCCCTGTGTGTCCTTGCATTAGGTCATAGCGTCTTTCCCAATCTACGCTACACCATACCGTATCACCAGGATTGAGATTGTTGTTTTTCACTCTGTGAAGAATCCTGTTGTTTTCGTATATGACCTCTGTGACCTTTTCACCACGTATTGTTCCAGTATCGCATATCTGACCTCCCCCGCCAGGGTAGAAGGCCGTGCTTTCCAATTCAATAAGATCGCCTTTTTTTGAGATGACCTTGCTTTCGAATTCGAACACATATCCGTCGCGTTTGAAGATCTCTTCTGTCATATTATCTATGGAAGTCAATGCAATCCCATGTAATAAATATGCGATTAGACATTTGTCTAATTAGGCGAAAAAGGCATGGTAAAGGTCGAGGAATTCGATGAATTGGACAGACGCATCATAAGGTTTTTGAGCATGTCCAGTCAAGGTTCATACAGGCAGATAGCAAAGCAATTAGGTGTACACCCGACCACACTCATACAGAGAGTGAAGAATCTAGAGAGCAAAGGGGTAATTAAAGGATACCGTGCAAAAGTTGACTATATGAATCTAGGTTATGAGTACATGGGAATCGTTCACATTTATTCAGAGGACGTAGTTGAGGTCCAGAGGGAGCTAAAGGAGATCTCTCAGGTCATGGCAATATACGATGTTACAGGGGATGCGGATTGCATAGTAACGATATCATGTCGGGATCGTGAGGAGTTTTCCTCTACGGTCAAAGCTATAAATTCTCTCAAAGGAGTTCTTAAGACCAATACTTCAGTCGTGTTAAGTATCGTAAAGGACCCCAATGATTACGTGCCTGACATAATGGACGTCTGATAAGCGCAGATAATAGAACAACGGTTTTATATTGCGCTGTTCTTCGCGTGAGTAGTATATACCTTTGAGGTACCGCAATGAGAAGAACAAACACGTGTGGGGAACTCAGACTCTCAGACGCCGGTAAAGAGGTCTGTCTGCAAGGATGGGTAAGATTCTCGAGAGATCATGGTGGAGTGGCTTTCATCGATCTCGCCGACAGATATGGAATAACTCAGATTGTTTTCGATCCTGAGGACCTTCCTAATGGGGCGGATGTCAATTCGATATCTGAGGTTATGAAGACTTTCACTCGTGAGTCGGTGGTATCGATAAACGGTACGGTCAGAAAAAGAGTAGAGGGAACAAACGATGCTAGGAACCCCACAGGAGAGGTAGAGGTCCTGATCATAAAGGCTGAACTTCTTAACAGATCGGCATCCCCGCCTTTCGAGATCGGGGATCAAAAGGAAGGTGTTCTTCCAAATGAAGACACCAGAATGAAATACAGGTATCTGGACCTAAGAAGGACAGAAATGATCCAGGCCATAGAGTTCAGAAGCAAATTCGTTCATTTAATGAGACAGTATCTGGAGCAAAACGGATTCCTGGAAATTGAGACGCCTATTCTGGGAAGATCAACTCCAGAAGGTGCCAGGGATTACGTCGTTCCTTCCAGGATCCATCCTGGGAAGTTCTATGCTCTTCCTCAGTCGCCACAGCTGTTCAAGCAGATGCTCATGGTTGGAAGCATGGATCGTTATTATCAAGTGGCAAGATGCTTCCGTGATGAGGATTCGCGTAAGGACCGTCAGCCTGAATTTACCCAGATCGATATGGAAATGTCCTTTGTTGATATGAAAGACATACAGAATATGATCGAGGGTTTGATATCATACATCTGGAAAGGACTTTACAATGAGGTTCTTAAGACGCCATTCCCCAGGATAGCCTATAAGGATGCGATGGAGAGATTCGGATCGGATAAGCCAGATATGAGGTATGGTCTCGAATTCGTTAAGCTTACGGATATTGTAAGGGATGTTCCCTATGAGATATTCCAGAGGATACTCAAGAGCGGCGGGATCGTTGCTGGTATAAATCTGGGCAAGGATAGTTCAAAGGTCGGAAGGAACGAGGTCGACCGTTACATTCATTTCGCGAAGAACAAGGCCAAACTCGGAGGTCTCACATGGATGAGATGCGAGAACGGTGTTCTTACCAGTAATATCACCAAGTACTTCACTCCTGAGATTTTAGAGCACATTAAGTACGCAATGAACGTCAAAGAAGGCGACCTCATATTCTTAGTTGCAGGACCTTGGAAGGCCACATACGAGGGCGGAGGAGTTCTCAGACGGAAGATCGCGGAAGATCTCAGACTTGTTCCGGAAAATGTATTCCAATTCTTCTGGATGGTGGATTGTCCTATGTTCGAGGTGGACCCCGTCTCCGGGAAATATGACGCGTTCCATCATCCGTTCGTTCTTCCAGAGAATGATCTGGATGACGATTATGTTGGCGGAGCATGCTTCGACATATGCCTTAACGGCAACGAGCTTGGTTCCGGATCATTAAGGATACACAATCCCGAACTTCAGAGAGCTGTACTAAAGAAGACTGGCATGTCGGACGAGAAGATCGAAAGGGACTTTGGATGGTTCATAGAAGCACTCGGGTATGGCGCTCCTCCTCATGGCGGTATCGCCATGGGTGTCGATAGATTTACAGCGATACTTCTAGGCAGAGAGTCCATTCGTGATGTCATTGCTTTCCCAAAGAACAAGAGAGCAGTGTCTTTGTTCGACGGTTCTCCTGAGAAGATCGATGATAGCAAGTTGGAAGAGCTTCAGATAATATCTTTGGCATCAGAAGACCTGGACATAGGTAAATTCGAAGGGGAGCCTGACGAGGATCAATGAGATAAATGCCGGGTCGTTATCAACGGCCCGGTAATCTCATTCTAAATATTTTTAAGGTCAAATTTTTTCCTGAAGCAATTTTTTAGCGGCACAAACAACATCCGTTGATGAATACGTGCCGCCAGCCCGTTTCATTACATATCCGATGACTTTGTTGATGGCCTTGTCGTTTTTACGATAGTCCTCTATTATTTCTGGGTTCGCAATAAGGAATTCTCCGATTATTGAATCAAGGTCGGAAGATTCAGTCTGTACTGATTCCGGGTCTTTGCCTGTCATGTACGCCTTTATTTCCAGTGAACATTCCGTATCTGTTATTTCCCCAGCTTTGTATTTGCATATTATTTCCAGTATTCCGTTCCTGGTCGAATCTTGTTCTAAATGTTCGGAACAGCGGCATTCGAATGCTTTCCAGTTTGCACTTACAACGCCCGCTATCCATGTCTTGGCCGTTTGCACATCTGTTGCTTTGGCGACTTCTTCGAAAAGATCAGTCAATTCCATCGATGTGGCGATAAGCTGTTTTGCAGTTTTTTCATCCAGTCCATATTCTTTAGACAGTCTTACGGACCGGTTGAGGGGACTTTCCTTTATTTTTATAGAGTTGGCCAATTCCTTTACGTGATATATTCCGAGGTCGGGTTCGTCTATATATCCGTAATCAGCCTCGAACTCTTTCTTTCTGACAGAAATTGTAACGCCACGTTCCTCGTCAAAACGTCTGGTTTCGCGGTCGATCTTTCCACCGGCCTTTAGGATCTTTGTCTGTCTGACCATCTCGAATGTGAGTGCGCGTTCCACATTTTTCAATCCAGTAACGTTCTTAACTTCGCATCTTTCGATGCCCATGGAGATGTTGCAGTCACAGCGAATGCTTCTTTCACCATCTCCCGGAAGATCGATAATATGCCTTATATCTTGGATCAATTGTCCAAGGAATTCCCTCGCTTCCGCGGGCGTTTTCAGATCAGGCTCTGTGACAATTTCAGCCAGCGGTATTCCCGATCTGTTATAATCTATGAGGGATGACAACTCACCAACCCTTTTTGTCTTGCCAGGGTCCTCTTCCAGATGGATCCTTGTTATTCTTATTGGGGTTCTACCGTTCAGATAATACATCCCACCATATCCGATGGGGTTGTCATATTGTGTTATTTGGACGCTCTTGCTCATGTCTGGATAGAAGTATGTCTTTCTCGAGAACCATGTTGTGTCTGCAATGGTACATCCTAACATCTTAGCTAGTTTTATTCCGTATTCCAGTACTTTTTTGTTAAGAACAGGTTTAGAACCTGGCATACCAAGACATGTTGGGCATACATGTGTGTTCGGTGCATCAGCATCTGTGGTAGGGCAGGAACAGAACATCTTGGATCTGGTCGGAAGTTGTACATGTATCTCCAATCCTATCTTCATAGTGACACCTCTGCTCTTTTCATATCGAATGTGTGGTCCCATTCGTTAGCCATTGTCAGAAGCAGGTCTTCCTTCCAATGGTCTGTCACGAATTGCATCCCTATCGGCATTCCGTTGCCGTCATATCCGCAAGGCACAGACAGATGAGGCGTTCCAGCAAGGTTCGCGGGAACGGTCAGGTAATCTGCTTTGTATGCTTCTACCGGTGTCATCTTTGATATATCTTCGAATTTCGGAGACACAAAAGGCATGGTCGGTGTTAAAACAGCATCATATTCATTGAATATCTGTTTGTATTGGTTGATAACGTACATTCTTACATTAAGGGCCTTTGCGTAATATCTGTCCCTGAATCCTGCCATTCTGGTATATGTTCCGAGGAGGATTCTTCTTTTTGCTTCGTCTCCGAAATATTTGGAACGGAAATATGTAAAATAATCGTCGAATTTCAGCGAGAGGTCCCCGTCTTGATGTCCGTATCTCATGCCCACGTATCTGGCAAGGTTGGTTGATGCTTCTGAGGTGGCAAGGACATAATACGCAGGCATTGCATATTTCAAAGCTGGCATCTCAATGAATTTCACATCAATGTCCATTCCCTTAAGCGTATCGATGGATGATTGGAATGCGGTCATGACATCTTTGCTGAGACCATCGATCGCTTCCTTGGGTATGGCGATGTTGCGGATCTTTTCTTTTTTTAGGTCTAGTTTGGGTTGTACGCATGATGTCGGGTCCTTTTCATCAATTCCGGATATTATTGGAAGATATTTTGAAAGGTCAGAGGCTTTTGCGGAAAGCAATCCGACCTTATCTAGTGAGTTACCATAATCGATAAGTCCGTATCTGGATACGCGTCCGTAAGTGGGTGCGATACCATATACGCCGCAGAAACTTGCTGGACAGCAGATCGATCCTCCCGTCGAGACTCCGAGGGACACATGGTCTTCAAGGACAGCTGCGGCACATGCCGATCCACCCGATGAACCTCCGCATGATCTTTCGAGGTCGAATGGGTTTCGAGGTATTCCAAATCCAGAATTTGTTGAGAACGTTCCAAATCCAAATTCATCCATGTTGGTTTTACCGATCAGTTTGCCTCCGGCTTCACGCATCTTAGCTATAGCCGTGGCATCGAAAACCGGATGATATCCTTCAAGGATCCTGGATCCACTGCAAGTTTCAAAATCCTTAGATGTTAGGTTATCCTTCGCGGAGAATAGGAATTTAGAGTTTCCTTGTTCTCCGTTTTTCAGGAAATCGTTGAACATTGAGTATCTTAGGTTGGTCTTTTCCAACGATGATAGTACTGATTGCATGTTCATGATAATCTGGGCCCCCTAACGTAATTGTCATAGGTGTTCATGTCTCTTAGGAGGTCATCAGGGGCAATGTCCATTCTAGGTTCATCTTCTCTGAGGATGTCAGCGATCTCTACCGGATTCACCCCGGAGCCTTTAAAATCGGGCGCTTCGTCAAGTACTTTGAAATAATCCAGAATGTCTGTTAGGTCCTGGCTGTACTTGGCGAGTTCTTCTTCGGTGAGTGCTATATGTGCTGCGCGCGCTACTCTTTCGATGATCTCTCTATCCATGATCAGACCTACTGAACGCATTGGAGGACTTGGTTATAAATGTGTCCACAACGGAGATTAGAACAATATGAGCCCGTAAAGTGTGAATGCGTCATCTTCGAATTTGAAATCAATTCCTTGTGATCCAAGATATTCTTCCATTATTATTCCGAACCCGCTTACAGAGGGTATCATTTGATCAGGAAACCTGCAAGGCTCATCAGGATATGAGCATTCGCCGCAATATTTGCATCCGCCATCCGATAATGGGAGTACATCTTTGTATCCTGCTTTTTTCATGGCAGTGGACATTTTTCGTATCATGTCCTGATGTCTGTGCGCACTTTTGTCGATGAAATCAAGATCTTTCATGTTTGCATCGTCGAATTTGCGGGATATGACAACAGCTTTGTGGTACTCGTGGATCAACCAGAGACAGTCCTCATCTGTCCCGGCTCCGGGAGGGCATCCCCAATTTCTATTGAAAGAACCGCATCTATTCTGTCTGCAGAGTTTTCTGCAGGTGGAAATGGTATGAATATCGGGGCTAGGCGCTGCGATCACCTTAATTTTGAACTCATTGAAATCGGGTTCGGAACTTAATTTTGACCAGATATCCGCTATCATGCGTCAATGATTGTGTTGTAGTTAGATAAGGATTGTCAATGTCTGATTAAGATTGTATATAAAGTCACGTAGAAGGAATTAAAATATGAGGAAACATCACAGAAATGATGACAATGGCAGCAGCCGATAATCCTGAGAAGAAGCTTGCCGCAGGAATGAAGGCAATGGACGAGGGAGATTTCAAAAAAGCATACACAGCGTTCAAGAAACTCGTAGAAGAGTATCCAAATAACGCAGAGTGTTGGTATTACAAAGCCGAGTGCGGAAACTATGCATCGGGTATGTTTGGTGCCAAAGTCTCACCTGAAGAGATAATGGAAGCATACAAAAAAGCAATTGAATTAGATGGGGATAGGGTAGATTATTACCAATCTTATGGTCTATTCTGCATTTCAATAAATAAGTATGACGAAGCAGAGAAAGCGTACAAAGAAGCGGCCCAGATCGACGAATCCATGGAATCTTCTTTGTATTCAGAATTTGCCATTGAATATTTCAACAATGTGATGGCAACATATGGTGAGATCATGGAGGATCCAAAAGCAAGAGCACCGTATGCAAAGAAGGCACTCGAATATATGTTGAAAGCGTTGGAGATCTCTCCGGAAGAAGCAAAGACTCTTCTTTGAAAAACTATTCATCGCGGGACGGCATCGTGTCCGTCCCGCGGACAGATGTATCATAGTGTTCCGTATTCTATATATTTAAATCATATAAGAGCAATCGTTCTTTTATGAGGCAGAAAGCTGCGAAGCCTTCCAATGAACACAAAAAGACAGTTAGGGCCAGGGCTAAGAACTGTCCTTCCTATCAGCTTAGAAAGCAGGTAGATAGAGCAGCATTCATACTTTTTATGGAAAAAGGTTATGATAGCACTACAATGCGTATGATCTCTGAAGAGACCGGATTTGGTGCTGGCAGCCTTTACAATACCTTCGATGGTAAAGAGGATATCCTGCAGGACATAATTCTAGATGGTTATGATGTTGTGATAAAAGAGGTCAAATCATTTTTAAAAGATGATGTGGACCCTCTAGTGGCGATATCTTTCCCGATGTGTGTTGAAATTTATGCTTCAAGTGTAAATCGCAGATATGCCGAGCTTCTCACAGTTGCGCACCATACTTGGCCAGTTTTCAACGCGATGGTGGATAAGACCGTTGAGTGGGAATTGAATTACATAAAGGAATTCGATAAGGATGTTGCTACCGAGGAGATGAAAAATAAGCTCATGATCAACGGTGCTGTCCTTGGCAGATATGTATTTCAATATTATTCCGAGGGCCCTCAAGATTGTACAGAGGGAATAACAAATTGCTTAAAGACATTCTGTGTGCTTTTTGATGTTCCTATGGACGGTATCGAGGAAAAGGTTGAGGGCATAATTTCTTTGTTCAAGACAGAGATGTTATTGGGGTTATTTGACGTCAAAGCCTATGAAGGTTGAGCTTAAGAGCTTAATATTTTCTTAATTTTTTAGGCAATCTTTTGGGTATATATGCTAATATTTGTACATTTATACTGTGTACTGTAATCATATGAGAGGTAATATTCATATATTATTAGACAAATGTCTAATCAACCCGTTTATAATGGTACAATTGAGGAAATTACATGAAGACAAGTATCAAGATAATGGCCGCATTGGCGATTGTTGTATCTGCAATCGCGGTCCTGATGTTATCGATTCCCGGCGCAACCGCCGCGACAGTTGAAGGTACAGAAGATTCTGGTAGCATCTCCTGGATCTTGGTGAGTTCCGCACTGGTGTTCATCATGGCTCCGGGAATAGCATTGTTCTATGGAGGTATGCTCAGAAAGCAGAGCATGTCATCCATGATCACACAAACTCTGATAGCAATCGGTGTTATGACCCTTACATGGGTCATCATAGGTTATTCCCTTGCGTTCAGTGGAGATGGGACGATCATCGGAAATCTTCAGTATATGCTAATGAATAATCTTTCTGAATCTGCTGAAAATGGGATCACTTCTAACACACTGGAGTTCGCATTTTATCAGATGATGTTCGCCATCGTTACTGCAGCAATCGTCCTCGGAGCTTGTGCAGAGCGTGTAAGATACACAACAATGGTGTGGTTCCTTGCTCTTTGGTCCATTTTGGTCTATGCGCCTATGGCTCACTGGGTATGGGGAGGCGGTCTTTTTGCCCAATATCTAACTGTTCTTGATTTCGCAGGAGGAACCGTCGTTCATATATGTGCAGGAGTAACAGGTCTTGCAATTGTGGCATTTGTAGGAAGCAGAAGTATGAGAACACGTTCTGCACGTGCTCACAACATTCCATTTGCATTCTTGGGATGTGTGTTCCTTTGGTTCGGATGGTTCGGATTCAATGGAGGTTCTGCACTTGCAGCCAATGGTACAGCGGTTCACGCGGTAGTTGTTTCACAGATCGCAGCTGCATGTGCCATGATGGCATGGGCCGTCATACAGTATATTCAGGTTGGACGTGTCGGTGTCCTAGGATTGATCGCTGGAGCGATAGCCGGATTGGTTGCAATCACTCCTGCAGCAGGATATGTGGATATCTGGGCTTCTCTGGTCATCGGTCTCGTGGCAGGAGGTCTTTGTTACTTCGCGGTCAGCTTCTTCAGGAATAAGACCAAGATCGATGATGCACTCGATGTTTTCGCAGTTCACGGTGTAGGTGGTATCTGGGGAGCGATCGCAACAGGTCTCTTTGCAAATCCCGCTATTGTTACTGATAAGTATGCAGGTCTCTTCTATGGAGGAACAGATCTCATTGTTGGACAGTTGATCGCAGTAGCAGTTACGATAGTGTTCTGTTTCGCAATGTCTTATGCTATCATATGGTTGATCTCGAAGTTCATGAGAGTCCGTGTGACGGAAGAGGAAGAAATGGTTGGACAAGATCTTACAGAGCACGGGGAGCCGGCCTATCTGATGTGAGGTGAATGATATGAAGATGATAGTAGCAATCATTCGTCCAGAAATGTGTCAGCCGGTAAAGGATGCGCTAAAGGGAATAGGTGTTAACGGTATAACGATAACACATGTTCTCGGACGCGGATCACAAGCAGGACTTAAGTTCACAAGCAGGGTAGGAGAGTTCGTCGTTGATGAACTCGATAAGACCAAGGTTGAAGTGATCATTGAGGATGATTCTCTCGAGCAACCAGTAATAGATGCGATCATAAAGGCTGCAGAGACTGGAAAGCCTGGAGATGGAAGGATAATCGTCCTGCCGATCGAGAAGTTCATAAGGATAAGGTCCGAGTGAGTATAGTAATAACGATCCATAAACTATTTACAAATTATTTTTTTTAAAAAAAATCAGATTTAAGATCAAATGTAATATTCAAAAGGAAATGGTAGCGAGGGATCGATTTGAACGATCGGTCTCCGGGTTATGAGCCCGACGGGATATCCTGGCTACCCTACCTCGCTATATCACAGGCTAGCAACACTCGGTATAAATACTTTGCACAATAAAGATGGTTTAAAAGAATTTCTTCAAAAACATTAGATCTTGCACTTTTCCTTTTATTGTGACCTTTTTTGTGACGTATGCTTTCATCGGTCTGAGCGTACCATCAATGAGGGCTTGTAGATTATCAGGAGTTGTGATCAATGTTACATCAGCATTCGGGAGAATGTGATCTTCAAAGTCTGTAATCTGTGCATTCTTTAAAATCATGGAGTATTTTTCTTCACCAAGATCTATGTTGAAGGTTTTTGTGATCGGCTCGATCTCTTTTCGGGCGTCTTCGTTTTTTTCCATTTTTTTGTGAAATTTATCGATAAGGGTCTGAATTTGGTCGTGCATTGTCATTTGATCACCAGTCTGTTAATTTAGTGTTACGGGAGGCGGACATAAGATGTTTAACAGGTTCCCACGAGCAACGTGTGTGTTTCGGTGGACAACCGTTGTCTTTGATCCATCCTTTTATGAAGTTCATGGTCAGATCATCACTGGGGTATCCGCTACCGATTCTCACTCCGAATTCTTTTTCGATATCGGCAATCATTCGGTCCCTGGTCACTTTGGCTATTATGGATGCTGCAGATACAACAGGGTATGTGTCGTCGGCTTTATGTCTCCCTATAACATCCGTATTGTTTAATCTTACTGACAGTGAACTGGAGAACATCATCTCACTGGGGTCTGGGCAATCAGCATATACAGTATCAACTTTGATCTTTGAGGTGGCCTCTTGAAACATTTCCAGCTCTATAACATTCAGTGAAAGTTTTTTTCTTCTTTCATCAATGTCCTCAGCGGATGCGATAACAGTACAACATAATTTACTCGAGGTCAATATCTCATCATACATCCTCTCTCTTGTTTTTTCGGTTAGTTTTTTTGAATCTTTAACACCTATGTTTTTCAAAGCACTGTCATTATCAACATAAACCGAACCGACGACGAGAGGCCCCATTACAGATCCCCTGCCTGCTTCGTCCACACCACAGAACATAAGATTTGTCAACACTACGGGCGATATAATTTTATTGTGACCAATTTAATGGTAGATTTATATATTTTAAGTTGATAAAGCGGTTCTGGATACAACATGGCTCTGAAATGCGATATTCAATACGGTAAAGGCGATACCGGTTTCAAACTCACTAAGGTCGGAGTTACTGGTGTAAGGAAACCAGTACTTGTAAAAAGGGAAGGAAAAAACAATAAGTTAAATGGGGCACTAAATTGTTCTATTGATGTTTTTGTGGACCTTCCCGCAGAGCAGAAAGGTTCGCATCTTTCAAGAAACGTGGAGGTTTTGAAAGAGGTTGCCATAAATAGCATTGATAAGCCTGTTACTGGGCTTGAGAATATGGCGGCAGACATGTGCGATAAGCTTCTTGTTCATCATGAGTATGCACAGAACGCCTATGTTGATATCGTTGCAGAGTATTTTTGTGAAAGCAAGACCCCGTTCGGAAAAGAGACTTACGAGATTTACAAACTCATTGCGAAGGCGCATGAAACACGTGAAAAATATGTAAGAAAGACGATCGGTGTAGAAGTAATAGGTATGACTGCGTGTCCTTGTGCTCAACAGACTGTTACCGAAATGTTGAATTGCAGTACGGAGCATCCTGTGATGTCTCACAACCAGAGAAATATATGTACACTTTTGTTGACAATGGACAGGGAAGTGAATGTAGAGGCCGACGATCTGATAAATCTAGTTCATAAATCATTCTCATCTCCAACATATGAGCTGTTGAAGAGAGATGACGAGGGACAGGTTGTTATCAATGCTCACAGCAATCCAAGGTTCGTTGAAGATGTTGTAAGGATGACCTTGAAAAATATGGTATCCGAATACCCACAGCTTCCAGACAATGTAGAGGTATTTGTGAAGAGTGAGTCAGAGGAATCCATTCATAAGCACAATGCATATGCAGAGAGGACCGCCTTTATGGGAGAGTTAAGGGAAGAAAGGATCGAACAGTGAGTATCACTCACATTCGATCCTTTTCAACTTCTTCTTTAGTATTTCCATATCTTCGATATAAATGTCGGATGGGCATTCCATATCGTTGAGACATCCAGTCCAATAGACGACCACTCCCGGCCCGAATAGCTGCGTGTATGGGAGAAGTTGTTTTCTGGAATTGAACCTGAATTCTACATTATCTCCGAACGAAGCCTTGCTTTCGACCCAGAAGATCTTATGGCCCTCATACATCATCGGTTCTTTGAGGAGGCAGTCGGGTGTTTTTGTGCTTCCTTCAACATCGCGTATGTCATTTTCTGTTAGATATTCTATACCTTGGTCGTTTAGCCACCCTTGAAGTAAACACTCCCCCCATTGACCTCTTTCCTTTTGTTTCTCGTTAGCATCCGGAGAATACACAAGATCGTTCTTCACAGCCTCACGTACTTCTTCTGCGGCTTCCGGGCATTCCAGAATATCTGGGTCTCTGATGATCTCCCAAAACTTTTTCTTTGATACGCCATCTTCTTGGAATATCATCATCATTATGAGTATTGGAGGGAATTTGTAGGTGTTCGCTATCTCCAGGAAACTGTGTCCTTTTTTCCAGTCCCTTAACATGTTCTTGGAATTGTTTTTTACCATGTGGAAACGTTTCTTAACGTTTCTACTGACCTTCTGGGTATATAACGTCTCCAGAAGTCTGGAGTCATAGCCTTCGGCAATGAACCTATCTATGTCATCGGTAATGACGAGACCGTCATAGAGTTTTTTATATTCCTTGAAATCCATTGTATCTCACTGGTTAAATTTGTGGCAAAGGTCCTCTGCGGCTTTCAGAACAACATCTTGAACCATCGATGTTGGTGGGCAGTATGCATTTTCAGCACGGACAAGGAAATCTTCTGCGGTTACGCCCTCGATCGCAACAGATGTGAGCCAGTCGATACGACCGGTGGCTTCTTCACCTGCTATTATCTGCGCTCCTATGATCCTGTGCGAGGTCTTGTCAGCAAGGAGCTTTACAATCAGTTCCTTTCCGTCAGGGTAGTATCTTGCACGGGTTGTTCCCGTTGCTTTTCCTGCAACTACACTAATGCCGTACCATGATGCAAGTCCGAGAGAAAGTCCTGTTCCAGCTATCTGTTTATCGCCTATGACACTGACCCATGGGCTTGCTACCGGGCCGAAAAGGGCTTTATTTCCTGCAGCATTGATACCTGCCACCCTTCCTTCTTTGACAGCGGACGATCCCAACTGGCTCATTGTAGGGCCAGGCATTATTGCAGACTCACATTGGATTACATCCCCTGCAACATATATATCAGGAACAAGGCGTCCTTTTCTGTAAGGCTGCAATGTGGGTGCAACAACAACGGCACCGAGCTGTCCAAGATCAAATCCGAGTTGTTTAGCGATATCGACGTTTGCGCGCACGCCTGTCGCAAATATGATCATGTCGCAAGGATAGGTCTTGTCTGCGGCAGTAATGCTTGAGACCTTAATGGTTCCATTAACGGCCTGTATGGGTGCTTTCATTATGAATTTAACGCCTTTGCTTTCAAGGTAGGCCTGTATAGGGTCAGCCATGTCCTTATCGGCAATTCTAGGTATTACTTGGTCCATCATTTCGATGACGGTAACTTCTTTTCCAATATTGACCAACGAAAGGGCGATCTCAAGTCCGATGACACCTGCACCGCCGATAACAACTTTTTTCGAGTTCTTAAGTGCGGCCTCGATCTTTTTCCCATCCTGTATGGTCCTTACCATGAAGACCCCTTCAAGGTCCACTCCAGGTATAGGGGGAATGAATACCTTACCGCCAGTGGCTATGACAAGCGAATCGTATTTGTATGTCTTTCCAGCTGCTACGAGGGTTTTATTATCGCCATCTACAGATTCTACTTTTGTTTTTGTAAAGACCTCAATGTTCTTTTCTTTCTTGTAGAATTCTGGTGTGTGCATAATGACGTTTTTCCATGTTGATTTTCCTTCAAGGACCCAAGGAATTATGCAGGGAGAATATGCGATATCCTCATCTTCTGTAAAAACTGTAATCTTTGCTGAAGCATCTGTTGCCCTGGCAGAGGAAGCAGCGGTCATTCCAGCGGCTCCCGAACCGATTATAATGATTTCTTTAGCCATGTGGCTTACCTTGGTTCTCCATTAAACCATCAGTTATTAATGTTTCTTATGAGCGCGGGCGCGAACCGCGAAGGATTAATTACAAGAAATACGTGTGGAACGACGGAGTCACCAAGATGAAGGAGAAAAGATTGCCGTCAGAATTAGAGACACTTTGGAAAGAGAAGGATCTTTCTAACGGAAAAGTCGTTGATGCGATGGTAATGATCATGCGTACAAGCGGATGCTGTTGGGCAAAGACCGGCGGTTGCACGATGTGCGGATACAGGCAAGCATCTGTCCGGGAAGTGACAGTTGAGGATCTAAACAAACAGATAGATCAAGCCGTTTCTAAATACAAAGGAGAACCGTTTGTAAAAATTTATACATCTGGTAGTTTTCTTGATGAAAAAGAGATACCTGGGTCTGTAAGAGATAGGATTTTAAATGAATTTTCCGGGTGTGAGCGCATCTTGGTGGAAAGCCGTCCGGAATTTATTACTCCTGGAACATTATCCGTTTTGCCAAAAACAATGACCATTGCTTTGGGGATGGAAAGTGCAGATCCAGATGTGTTGAGGATCTCAATAAACAAGGGTTTTACACAGGAGGACAGCAGAAGAGCAGGAATGGCCATTAAGGATGCAGGCCTTACTGTTAGAACGTACCTTCTATTGAAGCCTCCATTCATGACCGAGAGAATGGCCATTGATGATGTGGTAAGGTCTGCAAGGTTTGCAGATCCTTTTTCTGATGAGATATCGATAAATCCTTTGAATGTTCAGCGTGGAACATACGTTGAAAGATTGTGGAGAAGAGGGGAGTTCAGGTCCCCTTGGATATGGTCTCTAGTAGAAGTATTCAGAACGTTGTCTGGCACTGTTAATGCTCGTCTTATGTCATCACCTTCGGGAGGGGGGTCTCAGAGGGGAGTTCACAACTGTGGAGAGTGCGACAGGAATGTGCTAGATGCCATCGAGAAGTTCTCATTTTCTCAGAATATCAGAGATTTGGATGTTACATGTCCATGCGTCGAGAAATGGAAAAACTATATGGATGCCGAGAGATTACTGGGCACAGCAGCCGACCTCGAACGTGGGTTCGACGGCGATTTGACAATCAAGGAGTGAGCTAATTGGACTACGACATCAAGAAAGGTTGGTACAAGAACATAGATGGGGAGAAATTGAAAGGTCTCATGGAAGAGATATTCGGTAATGCAAAGCAGGAAGGCGATGCACTGGTATCTTCCTATGGGGTCATGGCTCGCATAAATGTGAAGATCAAGTCCAAGGACTGTATGGAAATCACGGTCGAGAACGACAAGAAATCCACTTTTACCGACGCAGCGATACTCGATAGCAAAAGGACACTGAACGTCTTCGCGGAGAAGGCGACAGGATTCGATGCAAAGGCACGTATGAAGCGTGCCCAGCAGAAAGCAAAGAAAGGCGAAATCTGATTTTTTCCAAGCCCTCTCTTTATTTATAATAGAGAAGGGCAGCCTTTATATACAAGACGACCTTACCATGCCCTAGATTGGACAGACTAATCTCTGACCAGACGCAACGGGCAATGCAATTGCAACCCATGTTCACTCATATCGAAATTTTTCGAGATGAATAAGGCGTCACGGTCGGAGCATAAGACGGTTCGTCGAATACAAAGCGAGGTTAGCGAAGATACCCTCGCAGGCATGTGTGAAATATGTCACAAAGAAGACGTCCAAAGAGAGGATCCCAAGCATACGGTCCCAGGAAGAGAGCAAAGTCTCAGACACCTAGGTTTGATTCGTGGCCAGAGATCAGCGGAGCACCTAAAATACAGGGTTTCGCAGGATATAAAGCAGGAATGACACACGCGTTCGTCGTGGATAAGAGGGTAAAGAGCACCACATCCGGTATGGAACTCCAGACACCGGTCACGGTTATCGAGGTCCCCCCGATGAGGATAGCTGCAGTGAGATTCTATGAGAACACAATTTTGGGCCTTAAAACGGCAGGAGAAGTATGGGCACAGGATGTCGATATACTCCTTTCCAAGAAGCTCAATGTTCCAAAGAATCACAACGAGGCTTCCTTTGAGAGGTATTCTGGCCTTGACGTGGAAGATGTGCGTGTGATCGCATACACCCAGCCAAAGCTCGTAACGGGAGTCCCCAAGAAGGTTCCCGAGATCATGGAGCTTAGGATTGGTGGCGGAACGATTCCACAAAGGATCGCATACGCTAAAGGAATCCTCGGAAAAGAGGTTAAGATCACAGACTTTGCACTCGAAGGAGCACTTATCGATGTTATCGCAATCACCAAGGGAAAAGGATTCCAGGGTGTAACGAAACGTTGGGGAGTAAAACTTCTGTCCCACAGGAACAGCAAGCACCGCCGTGGAATCGGTAACCTCGGTCCTAAGAGACCCGGATACGTAAGAGGAACAGTTCCACAGGCAGGACAGATGGGATACCACCAGAGAACAGAGTGTAACAAGAAGATCGTTAAGATGGGAGCCGACGGGGCAGATATTAACCCCAAGGGAGGTTTCATCAACTACGGAGAAATAAGGAACACCTATGTTCTCATTCACGGATCCGTACCAGGACCTACCAAGAGGCTCATAAGGCTTAGAGATGCAACAAGAGCACCCAAGAAGGCAAACACAGCGGCACCTGAGATCACTTATGTGTCCACAGAGTCCAAGCAGGGGGCATGATTTAGATGACAACGACAAACGTTTATTCAGTCAAGGGAGAGATCTCCGGAACCATCGATGTCCCCGCCGCATTTGCAACAGAATACAGGCCCGACGTCATAAAGAAGGCCATTCTCGCGGCGGCAGCCAACAAAAGGCAGCCCTACGGACCATCACCCAATGCAGGAATGAGACATTCTGTTAGCACATGGGGAAAGGGACGTGGAGTTTCACGTGTACAGAGAGTTAAGGATGGAAAGAGAGCGACAGAGTCGCCTAACAACGTTTCTGGAAGAAGGGCACACCCCCCGCTACCTGAGAGGATATGGGCACAGAAAGTCAACAGAAAAGAATTGAGAATGGCCCGTATGTCTGCTCTTGCAGCAACCGGCCGTGCAGACTGTGTAAAAGCACGTGGGCATCAGTTCGATGATTCTCTTTCGTTCCCAGTTGTTATTGACGACGAGTTCCAGAATATCACAAGCACCAAAGCGGTCGGAGAGATCCTAGATCTCATCGGCATAGGATACGATGTTGAGCGTGCAAAGGACGGAACCAAGATCCGTGCAGGAAGGGGAAAGATGAGGAACAGAAAGTACAGGACACCTGTATCTATTCTTATTGTAGTATGCGACAGGGAACTGCCCATATTCAAGAGTGCATCTAACCTTCCCGGCGTACAGATCGAAACGGTCGGCACACTAAACGCGGGCATACTCGCTCCTGGAGGAGATGCAGGAAGACTCGTAGTCTATACTAAATCAGCTATCGCACAGATAGGAGAGTGGACGGAATGAAGCAGAGCGATATTCTCATAAGGCCTTATGTCACAGAGAAATCCTTGAATTTCATGGCCGGGACACCTGCACAGAAATTCAGGGATGGAAATAAGATCGAGTTCATAGTTCACAGGCAAGCATCCAAGAAGGATGTGAAAGTTGCCTTCGAAGAGCGCTTCGAGGTCAAAGTCGAGTGTGTTTGGACAAGAATTCAGAAAGACGGTAAACATGCCATCATTAAACTCGCAGAGGGTTACTCCGCTGAAGATGTTGGAATGAGGGTTGGAGTATTCTGAGGTGAATATATGGGAAAGAGATTGAGAACACAGAGAAGGGGCCGCGGAGGCTCCCACTACCG
Source organism: Candidatus Methanogranum gryphiswaldense (assembly GCA_019262145.1). NCBI lineage: Archaea > Methanobacteriati > Thermoplasmatota > Thermoplasmata > Methanomassiliicoccales > Methanomassiliicoccaceae > Candidatus Methanogranum > Candidatus Methanogranum gryphiswaldense. Next base: position 1,346,166 of record CP076745.1, on the reverse strand, counting down.
TTCCCCAAGCCACAGGCATGTAGACGATGTCAGGCTTCCTCACATGGAAAATGGGGTCGGAACAATCAAAGATCTGATACAGGCACCCGGAAGGACCAGCCCGCTGGCAGTCATTGTCTTCCAAGGCAAGACAGACTACCAGATCGCTGTTGAAGGGACCAAGGTCGGACAGCAGATAGCAGTAGGAACAGACAAGATCGTAGCCGGAAACATCACGACGTTGAGCAAGATTCCTGAGGGAAGTTATGTACACAACATCGAGGGAACACCCGGAGACGGAGGAAAGTATGCAAAGACAGCAGGCTCGTCCGCAACAATTGTCAGCAGGGGAGAGAGCATTATGATTCTCATGCCTTCCGGACAGATGAAGGAGTTCAACCCTAACTGCCGCGCCGTTATCGGTGTAGTTGCAGGTGGAGGAAGAGGGGACAAGCCACTCGCTAAAGCAGGTAAGAATTACCTTACGCTTAGGTCGAGATCCGTTGCCAACAAAGTTGTCAGCGGAGTTGCAATGAATGCAGTCGATCACCCCCACGGAGGAGGAAGCCACCCCCATGTCGGAGGACCGAACTGTCAGAAGAGGACCGCATCTACTGGTCAGAAGGCAGGATTCCTGCCTCCTAAGAAGAGGAAGTGATTCCAATGGCAAAGAAAATTATCGCAGGATCGGCAAAAGCCTCCAGAAGGAAATCGAGAAAGAAGGCATCCGCGATCCAGTCAAAGAGGAAGAAGGAGTTCATGTACCGTGGATTCACCATGGACGAGTTGCTCGCCATGTCTTTCGACGAGATTCTAGGTCTCCTTCCTTCCAGGTCAAGGAGGACATACCTCCGCGGACTGAACTACGAACAGCAGTTGCTTTTTGATAAGCTAAAAGCAGCGGAACCGGAAGATGTCATCAGGACACACCGCAGGGATCTCCCAATAATCCCGCAGTTCGTAGGAAAGACCGTTAGTGTTTACAACGGACACGAATTCAAGAACGTAGAGATCAAGCCCGAAATGCTTGGATGTTTCCTTGGGGAGTTCATTCCTACAAGAAAAGCACCACAGCACTCTGGACCCGGAGTCGGTGCTACAAGATCTTCGAAGTTCATGCCGCTGAAGTGAGGTGTTAAGGTATGACAAACAAAGGTTACACAACAGTTGCAGACCCAGACACATCCGCTAAGGCAAGGGCTAAGGATCAGCCCGTCTCCCCCAAGTTCGCACGCGAGGTGGCCGGTATGATCCGCGGAATGAAGGTAGACACAGCAGTGGTAAAGCTCGAGGAAGTAATCGCAATGGAGAAGGCTGTCCCTCTGAAGAGATACAACAAACGTGTATCTCACAAGAAGGGAGTCGGACCCGGAAGATACCCCGTAAAGGCATCTTTGGCGATCCTTGCAGTGATACAGTCCGCTGCTTCAAATGCAGAGTACAAAGGACTTAGTCCGTCAAATATGGCGATCGCCACGATTACAATTGCAAGGGGCCAGACCATCCCCGGCCACAGGCCGAGGGCACAGGGAAGGGCTACACAGTGGAATCAAGAGACCGCCAACATTGAGGTAATTCTCGAGGAGGTTGAGTGAAATGGCATCAGAGAGAAAATTTGTTGCCGAGAACGTCCGCAGGGTTCTCCTTAAAGAGTACCTCATGAAAGAGGTTAGCCGTGCAGGATTCGGCGGGCTGGACGTCCAGAGGACGCCCATGGGAACCCGTGTCATCCTCACCACAGAGAGACCCGGACTAGTTATCGGAAGGCGCGGTCAGACGATCAAGAACCTTACATTGGCGATCGAAGAGAAATTCGGTTTTGAGAATCCTCAGATCGAAGTTCAAGAGGTTGCGAATGCAAGTCTTAACGCACAGATCATGGCAGAGAAACTGGCCTTCTCTCTCGAGAGAGGCTGGCATTTCCGTAGAGCAGGGCATTCCACGGTCCGTAGGATCATGGATGCGGGTGCACGCGGATGTCATATCATAATTGCAGGTAAATTAACCGGACAGAGACACAGAACGGAAAAATTCAAAGAGGGTTACATAAAGTTCTGCGGTGAGCCCAAGATAAACTTCATCGATCACGGATACGCGGTCGCGAAGCTCAAGATGGGAGTCATCGGAGTCACTGTGGAGATCATGAGACCCGACGCAAAACTGCCTGCCGAGATTTCGGTTGTCGGAAAAACTGAGGCCGCAGCACTCCTTCCGGATCTGTTCGCGACACCAGTTAAAGCTGAAGGCATAGTTTCTGCGCCCACATCGGTCAAAGGAGGGGTTCAGTAATGACTTCTCTCAAGACCGCGGACATCAGAAACATGAGTGTCGAGGAACGTAATCAGAAGCTCAAAGAGCTTCGCAATGAACTCATGCACGAGAGAGGAGTTTCCGCTATGGGAGGTGCCCCCTCCAGTCCTGGAATAATCCGTGCCCTCAGGTTGAACATTGCGCGCATTCTGACCGTCCAGAAGGAGGAGGAAGAATTCTGATGGTTATCTGTCCAGTATGTGGATTGCCTAAGGAACTCTGCATGTGCGAGGAAATCGCACGTGAACAGCAGTGCGTTAGGATCTCAGTTGATAGCCGCAGATATGGTAAGATGGTTACTGTGATTGATGGAATCGATGAGAATGATATCAACATAAACGATCTGACCAAGCAGCTTAAAAATAGATGTGCTGCCGGCGGAACATGCAAGGATGGCCGTATAGAACTCCAGGGCGATCACAAGAAAAAAGTGAAAGTAGTCTTGGAAGAAATGGGCTTCCGTACTGAAGTTAGGTAAAATGAACAGAAGCGAATTCATGAGGTCTGAACTCATAGGTCTGGACGTGGTAGTGCTGTCAGCACCATTCTCGGGATTATCCGGGGTTGTGGTCGACGAGACAAAAAACACGTTCACCATTGAATCGGCCGGAACTGATAGAATGGTACCAAAGCCAGGCAATGAGTTCAGATTCACATACCAAGACATACAGATAGACATCAAAGGTATAGAAATACAACACCGACCAGAAGATAGAATAAAAAAGGTTAGGTGAAAAAATGACAGCAAAAACAAGAAACATTGGAATTGACGTTGTTCCCCCCACATCTGAGTGTAACGACCCGAACTGCCCCTTCCATGGCAGTTTACCGGTCAGGGGACAGGTCATTGAGGGTGTAGTTGCGACCGTCAAGATGAGTAAAACAGTCATCGTTGAGCGCAATTACCTTAGATTCGAGAAAAAATACGAGAGATACGAGAAAAGATCTGCAAGATATGCATGCCATGCATCTCCTTGCCTTGGACTCAAGGTAGGGGACCGTGTAAGGATCATGGAATGTAGACCAATTTCGAAGACCGTGTCGTTCGTAGTAGTTGAGAAAAAGGAGTGATGAAGAGATGAAGGGAATTGCTGGAAATCAGACAAGAGGACTCATCAACGGATCACAGCTCACGGTTATAGATAACTCTGGAGCTAAGGTCATCGAGATCATTACCGTTCCTGGCTACCACGGAGTGGCAAGGAGGATCCCCGCAGCTGGTGTCGGTGACGTTGTCATCGCATCTGTGAAAAAGGGAACTCCTGCGATGAGGAAGCAGATCGTATTTGCGGTCATAGTACGCCAGAGACGCCCAATGAGACGTCCTGACGGAACAATGATATTCTTCGAGGATAACGCCGCAGTACTTACGACCGATACGGGCGAGACAAAAGGAACAGACATAAAAGGGCCTGTTGCAAGGGAGGCAGCCGAAAGGTGGCCACGTATTGCAGCAACGGCCAACACTATCGTGTGAGGAATGAATATGGCAAGCAGCAAAGCAAGGGTACAGAGAAAAGCTCAGGCACACGCACCTGCCCACAAGAAGAGGAAGATGCTTTCAGCACACCTCTCCGCTGAACTCCGCGAGCAGTACGGGGGCCGCACAGCAAGGGTCTGCAAGGGAGATACCGTTGCAGTACTCCGCGGTGATGCGGACATCCGTGGTACCGAGGGAAAGGTTCTCGAGGTATTCACAAAAACAGGGCGCGTTTCAGTCGATGGAGTAACCATCAATCAGGCGGACGGGACAGCCGTTGTCCGTCCAATTCACGCATCAAATCTCGTGATCACAAAGTTGAACACGGAAGATCCGTGGAGGATGGATGCGCTCTCCAAGAATAAGGAGGCTAAACAATGAGCGATCACATGAAGAGATTGGCAGCACCCAGGACATGGCCCCTCAAGAGGAAGGTCTCGGTCTGGGCAACAAAGCAGTCTCCCGGAGCACACTCTGTGGAGAGCAGCATGCCCGCAGTTCTAATCCTCAGGGATATGATCGGCGTATGTGACACCGCTAGGGAGGCAAAGAGGATCATAGGCAACCGTGAACTTATCGTTGACGGAAAGGCCGTGAAAAATCCTAAGGCCCCCGTTGGAGTCATGGACACGATCGTCATCCCCAAGATGGGACTGGCATTCCGCATGCTTTTGAGCGAAAAGGGAAAGTTCATACTTGTACCTATCAGTGCAGACGAGGCGAAGGTCAAACTCTGCAGGATAGAGGACAAGACGACGGTCAAGGATGGAAAGTTCCAGATAAACCTTAGTGGTGGAAGGAACATCATTCTTGACAAGAACGACTACAAGGTAGGAGATACGCTTAAGATAGAAGTTCCAGACCAGAAGGTCATCGAGCACTATCCAGCTAAATCCGGAGCCAAGGTCCTTATAGTCAAAGGTTCGCAGTCTGGAAAGATCAAGACGGTCAAAGATCTCATCGTGGTCAAAGGATCCGGGGAGAACATAGTCGTCTTCGATGACGGAACTGAAACTACCAACTGCAATATATTCGTAGTTGGAGAGCGCAAGGTTGAAATCACAATGCCGGAGGCCTCTGCATGAATGCAATGAGGGAACTCCACATCGATAAGATCACTGTGAATATCGGTGTCGGAGAGGCAGGAGAGAGGCTTGCAAAAGCACAGAAGGTCTTGAAAATGGTCACAGGACAGGCATCTGTCCAGACAATATCCAAGCATGTAAACAGGGATCTCGGTATTCGTATCGGAATGCCTCTTGGATGTAAGGTCACCCTTAGGGGAGAGGCCGCAGAAGATTTTCTTAGAAAGTCTCTTGCTATCAGAGAACAGCGCGTTTACGAGTATTCGTTCGATAAAGAGGGAAACATGTCCTTCGGTATCTCCGATTATACTGATTTCGCAGGAATGAAATATGATCCTGATGTCGGTATCTTTGGAATGGATGTAAGCGTAGTTCTCAGAAGAAAGGGCGGTAGGATCTCGACGAGGGCACTCCTTAAAAGGAAGGCCTCCAAAGGTCACCGTGTGGATCGCGATGAGGCGATCCAGTATATGAAAGACAATTATGAAGTAGAGGTGGTAGAGTGAAGCCCAAGAAACAGTTTGGCAGATCTATTGGATGTACCCGCTGCGGACGCAGAAGAGGAATCATCAGAAGATATGGAATGCATCTTTGCCGCCAGTGCTTCAGAGATATGGCCCCGGAACTCGGGTTCAAGAAGTATTCGTGAGGTGTGAGAAATGCAGTGCGATCCATTGAACGACGCAATGTGCGTCATGAAGAATGCAGCTCTCAACGGAAAGAGCGAATGTGTTATCCAGCCCTCCTCAAAACTTATCGGCCGCGTGCTGAAAGTAATGCAGGACCACGGATACATCAATCAGTTCGAGTACATTGAGGACGGAAAAGCAGGTAAATTCCGCGTTATGCTCAAAGGAGCAATCAACGACTGTGGTGTTATCAAGCCGAGGTATTCGGTCAAAATCGTAGAAATCGAGAAGTTCGAAGCGAGGTTCCTCCCCGCACAGGACTTCGGAGTTCTCGTCATGACCACTACCGCAGGTGTTATCACCCAGGAACGTGCCAAAGAGCTCGGAATAGGCGGAAAGTTGTTAGCATACATCTATTGAGGAATAAAAATGACAATAGCAGGGAAAATCGAAAGCACTATCGCCATCCCCGGCGGTGTCACTGTCTCTAGGGACGGCGACATAGTAAAGGTCAAGGGACCTAAGGGAGAATTGAGCAGAAACTTCGCGCACCCTCGCGTCATCGTGAAAGTTGGAGAGGGACAAATCAGCGTTAGCTGCGAGTACCCCAGGATCAAGGAAAAGGCCATGGTCGGAACCTTTGTGGCACACATCAATAACATGATGAAAGGTGTCACAATAGGATTCACATACGGTCTTAAGGTCGTATTCTCCCACTTCCCGATGAAAGTGACTGTAAAAGGAAATCAGGTCGAGATCAACAACTACATGGGAGGACACGCTCCGCGTTACGCCAAGATAGTTGATAACTGTAAGGTAAAGGTCAGCGGTGCTGATGTTACCATAGAGGGAATAAGCATCGAGGCCTGTGGTCAGACCGCAGCCAACCTAGAGAAAGCAACCTCCAGGCCCGGTTTCGACAAGAGAACGTTCCAGGACGGAATATATATCGTCCACAAATCCCACAAGGTGAAAGAATGACCGTAAAAACACTCACGGACCTTACAGGCCTCAAAGAAGCCAACGTGGCCGAGCTGAAGAGCATCGGCATCACAAGCGTCGATGAGCTCAAGGCAGCCTTGTCGGACGATGCAAAGGTCAAGGAGATAATCAAGGCGCTTTCCGGTGTCGGTCCAAAGACCGTGGAGAACTGGAAAAAGACCCTCAGCGGGGAAATAGTACCCACAGAGGTAAAGAAGGAGACCAAGAGGTCAGAGTCCAAGGAGAAGACTGTAGAAGTCGTCGAGGTCGTTGAGAACGAAGGATATGTCGTAAAGGCTAAGCCCGAGATCAGCGAAGAGATGGCCGATGCATTGGCTAAAAGAGCGTTAATCTCTGGACGTAGGCCTGCTTTCAAGAGACAGGAGTGGTTCAGATACTCCAAACTCGGAGAGAAATGGAGAAAGCCGAAAGGTATTCACTCCAAGATGAAGAGACAGCTCAAGAGGCGTCCCCCGATGGTCGATATCGGTTACCGTGGGCCAGTCTCTACAAGGGAACTTCACCCCTCAGGGTTCGAAGAGGTTCTGATCTACAATGTAGACGGTCTCGAGAACATCAATCCTAAGGTTCAGGCTGTCCGCATAGGCGGAACAGTAGGGACCAAGAAAAGAATCGTCATAGAGGACAGGGCTGCAGAGCTCGGTATAAGGGTTCTCAACAGGATGGTGTGAACATGTCCGATCTTAGAAACCAGAGAAGAATGGCAGCTGACATTCTGAACTGTGGTGAGAATAGAGTCTGGATCAACCCCGATAAGATCGAGGATGTCGAAGACTGTATCACCCGCGGCGATATTCGCACGGCCATTGATTCCGGCCTTATCAAGGCAAAGGCAAAGAATGGCACTTCCAAAGGAAGGATAAGATACGCCGCAGGTCAGAAGGCAAGTGGAAAGAGGAAGGGACCCGGTTCAAGGAAGGGAACAGCCAACGCACGCGTTTCCGACAAGAGCAGGTGGATGGCCACGATCAGGCCAATCCGTGACGAGCTTAAGACCCTAAGGGCCGATGGCAAGATCACTCCCTCCGTATACAGGCTGTACTATAGAAGGGCCAAGGGAGGAGTTTACAAATCTCGTAGGAACCTCAAACAGCACATGATCGCCGAAGGTTGCCTCAAGGAGGAGGAGAACTGATGGCTACAGGACCAAGATATAAAGTTGCGTTCCGCAGAAGAAGAGAGTGCCGTACTGACTACTACGTTCGCCGCAAGCTCCTTACGAGCCGCGAAGCGAGGGCAGTCGTCAGAAGGTCCAACAAGAACACCAACGTCCAGTTCGTAGAGTTCGGGATGGAGGGCGACAGAATCATTATGTCGGCAAGTACCAAAGACCTCGTCAAGATGGGATGGGAGAACTCATGTTCAACCATTCCCGCGGCGTATCTCCTTGGATACCTTGCAGGCAAAAGAGCAATCAAAGCAGGAATCGAGTACGCTGTTCTCGACATCGGCATGCAAAACCCCAAGCGCGGCGGAGTTCTCTTCGCAGTTGTAAAGGGTATGGTCGATGCGGGACTTGAAGTACCTGTTTCCGAGGATGTCCTTCCCACTGAGGATAGGCTCTACGGAAAACACATCGATGATGCGATCGAGGCCGCAGTTAACGGTCTGAAAGACAAGATGGAGGCTGAGTGAAATGGATTGGGTCCCTAAGACAAGATTGGGCCAGATGGTGCTCAACGGTGAGATCACAACCATGAGCGACGCATTGGCCACAAGACTGCCCCTTCGTGAGGCAGAGATCGTGGACATCCTACTCCCGGACATGAAGGATGAGGTCATCGACCTCAACATGGTCCAGAGGATGACCGACTCCGGAAGGAGGGTCAGGTTCGCGGTGACGTGTATCGTTGGAAACGGCGATGGATTCATCGGAATCGGAAGGTCGAAAGGAAAGGAGGTCGGACCTTCTATAAAGAAGGCCATCGACAACGCAAAACTGAACATCATCGAAATCAAAAGAGGATGCGGTTCATGGGAGTGCGGTTGCGGTGAGCCTCACTCGTTCCCATACGAGGTCATTGGACGTACAGGGTCTGTAACTGTCTATTTGAAACCTGCACCACGTGGTATCGGATTAGCTGTCGGAGATGTCGCAAAGAGTCTTCTAACGCTTGCCGGTGTCAAGGATGCATGGGGATTTGCGACAGGAAATACGAAGACCAAGGTCAACTATGCGATGGCAACATTCGAGGCGCTCAAAGAGACGTCCCGTATGAGAGTCACTGCTGAGCAGATCCAGAGACTTCGTATCGTATCGGGACCAGTCGGTCTGTCGATAGAAGAGACCGACGTTAACTTTGACAAGGAGGACTGAAGATGACATACGCAATAATTCGTGTTCGTGGACAGCCTGATGTCAATTACAACATTGCTTACACGATGGACCTTCTAGGCCTTACAAGGGTCAACCACTGCGTGGTTGTTCCCGAGAACGGATCTACGGATGGAATGCTTCAGAAAGTTAAGGATTACTGTACCTGGGGAGAGATCAGCGAGGAGACCCTCACTGCGATGATCCGCGCACGCGGAAGACTTGCAGGCGACAAGGAGATCACCGACGATTATCTCAAGGAGAAATCAGAATTCACCTCAGTCGAGGAACTTTCGAAGGCAATAATTGAGAATGATTACAAACTGAGAGATGTTGAGGCTGCAAAGCCTGTGTTCCGTCTTCACCCCCCTGTAAAGGGATTTGAAGGCAACAAGCGTTCCTACCAGAACGGTGGGGCACTCGGTTACAGGGCAGAGGCCATCAACGATCTCATCAACAGGATGCTGTGAGGTGTAAAGAAATGCCAAGCAGAACCAAAAAAATGAGAGGATCTAGGACGCACGGCCGTGGAAAGAAATCTGGACGTGGAGCTGGTATAATCGGTGGACGCGGTCAGGCCGGTCTCGGAAAGACAGGCAAGATCGGTATGCTGAAGTATGACAGGGACCACTTCGGAAGACACGGTTTCAAGAGACCCCAATGCATGGTCGAGGCAAACACGACCCTCAACATTGCGGAACTCGAGGAGCAGGCTGACCATTTCGTAGAAATGGGCTTCGGAGCGAAGAATGGGGATATCTATAATATCAACCTAACTGATGCAGGCATAGACAAGCTGCTCGGAAACGGAACCATCAGCGTGGCTGTGAACGTCACAGTGGCCGAGATCTCCGCGAAAGCTCGCGAGAAGATCGAGGCCTCTGGTGGAAGTATTGTTGAGTAAGCAAATCGAGGAGTTAGATTGGGATGGATGAACAACCTAGCCTGTTGTACAAGGTAAAACCTCTAGGCGACAGGCTCCCCGCAGTCAAGCGTCCTGAAGGCCATGTGCACTTCAGGACGAAGATGATGTGGGTCATTGTCGTGTTGGTCGTATACTTCATAATGACCAACGTGTACATATACGGCCTGGATCAGTCGGAATCGCTTGATCTGTTCGCACAGTACAGGACCATCATGGCAGGAGCGTCTGGTACGATCCTGCAGCTGGGTATTGGGCCCATCGTCACAGCCTCAATCATCATGCAATTGTTCGTGGGAGCGAAGATAATCAAACTCGATCTCACGAACAAAAAAGACAAAGCGTGTTACCAATCCGTTTTGAAACTGTTGGTCATAGTAATGATAGTCGTCGAGGCGGTACCTCAGGTATTTGGATACCTGGTACCGTCCGATGATTTCGTTTCGACCTTCGGTTCGAACGGATCTAAACTGCTCATCATCCTGCAGCTCTGCATCGGATCATATCTGGTGTTCTTGTTCGATGAGGTGGTATCTAAATGGGGTATCGGAAGCGGTATCTCTTTGTTCATCGCCGCGGGAGTTTCCCAGGCCGTGTTCACAGGAGCATTGAACTGGTATGCGGTGGACGCAAGCGAAGTAATGAGCGTATCGAATCCGCCTGCTGGAACAATTCCCAAGGCCATCTACATCTTGATGAACACCAGTTCATCGGAGATGGCAAGCGGTGGGTATGAGTCGATATTCCTTGGACAACCGAATCCTATGATAGCACTAGTGGGGACGATAGTGATCTTCCTTGTGGTGGTCTATCTAGAATCGAGTCGTATCGAATTGCCGCTATCACACGGTAATGCGAGAGGTGCCAGAGGAAGGTATCCGATCAAATTGATGTATTCAAGTAACATCCCGGTCATATTGATGTCCGCGTTGTTGGCAAACATCAGCATGATCGCGTTACTCCTCTATACCAATGATTTCCTTAGCGGAATTCCATTGATCGGACATAACGATATAATCGGATCTTTCGCTGATGATTCCACTACGGCGTCTGGAGGGATAGCATGGTATCTGTCGGCCCCGCAAGGTCTGACTGATTGGCTTATGCCGATACTAGACCCAGCAAGTTACGGTAATGACCATGGAGCGTTGGAGAATCTATGTCGTGTATCGATATACGGTACGGTCATGGTGATGGGATCGATAATGTTCGCTAAGTTCTGGGTCGAAACGACAAATCTCGGTCCGGAAGCAGTGGCAAATCAGATCCAAAAGAGTGGTATGCAGATTCCAGGATTCCGTAGGGATCCTCGTGTACTGAAACGTGTGCTCGAAAGGTATATTCCGACGATCACGGTTCTATCTGGAGCTCTGATAGGAGCTCTGGCGGCTTGTGCCGACATGATAGGTACAACAGGAAATGCTTCAGGTACAGGATTGCTGTTAGCGGTGGGTATAATGATCCACTTCTATGAGGCGGTCGGTCGTGAACAGATGATGGAGATGAATCCAGTAATGAGAGGATTCTTCGGAGGAGAGAGTTAAGATGGCAAACCCCGGATCACCCGAACAAATGCAGAGATCGCAACAGGCCGTGCCGGCCATGCCCAAGGGCACCCTGATCGGCATGATGATCGCCCTGGTCGTCATGATGGTCGTCATGATGTTCAGAGACCCGATCGGTAAAGCGTTGAATGTAGTGTTCCAGTACATTGACTTTGGTGGTCAATGGCCTGTGTTCACTCTGATCATCTCAGGTATAATCATGATCACCCTAAGCACGGTGATCAGGGGATTCATCACCGATCCAATAGAACAGGCAAAAGTTCAACAGGAGCAGTCGGGGTTCAACGCAGAACTTCGTCAGGCAAGAATAGAGAACAATCTATTCAAACTGAAAAAGCTCCAAGAACAGCAGCCGCAGATGATGGGAAAATCCATGAAGATGAGCACCGATCAAATGAAGATCATGCCCGTCACCATGGTCATCATCCTCCCGGTGTATGCCTGGGTCTATTACTTCATATCATATACTGTGGACCCTGTGGATCTCTACATTAATATGCCGTGGGGAGTGTTGAACCTTGCGAATTCAGTAATGGGATTCATGCCGTATTGGATCGTCATCTACACGATGATCAGCTTACCCATCGGACAGTTGGAGAATAGATTCGTAAGATACTATCTCCTGAAAAAACGTCTGAAGGAACTGGATGTCGTATATTGAAGGCCTTCAAATGAGGATAACCATAAGTGGTCCTCCCGGATCGGGGAAGACCACCACGTGTAAGATGCTGTCCGAGGCCCTCGGCCTTAAAGCCGTGGTCTTCGGACAGTTCTTCCGTGAAATGGCTGCCGAAAGAAAACTTACACTCGCTGAGTTCAGTGCGGTCGCGGAGAAAGACCCGAAGATCGACGAAACGATCGATTCTAAGATATTGGAGATCGCACGTGCGAATCCGGATATCATTTTGGAATCGAGATTATCCGCTTATATGCTCTCAAGAAACAATATTCCTGCTTATAAAGTATATTTGGGTGCAAGCCCGAAGGTCAGGATGATGAGGGTCGGCCTTCGTGAGGGGGAATCTTTTGACGAAGCGATAAAGAAGACCGCGGAGCGTCAAGCATCCGAGGCAAAACGTTACAAAATGTATTATGATATAGATGTCGAAGACCTCAGTGTCTACGACCTCGTTATTTTGACAGATAACATGACCCCTAAAGAGGTCACTCGCAAGATACTCGATTCTTTAAAGGACCATAGATGTTGATAAAAGACCCAAAGACGATACCCGATAGATGGGGCAAGAGACCTTCCGACCGTTCCGTAGGGGAATTGCTGGGTGCCGGCGTCATCGCATTGGATAAGCCTTCTGGACCGACATCACACCAGGTAACTGCATGGGCAAGGGATGTTATACATGCGGATAAGATAAGTCACGGAGGTACGTTGGACCCTTACGTGAGCGGTATTCTTCCCATATGCACAGGTAAGGCCGTTCGTTTGACGGATGTAGTATTGTCCTCAGATAAGGAATACGTGTGCTTGATGAGGATACACGCAGACAGGTCCGAGAAACGTATAAGAGATGTCATGTCAAGATTCCAAGGGAAGATCTATCAGCTTCCACCGGTAAGATCTGCTGTGAAAAGACAGCTCAGGATCAGGACGATAAAAGAGATAGATATATTGGAGATCAAGGATAGACAGGTGCTTTTTAGGGTCTCATGCGACGCAGGTACTTACATACGCACACTTTGCACAGATGTTGGCGAAGTTCTCGGTTGCGGTGCGAACATGGAGGAACTAAGACGTTCTCGTTCTGGTATCATGACAGAGGAGAAAGCAGCGACATTGCAGGACATTACGGATGCGTATGTATTCTGGCAACAAGATGGACGCGAAGAGTGGCTTAGGAGTCTCATCCAACCAATGGAGGTCCTTGTGGAACCTTTGCCAAAGGTCATTGTCAAACCTACCGCAGTAGATGCTGTTTGTCATGGTGCCGATCTTAACATACAGGGAATACACATGCTCGATGACGAGATCAGAAAGAATGCGTTGGTAGCTATGATCACAGCCAGAGGTGAACTTATCGCCTTAGGTAAAATGCAGATGTCATCCGCAAAGATAATGGCAACTGAGCAGGGCAAAGCGGTTTCTACGGAGCGTGTTTTCATGGAACGCGGGCATTATCCCAAGATGTGGAAATTTTCTACAGATCTTGATGAACTTCAAGAAGATATAACGATAGAGTGACGAAATTCCTATCTATCGGAATGTTAATCGGGAAATAGGTGGGAAATTGGCACTCTTTGAGAAACGTACGCAGGTGTTCAATGTTCAACAGATACATATCGGGGATTTCGATCCAACAAAACCCGGTTGTTATGACAATGTTAAAACATTTACTATAGAGGTTAAACCAAAGAGATACATCTTTTTCGAATTGAAATCTGAAATTCCAGTTTCAATCGTTTTTGCTAATAGTGACAATTCCTCGATATATCATAAAGAGGACATCAAAGAGTTCAGCTACGGACCAATCCCGACCAATGACAATAAGGAGATCGGTCTTATCTTGGGTGTTTATCCAGGCGATAAGGCTAAAGTGGATCTCGATGTATGGATGGAAAGATCATGAGTTTTCATCTTGAGCAAGGAAGGAACGGAAAATATTGGAAGGACAGCATACCGGACGGTCTCTCACTCCTTCGCCCTTCTGACAGGATGACTCTGATAATCGCAGTTATTGTACTTTTGGGGTCTGTCATACTAATTGCGTACAAGTTCCTGATCGGTGATTCTCTGTACAATAGCATACCTTTGCTTACATCTCTCTTTTTCTTTTGTGGGGCGTTCTATATGATCCGCAACAAGTTGTGGATGTTCATCTCGGTCATGCTGGTGATAATAGCGATATTGATGTTGAAATTACCTGACATGTTGTTCTATCTTGTCCTATTCATAACTCTCGGTGCAGCAGGGTGTGTGGCATTGGTGAATGCGATACAGAGGTGGATGTTCTATAGGATAATCCGTATTGTTGAGTACATCAATATAAAGAAGAAATTGAGTTTTTGGGACAGAGCTCTCGCTTTTGCGTTCAATGTTCCCGGAGATCTCGACACCAGGAACATAGTCTTGGATTATGATCTGCGCAGGGATAAACTTCCATGGAGGGAGATGGGGGAGACGATATTCCTGGCCCTAATGGTCGGTATGCTGTTATGGATCTACATATCGATGAATCCAGCCTTTATGGGTAATTCTTCTAACTACAACATTCCCATGTACGTTTTTTCTCTGGTGTTGTTGATACCATTGTTTGTACTTCCATGGTCCATTTTCAAATCATTGAATGTAAGGATACAGACCAATTATCGTGATTACAGATTTTATGACGGGATAAAGGCAACGCTCATAAGGATGGCACTTCCTGTATTCGCAACATTGTTTTTTGTCGTCATCGCGATCAACAATACGAATATATTCATTGTTTTGGCATACATCATCACGTCAGGGGTGACGATCGCACTGGTCATCGTTTTTACGTCTGTGATTTATTATGTCATGTTCGAGCCCATAATAGTCGACGATATCAAGTCCAAGTGGATGGTCCTACGTCCTGCACCGTTGTTTGTTGGATTGGAAAAAAAGGAAAGGTCAGATTTCGATGAGGTTCCAGGCACCCCCATGAGAGATAAGACCGATTTTGGAAAATTGAATTTTCCGGGTAAATGAGATTCATTCAAATTGTCTGTTCAATTTTCCAGGTGAATCTAAAGATTGAATTATGGGGTTGAATATCGCTCCGGATGACATTCCAGGTGTCTTACGGATACCAAGAAGTTCGGGTTCCTTATCATTGGTGAATATTATCAGGAACCTTTGTTCTACGTTTTCCACCTCTATCATGGGGACTGTACTCTCACGTACGATGGAGAGAGTAACGTCGGCCATAAATTGGATCTGTTCTGGGGTGAACTCGTCCGGTACCTTGAAGAAGAAGGTATTGTACTCAGTGGCCCCATTGATCATGAAGTTTATCTCGGATCTATCAAGTAGGTCTTTGAATTCCTTGGCTTTGTCATCCTTGCCTGCCAATTCCTCAAATCTATCTCTTGCCGTCTTTCCGATATCCAGATAGATGGTGTCCTTGCCGAGTATCTTCCACATGGTCATTGTGAATGTTATTCCCATATAAAGGGATTTATCGTGCGAGTCCACTCGAAACATTAAAAACGATGTTATCGCTACTCGTCCCAGGTCAAATATGGCAGAGGATTTCAAGGTCACGCCCTGGGAGGTCACTGGAGACATCGACTATGAGCGTCTGATGCAGAATTTCGGAACGACGCCTATAGACGAAGGTCTACTGAAAAGACTTGGAGGATATGGAGAGATCCATCCAATGCTCAGGAGGGGAATATTCTATTGCCATAGGGATCTGAACCAATTGCTGGACCAGTATGATAAGGGGAATAAGTTCTTCCTCTATACCGGAAGAGGTCCTTCAGGTAATACACATTTGGGACATCTGATGCCTTGGATCTTCAACAAATGGATACAGGATACGTTCAAGGTACCGATGCTTTTTCAAATGACCGATGATGAAAAGTTCCTTTTCAAAGATCTGACCTTACAGGAAACAAGGGGTCTTGCATATGAGAACGCCTTGGATTTCGTAGCTTTGGGTTTCGATCCGGACAATACAAAGATAATCTTGGATTCCGAGTGTATAAAGACACTATATCCAATATCTTTGAAGGTGGCAAAGAAGGTCACTTTTTCAACGGCAAAGGCTGTATTCGGATTTGATAATTCTACCAATATCGGTTCAATATTCTTTACCACGATACAGGCTGCACCCGCGTTCCTTCCCACAGAACAGTCTGGAAAACAGGTTCCATGCCTTATTCCGTGCGGAATCGACCAGGATCCTCATTTCAGGGTCGCAAGGGATGTGGCACCAGGACTCAACTATCCTAAACCCGCGATGCTTTATTGCAAGATGTTCCCCGGTTTAAGCGGTGGTGACAAGATGTCATCCTCAGACCCGATGGCCACGATATATACGACCGATAAGCCTAAAGAGGTAAAGAAAAAGGTTGGAAAAGCATTCACTGGAGGGTGTGTCACTGTCGAAGAACAGAAGACCAAAGGCGGTAATCCCGAGGTCTGTGCAGTATTCAAGTACAATTACTATCTTTTTGAGAAGGATGACTCAAAGGTCAATGAGATGGCTGAAAAATGCAGACGCGGCGAGATACTTTGTGGCGAATGCAAGATGGTGCTTACGAACAAGATAAATGTGTTCCTTGAGGAACACCAGGCGAAGAGAGAGGAAGCCAGAGGGGTCGTGGATTCCATGACCTTCGAAGGTTTCAAATGGTGATAAAATGGATATGATGGACGTCCTCGAAGGACTTAGCTATAATGAGAAAAGACTGTTATTGGCACTCGAAGAGGCAGGAGGCAGCAGTACTCCAGCGGATCTTATTTCGGCAGGTAAATTCGATCTCGAGGTAGAGATAATGGGAGCTGCTTCTTGGCTATCGTCCAAAGGACTTGTCAAGATGAAGGAAGAATCCTTCAAATTCTTCGAGATCTCAGATCCAAAGATAGTTTGCGAGGGTCTTCCGGAAAGACGTGCTATTTCATTCATATCTGCGAATGGCGGAAAGATGGACCTAGATCTTCTTTCTAAGAAAATGCTCAACGGAGATGACAAGATCGCTGTTGGATGGCTCAAGAGAAAGGGTCTTGCGGAGATCGTCAAAGAAGGTGACGGCAAATACCTAATCTTAACTGCAGCAGGCAAGACCGCATTAGGATCCAATATGCCGGACGAGCTTTTACTCGAAGCTCTTTCAAAGGGGCCTTTGGAGGAAAAGGACGCCGATCCGAGGATAATAAAAGACCTAAAAGGTCGTCAGGGCATGATCCAGGAGAGGATGATAACCCTCAGAGAGATAACACTTACATCGGACGGGCATAAGGCCGTCAGATCTGGTATCGAACTGAAGAAGCAGATCACCGATGTTACGGATCGTATCATTCAAAACAGGGAATGGGAGAGTGTTGATTTCCGTAAATACGATGTTCAGACATTCGCACCTTCAATGGTGCCTGCAAAGAAACATCCTCTTTCGAGATTGGGTTTCGAGGTCAGGAGGCTCTTTACAGACATGGGATTCACCGAGATGGCGTCTGAATATGTTCAGCCAGCATTCTGGAACCTTGATGTTCTTTTCACACCTCAGGACCACCCTGCAAGGGATCTCCAGGACACATTCTATCTAGAGAATCCTAAATCGATCCATATTGATGACGAGGAACTCGTCATGAAGGTGAAATGCGAGCACGAGCACGGAGGTAACACCGGTTCTACCGGATGGGGAGGAACCTGGTCAAGAGATAAGGCGGAACTGGCATTGCTTAGGACACACAGTACCGTCAGCAGCATCAGATATATCGCAGAGCATCCTGATGCGCCACAAAAGGCATTCTCAATTTCCAGGATATTCAGGAATGAATCCATAGATGCTACTCATCTCCCGGAATTTACTCAGATCGAGGGGCTCGTGATAGATGAGAACGCCGATTTTGACATGTTGATATCCATGATCAAAGAGTTCTATTCCAGGATGGGATTCGATCAAATAAGGATAAGGCCAGCATATTTCCCATATACGGAACCTTCTCTGGAATTGGAGGTCTTCTTCAATGGGAAGTGGATGGAGCTCGGTGGTGCCGGTATATTCAGGCCTGAAGTGGTGGAACCATTCGGAGTTAAATGTCCAGTACTCGCATGGGGATTCGGATTCGAGAGATTGGCCATGCTAAAATGGAACATCAAGGACATTAGGGAACTTTACATATCTGATCTGGATACTTTGAAGAAGAACCCGATCCTTTGATCAGAGGAAATGGACATCATCTTTACCATCATTGATGCTGGATATGATGTCCTTGACCTTCGATCTGTAAGAGTCCTTTCTGCAAGATCTCAATGCTTTGTTCAGGTAGCTGATGCAGTCATCGTTCTTCCCATGTGCATGCGCAATACCTGCTCTGAGGACCATTATCTCATCCAGATGACTCACATCTCCGGAGTCGGTGAATGTTTTTACGGCCTCTGAAATGAATTTCTCGGCCTCATCGTATTTTTTCATTTTGAAAAGTGCTTTTGCAGTGACAAGTGCAAGACTTGGTGTTTGTGATGACTTGTAAGTTTCAATGGAACGTTCGTAGGCTTTGTAGGGATCGTTGTTGATCATATCGGATTCTGAGCGTATTATCGTCGAGTCGATAGATCCGTATTCTTCTAGTCTGTCCGCACAGAATTCTGCATCCTGGGTATTTAGGCAGTCCAGAGCGATGACCGCGCGGATACCAAGTACCGTCTCGTTATATTTCGGTGGTACATTTATGTTTTTAACGATCTCTAAAAGGTCTTCATTGGGATTTTCAATAAACTTCTCTGCGTTTTTGATCAAAAGTTTTGTGGCTTCAGTATCTCTGCCTGCAGAGGATAAATGAAATAATTTTTCCTGTTCATTATCACTATTGTCGATATACCAGTCTGCGGCACGACTGTGCCAGTCTTTTATTTTTTCTTTGCTCGCAACACCTAGGTATTTACGGCGAACTTCTTCAGATATCCGTACCATGCCTTCAAAATCAGCAGGTATTATTCCAGTATTTGTATCAGGTATTGTTCTTCTGGGTATCGGTTCTCTGAATGTGCAGGCCAATCCGAATGTCTCGCGATCTTCTGCGCTCAATGCATCCCACATCACATTGGGGTCGCATCTTTTCATATCAAGTAGACTTCCAATCGACACTCCTTCTGAGATGAATCTTTCTTTCAGTAGATTCGCATCTCTCATACCGTCAGGTGAGAGGCAATAGGCTTTTCGTTTGGAACCTGATGATTTTATATGTGCCAGCCACTCATAGACCTTTTCCGTTTCCCTTAGCTTTTTTAGTTCCAGGGATGCATGTGCGCGCGATATGCCAAGAACGGATGCGATCCCATCCTGTGTCAGGTCGAATGGTATGTTATAAATCTCGTCCGGGCTGTATTCCGGAAAACGGTTGAGGTGAAGAAGGAGACGTTCTCTGATCGTTATGTTCTCGGTCGGCATCGAGCGGAGCATCAGAACATGGATTTATATCATCTTCGCAATTGCTATACCATTAAGTGGTGCCATGTCAAAGGTCTTCGTATGCAGTGAACCCGACCTCCCCTCAGTCAATATGAGGGATCAGCTTCTAAAGATTGGAGGATGGGAAGATGCGGGAACTCAGGGCAAATACAAATTCCACTATAATGGCGAGGATTATATCCTGTCTACGCCGGACCTGCATATATTTACCGATGGTCTAGATGATGTTGCAAGTGGGTTCGGCATAAATGTCGATGTAGTGATATTTATGTCAAAACATTCTGCCGCTTCGGGAGACCCAGCACTTACTGTACATCCTATAGGTAATTATCACGAGAATCTTTATGGCGGAAAGGAAAAAGGATTGGTAAGACCTTGTCCGTCCTTGATGACCGATGCGATGAGATGCATCTCGAAATATTGTGATATGCCGGAATTCCAGAAGTGTTTTGAGGTCACTCATCACGGTCCTTGGTTAGAAAAACCGACATTTTTCATAGAGATAGGTTCGGATGAACGCAACTGGGGCAATATACATGCGGCCGAGATCCTGGCCAAGGTCCTTACAGATATGGGTGAGAACGATTATCCGAATGTCGTAGGGGTTGCCGGAGGACATTATGCGCCTCGTTTTACCGAGGTGGCGTTATCATATCAGGTGAATTTTGGACATATGGTTCCCAATTACCAGATCGAAGGCAGGGATGACGAAGATGTATTGAGAATTCTCCACGATGCCACTAGTTCTACTGGTACAAATATGGTATATCTGCATAGGAATTCTCTCAGGAAGCCTCTGCAACACCATTTAGTGGATCTCATTGAAGGCGCAGGCTATGATATGATAAGGTCTGCAGATCTAGAACCGATCAATGGGAATTGACGAACGTTCCATGTATATTATTTCCTAAAATGGCGTTTCTTAGGTCGTTCAGGTCTCTACCATTGACGATCAAGATATCTATCTTATTCTCAGTGGCGATCTTTATGCCGAGAGGATCGAAGACACTGGACTTTCCAGCGCCGTGATCTTTGTATATGAGTTCTCCAAGTTGCTTGATCGTCAATTTGGGATATCTTACGGCATTTGGGTCCTTCTTAGGATCTGTTGAATACACCGCATCAACAGATGTCGCATTTATGACGCGATCAGCTCCAATTTCCTTGGCCACCATGGCTGCGACGGCATCGGTAGTGTGTCCAGGTTCTGTTCCTCCCATGACCACAACTTTTCCAGGGACGCTTATTTTGGCGGCATCCTTTGCCGTAAGGGGGATCTCTGTGGAAGATATATCTCCAAGAGCAATCGCTAAAAGTTCAGCGTTAAGCCTGGTAGTACCTATGCCAAGCATGTCTTGTTGGTACGTGGTGGCTCCAAGTTCCGACGAGATATTCGCATAATATCTTGCGATCTTACCGCCTCCACATATGATCACGATCTGAACCTCTTTGTTCAATTCTTTAATCATATCAGCCAAGCTTCTAATGAAAACAGAATCGTTGCTGTCAGGGATCAAAATCGATCCTCCGATCGATACCACAACCTTATTTTTGCTCATATACAATACATTTAATACATATGCGCAATTTAGATAAATATATTGGTGAGCCAAATGGGCGAAACAAATACTGTGGATAGAGCACGATACGACTTCAAGAAGGCAATGCAGGAGATCACAGATTATAAGGGAAGGGGAACAGAGCTGATTTCTGTTTATGTCCCACAGACCAAATTGATATCCGATGTAATGGCCTATTTGAGGGAAGAGCAGTCCCAGGCGTCCAATATAAAATCAAAGACAACCTTGAAGAATGTGACAGGAGCGATAGACTCCATTATGTCACGTTTGAAGACATACAAAGCTGCACCTGCGAATGGTGTCGTCATATTCTGCGGAGAAGTACCTCGCGCAGGTGACCAGACAAAGATGGTCCAATACGTAATAGAACCCCCAGAGGCGATAACGGCATTCCTTTACAGATGTGACTCAACATTCTTTACTGAACCTCTAGAGAGTATGCTTTTAGATAAAAAATACTACGGTCTCATTGTTATCGACAGGAAAGAGGCCACGATAGGTATGCTTTCGGGCAGCAAGATAACTGTATTGAAGCATTTCGATTCATTAGTTCCATCAAAGCATCACCAAGGAGGTCAGTCGTCCGTCCGTTTTGAAAGATTGATCGAGATCGCGGCTCACGAATTCTACAAGAAGGTTGCGGACAATGCGACCACTGTTTTCCTTGACAGCATATTGGAGATGCAAGGCATCCTAGTTGGAGGGCCAGGCGCTACAAAGGATTTCTTTGTTAAAGAGAATTATCTTCATCACGAACTTCAGAAAAAGGTCGTAAGTCCCCTATTCGATACAGGATATACCGACGAATCAGGACTCAAGGAACTTGTGGATGATGCGCAGGATGCAATACAGGACATGCAACTTACAATAGAGAAAGATTACATGCAGAGACTCTTTAGAGAGATCAGGAAACAAGACGGGGGCCTTTCCGCATACGGAGAGGCTGAGGTAAGGGCCGCTGCAGAACTGGGTGCTGTGGATGTACTGCTGATATCCGAGACCCTCAAGAAAAGTCGCGTGACGGTGGTCTGTTCTAACGGGCACACTCATGTAATGACCGTGGCCAATACGGACGAGTCCATTGTCTGTCCAGAGTGCCAACAGCTTGTCAAGATAACCAATTCGGAAGATCTCATTGACAACTTCTTTGAGATCGCAGATTCATTCAATGCACGTTTACAGTTGATCTCCGGAGATTCGGAAGAGGGAGATATGCTCCTTAAGGCGTTCGGCGGTGTAGCTGCACTTCTAAGGTACAAGGTGGCATGAATATGAAGGTCCAGAATCAGTTTAGCGATGAGGTCTCAGAGGCTGTGAGTGAAGTACTTTCAGATATGGGATTTCCAGGAATTCAATTTGTAACAGAGGTCTCAGAAATGGCAGACCTGTCTGTTCCCTGTTTTACCATGTCCAAGGAGATGAGGATGCCTCCAAAGGATATAGCCATCAAGATCTCGGAAGCGATCGTTCCGCATGGGTTGATAACAGGCATATCCGCGTTGAACGGGTATCTCAATTTCATGATGGACCAGAATGTACTGGTAAAAGCTACACTTCAAGACATAGTGGAGAAGGGGAACGATTACGGCACCCTGCCGTCCAAAGGTAAAAAGATCAATGTCGAACATACTTCGACAAATCCCACCGGCCCCATTCATGTTGGAAGGGCCAGAAATCCCATCATAGGGGATACGTTGGCAAGATGTCTGGCAAGATGCGGGTATGAGATACAGACCGAGTATTACGTGAATGACGTGGGTAAGCAAGTGGTAATACTCGCATGGGGTGTGAACAACATTCCTGCAGAAAAGGTCGAGAAGAAAGAAGAGCGCGATAAGCCAGACCATCAATTGGTTGCAAATTACCGTCTTGCGAATAAGATGATGGAGGAAGATCCAGCAGTACAGGAGCACATATCGGAGCTTCTGAGGAAATTCGAGGCTGGAGATCAAGAGACCATCACCATGGTAAGACAGACTGCGGAGATAATGCTCGGTGGCTTGAAGGATACACTGGCATACATAAATGTTACTCTTGACAAATATACCTGGGAATCGGATTTCATAGCGGATGGTTCCGCAAGGGCAATTGTCGAGAGACTCAAGACATCCAAATATGCCGGTCAGTCGGAAGACGGAGCCTGGTTCCTAGATCTCAAGGATTTCGGTGTGCAGGGAAAGAATACCAAATTCACATTCACGAGGTCCGATGGTACCACATTGTATACCACCAGGGACCTTGCGTACCATCTTGATAAGTTTAGCAGGGCAGATATTGTGATAGATGTCCTCGGTGAGGATCAGAAGCTCGGTTCCAAACAGCTGTGTTCCGCGTTGGAGATCCTGGGATGCGAAAGGATGCCAGAGGCAATGTTCTATTCATTCGTTTCACTTCCTGAGGGAAAGATGTCCACCAGAAGAGGCGTCGTTGTCTATTTGGACGATCTTATCGATGAGGCCGTCGCGCGTGCCTATGAAGAAATCAAGAGCAGACGCTCCGATCTTTCGGAACAAAAGATGAGAGACATCGCAAAACAGATCGGTGTTGGTGCGATCAGATACAACATCGTAAGGGTGAGTCCGGAGAAGCAATTCGTTTTCAAATGGGAAGATGCTCTTAATTTTGATGGGAACAGTGGACCATATCTTCAGTATGTTTATGCTAGGACATGCAGTATGCTCAGAAAGGCGGGGGATTTCGAATATGATTACGATCCAGCCAAGCTCACAGACGAGTATGAGATAAAACTGATCAAGGTCCTTTCAAGATTTGAGGCAGCGATCCAGGTGGCAGGAGAGCAGAAGCGCATCAATATGCTTCCGGCATACGGGCATGAGGTGGCCTCGGCGTTCAATCAGTTCTATGCAGCAGTGCCTGTACTAGTTGCGGGAAATAACAGAAATGCCCGTTTGACCTTGGTCGAATGCACACAGACCGTTCTTAAGAATGTCATATCATGTCTGGGAATGGAAGCACCAGAGGAGATGTAAGATGGATATACGCCCATTGAAACTCAAAGATATCGAGAAGGTCAGGGAATTAGAGCTATCCTGTATCAGAGAATATTTCGCCAAGACATTAGAGAACAAGTGGGAAGACCTTCCTCAGCAGTGGAAGGAGAACATCGGCGCGAGTAGTAAGAATCATTTCAAGGCATATCTCGATAGCGGCCTAAGTTTTGTCGCTGAAGAAGATGGGGAGATCTATGGATTCATATTTGCTCAGATGTTGCATCACATAGCGGATGTGGACAATCTTGTCTGGATCGAGAACATGGGGGTCCATCCATATGTTCGTCATAATGCGATCGGATATAAACTTCTGAGAGAGGTCTTGAGAAAAGGACGCGAGATGGGCGGTCAGGTAGCCCACAGTATGATACAGTCCGACAATGCTCCCTCAATAATGCTTCATAAGAAAGCAGGATTCTTTATGGATAGGCGCGAGATCGCGTTGCTCGATCTTCAAGATCCCAATTTGAAACTTTAAAATTTAGATTTAACGGCCCCCTCCTTTTCGGAAGGGGCCGTATAAATTGTTTATTTTCTTCTAGAGCTCACATATTTAGGCTTCTTAGATTCAGTATCATCGGAGGAATCTTTCTTCTCTTTTGCTACTTTCTTCTTTTCTTCCATTTCTGTGAAACTCTGTGCTTTCTTTGGTTCTTCCTTCACAGGTTCTGTCTTTTTTACAGGGGGTTCCTGCGTTGTTTCAGATTTCGTTGATTTGTATTTTTTTCTCTCGGTAGAGGATGCAATACGTTCTGTCGATCTGGAGGGCTTACCATCGTTTCTTTCAGATTCGAGCTCTGTGAATGTTTTGTCTGGTTTGATCTTCGGGGCGTTACGCATGTGTAGGAATATAGCAATTACAATTATTATGACCACAATGATGATCGCTGCATATGCGGTCCAACTGGACCATATGGATTCTGTTACATTTACTGTAATTGTTGTTGTGTAATACGCCTCTTTGTTATCGAAATAAGATGTTGGTGCACATGTTATTTTGATATTATATTCTCCAGTACCGCCCAAATTAACATGTACTGAAGCTTTGTAATTTTCCGTATCTGCAGGTATTGTTATCGTAGCTGTACCAACAGTAGACCCCGTATTGGAGTTGGTGATTGTGATGGTTATTTCCCTGTCTACGCCTTCCGTGCTGTTGAATTGAACATATATGGTTCCACCGTCAGGTGTGATCGTGTCCTGATAGGCCTCTATTATTGAGACAGTAGCATCGGATTCTTCCTGGTCAACCATACTTAAGCCCAGTACCAATGTCAGCATCATTGCGGCCGTGATTACTAATATTTTTTTGGTTTTCATTTGAATTCCCTCAGGTAATGATTTCTTCGACGCGTTCTGCGTCAATTGCCTTCCTGATCTCCATCGCAAGTCTCCTTCCGGTGCTCATCTCTTTCCTCCAGAGTGCGTTTCCATATGGATGTCCGACGGACATGTGGACATTGGTTCCTCCGCCTATGCGGGGTGCAACATCGTAAACGTAGAAGTTTAGGTCCTTATCAACACATGTCTGTAAGCAGAAAGGTCCTATTATACCAGGGTTGTAGTATTTTTTTGTTGCCGCTACATATTTCTCAGCCATGTCGAATGCTTTGTCCAGCAACGATTCTCTAAGGGTTGCCGAATTGTGACCGCAAACAGTATATTCTGGTATTATGCCGTCGTTCTCGAGTTCGACC
Source organism: Candidatus Methanogranum gryphiswaldense (assembly GCA_019262145.1). NCBI lineage: Archaea > Methanobacteriati > Thermoplasmatota > Thermoplasmata > Methanomassiliicoccales > Methanomassiliicoccaceae > Candidatus Methanogranum > Candidatus Methanogranum gryphiswaldense. The sequence goes on along the minus strand of CP076745.1, from coordinate 1,320,480 downwards.
TGTTGTTTTCCTGGAAGTCTGCAGTATCCGTCAAGCGAGCTTTCGAATCTCCAGTCGACCCCAAGTAGTTCTATCTGCTCCCCGTGTTCTTCAAGAGGTGAGCGGAAGAAGTCCAGATTGAAGACAGGACCGATGATATACTGTTCCATTCTGGCCTCTTCTAGGAAATTTTCCTCGATGACTCCCTGTTTTATGAGTTCTGTAGATTTTTCTACGAATTGATCATAATCCTTCACGGTAAAGAATCCTCTTTCGAGTTTCTTGACCTTGTGGTGAACTTTGACGATCGTAAGGTCTTCGATATCTTCGGGCCTTGATACTTTTTTAGGGAACGGCATTCCTGCCTTTTCTAATATCCAGTAATAGTCCTTCTCATCCCCTCTTTCTTCAGACCTTAGAAGATTTCTGCTTCCTACTATCGGTACTTTGAAATCATCTTCGACTGCATCAATGCCTGAATAAGATACAAAGGATCTGTTGGGAACGAAGAGAACGTTCTTTTTGATCAGCTCTTGTTGGATCTGTGGTTGGATGATATTTTTGAACTTGTCGACCATGATAGTTTCGTCGACCACTCCGCGGATTATGTTACCCGAGGGATCCCTCTGGGTTTTGAAATAATTCGCAAATGTCCTCTCTCTTCCTTTTTCACACACGGCTACGGTATGAAATTTTTCAGAAATCGCACCGTCACACGTATCTAAGGCAGAGTGTGATGCCACAACTCCGATCTTGGCTTCTCTGAGATCGTATTTATTCAGATTGGCCAAAACTTCATCTCTGCTTATCATCGGTTTACCTCTGTGCACTCGATAGCCTCCGCGTAATATAACCTTTTAGTGGGAGGTCAGATGAAGAATAGTATCACACCGACCAGAATCATGGAACCGATCAGATCCATTATCGAAGATGTGATGGGAATACAGTGGTCGTCGGGGTCCAGACCAAATCTGGTTGCCAATATGGCAACATAATAGGATAGGAAATTCAAAAGTGTCGTGGCAAGGAATCCTGCGATCAAGATTATGAGCAACGCGGTACCTATTCCCATATTGTCGGATCCTCCAGAGAAGAGGATTGTTGCCAAATAGGCCATCAGACCTATGTATAGGAAAGTAAGCATGGCGCATATGTACATGATGTTGAAGTTCTCTAGAGCATCACTGGAAGGCACTGCCTTCGTCTTTAGAGTACCTAAATGGATCATAGAAGAGAGCCTTGAGGTCAGCATTCCAGAAAGCGCATTCCCCTGATTGAGGAACGCAGGAAGCATGATCAGGAGAACAGAGTATTCGAACAGTTTTTCTTCTTCGTTCTGTATGGTGATACCCGCTCCAATTTCGAATATAAGGCAGAATAAAAGGACAGGAAGTGAATTGATGACTATCCTTTTTGTTTCTCCGGAGTAATCTCTTTTACTATATTCTCTGAGGACGATCTTGGCCGTATACACGACAGCGGCCACGATGAATATGATCGCGAATACCATGACCATTTGTTCTCCGGTGTTAAGGTCCAGTATTTTCAAGAATAGTATTGTCGACAGGAATATCATCGGCATTGTGATAATATCACCAATGGCTGCTATCAGGGGTGCAGTAATATTGTCCACATCCCAGTCCTTCTTGTATCCTTCCTTTGCTATGAGTATGTTGAATAAAACGACCAACATTCCGGAAAGGAGTCCACCCAAGGAGGAGATGAAAACGAAGTCCCAAACGCTGTACGGTCCGTTGAACAAATATTTGGCTACGACCCAAGTGACAATTCCCATCGCCGCAGAAAGGACGAGGGAGAGACACATCGCGGATTCTATGTTGGCTCTGAGTACACCGCCTTTCTTGAAATTCATCTGGAATGTACCCATGTGCATCGCAGTGCCGATACGGCTCCCCATGGCGCCGAATATATTACCGCGCATCCCGATCGCACTGTAGATCAACACCATCATTCCAGGTATCAGGAGAAGGTACTCTTCCATGCTGTCAAGGAGGAGACCGGCGAACAGGTCAGCGGTACCGGCGATTATGAGTGCAGCGAGCCCCATTATGAACACGGTTCTGTTCCGAACAACAAAGTCGCTTATTGAACTCACGATCGCCAAAAAATCACCTCATGACATTATTATCAAACGACGAATTCATTGATATTACTTAAAGGCTGGTAAAATTTTTAATATACAAGTAACACGTTGGATTGCTCACTGAAAGAATAATCAGAAAAGGTGACCGAAATTGTCGATCAACTCAGATGACCCGGAGGGCAATAGTAGCTCTTCCGGATGTAATGCGGGGGGCTTGCTATGAGCGAGCCTGAAGACTTCAAAAAGCTGGACCATGTCGATATGACCGTCCGCGAACTTTTGACAGAAATGAAGGATACTTCGGAAGTCATTGTAGATTTGGCTTACGCGTCTCTCATGTACAACAGCGAGAGCATGGCAGATAAGGTTAATGAGCTTGAGGAAGAGATGAACAATCTCAAGTTCGCAATTCGTTATAAAGTGCTATTATCATCAAGGACAAAAGAGGATGCCAGGCAGTTATCTGGCCTTCTGCAGGTCGCTTCCGCGGCAGACAGGATATCGGATGCCGCGGCAGACATAGTGGACCTTCTAGATGTACCGTTGGACAGACGTCCGTTCGTATCGGCAATGTTGTACGAGTCAGACGAAAAGATCCGTGCCACCAAGGTCAAACCGAATTCTGGAATGGTAGGATATACAATAGGACAGTTGGCCGTTGAGGCATGTACAGGCTGTAAGATAATAGCTATTAAGAATCGTCAGGGCTGGACATATGACCCTGAAGATGAAGTGAAGGTACGTGCGAACGATGATATCATAGTGCGCGGAACAGAGGACGGATACAATCGTCTTGTGAAGTTCGCTGACGGTGTGATGTCTTGGGAGTTCCCGGAAGAGTCGGATGAGGAACCTGAAGAAGCAGAGGATGAAGCAGAGAATCTTGAGGAGTATGAGGACGAATGAACAGACTCGAGTTAATGCTTCTTGAATTGAAGGACACATCTGAGTTCATGGTGGATCTGGCATATTCTTCACTGTTATACAATAATACAGAGATTGCTGAAGAGGTGATCTTCCTTTCGGACACGCTCGATGAGTTATCGATAAAGATCCAGGATGCAGCCATTGAATTGGGAAAGAGCGATCCTGGTGAGGTAGCGAAGATCGCGGTGGTCATAAGGCTTCAAACCTCTATAATGTGTATCGCCGAGGCCGCCAGGTCTATCGCGGATGTGGTCCTCAGAGGATTGGGTGAGCATCCCGTACTTGCGATGTCCATCAAGGAGTCCGAGACTACCATTGCGATAGGAAAGGTATCTGAAGATTCCGTATTGGTGGGAAAGACTTTCGGAGACGTGAGTTTGAGTACGATAAGCGGTATGTTCGTCATAGCTTTCAAGCGCGATAGGACATACGTATTTGGACCGGGAAGGGGAACGGTAATCAAAGCAGGGGATGTCATGATAGCCAAAGGACCTGAAGAAGGGGTCCTTTATTTCAAGAATCTTTGCGATGGGACCGAGAGGGAACTCTGATCATATCAAAAGTGCCAGATACCTTCCTGCAAATGCGCCCAGGAGACATGCCCCTCCATTGAGCATAACATTCTCGAAGGCCTTCAGCATCTCCCCGTCGTAGAATAGAGACACTGTCTCGACCGTGAATGTGGACATCGTGGTGAATGCACCGAATATACCAGTGAATGCAAAGAATTTCATATTGCTGGACATCTGTCCGCTTACAGAGAATGTTAGGAATGCTAAAAGGGTGCATCCGATCATGTTGACCAAGAATGTTCCCCATGGAAATGTGGGACTGCATACGTAGTGTCCGAGAAGATATCTCAATACGGCACCAATCGCACCGCCGACCGCGACACATGCGATGATCGTCAGCATTTCCGAATTCATGGCAGCTAATACTAGTCATTCTGTTTAATTATTTGGTGTTTTCATATGATATCGGAATGTCATCTTTCAAATAAAATTGGAAAATAAAAGCACATCCAGGGCGATAGGTAGCATTGCAGGTGCGGATTTAAGTTATCATGTGCGGTTCATGATGAATTAAATAAAAAATTAAGGCCCTAGGGCCTGATATTTCAATCGTCTCTTTTTCCCAAGAGCTTATCGATCTCGAATTTAGAAAGCGTATCGTTACCGGCTATTGTGAACATATCGACGATGTTCCTTGTATTCTCTTCCTCTTCCACTTGTTCATCAATGTACCATTTGAGGAATGAGGCCGATGCATGGTCGCCTTCTTTGACTGCGAGGTCGTAGATTTTGTCTATCGAAGCAGAAACTTTCATTTCATGGGCGTATGCTGCTTTGGCAATTTCTAATGGGGCTTTGGCAGTAAGTTTTGGTGCTGCTATATCGGTCAGAACAGGTTCTGTACCTCTTCTTTGAAGGAAATCTATGAATTTCTCAGCGTGTTTCAATTCTTCCTTGTACTGTATGAAGAGCCATTTTGCATACCCTTTGAAACCTTGGTGGTCCATTGCGGTGGACATATCCAGATATATGTATGCAGAAGCATATTCCATGTTTATTTGTTCGCTAATGATTTTTACTACTTTATCAGATATCATTTAGTGCCTTTCCTGCGGATATTGATATCCGCGAATTAATACCGTATTGTCTCTATATAATGTAATTGAAAGGCCAGGAACGGATCTACCAATGATGGTGGAAGCAGGAGTAAAAATTTGAATATCGTGAATTCAAGAAGCATTGATATTTTGACAATCTGGAATCTTTAATAGCCAGTAAGAAAATGGTAGCCTCGCGCAGATTCGAACTGCGGTCGCAGGATCCAGAATCCCGCATGATTGACCACTACACTACGAGGCTATCGATTCCGCTTATCGCGAAATACTTTATAATGTTTTTTGTTGAAAGGGAATGCAGGCCGGAGCCTGCAAAAAAGTTTACTGGATAGCCTTTTTGACTTTTTCGAAAATCTCGGAGATGTCACCGGTGCCAGGAAGAGTTACAAGTGTACCTTTGTTCTTGTAGTAGTTTATGAGCGGGAGAGTGTTCTCGCGATAAACATTCAGTCTGTTCCTGACGGTCTGTTCTTTATCGTCATCTCTCTGGTAGAGGTCGGACCCGCACTTGTCACAGTGTCCCTCGTTCTTAGGTGCATTATAGATCAGGTGATATACAGAATTGCATTCTGGACAGCTGCGTCTTTCGGTGAGTCTGGCAATGAGTTCCTCATCATCGACATCAAGATTAAGTGCCAGATCAATGTTTATTTGCTCTCCCAAAGCATCGGCCTGTTCAACGGTTCTCGGGAAGCCGTCAAATATGACACCAGTTCCAGGTTTGAGGGATTCGATCTTTTCTTTCATTAGGTTGATTATAAGGTCGTTTGGTACGAGTGCACCACTATCCATGTATCCTTTTGCTTTTTTCCCTAGATCGGTGCCGTTCCTTACAGCCTCACGGAGCATGTCGCCGGTGGACAGTCTGACATAGCCGAGTTTTTCGCTGAGTTTCTCCCCTTGGGTACCTTTTCCGGATCCCGGAGGGCCTAGGAGGACGATTTTCGTTTTCATGGGGGTGGCAAACCTCCTCAATATTTAAAAAGCCTATCTTCGAAATTCGTAATTATATTACGCCTATCTATTTGTTTTATAATCTGATAGGATATTTGGGCCTTTGGTGTTCAAATGGAACAGAGAATTATAGACGAAATCGAGAAGATCGTAGGCAAGGACGGATACTCTACAAAGGTTGCCGACCTCTATACTTACGGGTTCGACGCGTCGATATTCCACAATACTCCGGAGATCGTTGTTCAGCCAAGATCGACGGAGCAGGTGTCAGAGATCATGAAGATCGCATACAGGGAGAATATTCCCGTTGTCCCAAGAGGTTCTGGTACAGGGCTATGTGGGTCGGCTGTTCCCATAAAAGGGGGCATCGTCATGGCGATGCAGAAGATGGACAAGATCAAGAATATCAGTGTAGCAGATCTTTGGGTCGATGTAGAGGCCGGTTGTATATACAACGATCTGAACGCCGAACTCTCGAAACATGGGTTTTTCTTTCCTCCATCGCCAGGATCAGCTGAGGCATGTCAGGTCGGTGGCATGGTAGCTACCAATGCATCTGGTATGAGGGCCGTAAAATATGGGGCTACAAGAGATTTTGTTCTCGGACTCACCTTCGTAAAGTCCGACGGGGAGATCGTTCGCAGTGGAACAAGGACAATCAAAGATTCATCTGGATATCAACTCGCACGTCTCATGTGCGGTTCCGAAGGAACTCTTGGCATAATAACAGAGATAACATTCAAACTTACCACAAAGCCCAAGAAATCAGCATCGTGTCTGTGCGGCTTTGAGAGCGTGACAGATGCTGGAACATGCATTGCATCGTTAATTGCAAAGCCTTTGATTCCTGCTTCCTGTGAGCTTATGGACAGTGTCAGTATCGAAGCTGTCAACAAAGCGCGTGGGCATCCACTTCCCGACGTCAACGCATTGGTCATTGTGGAGGTTGACGGGGAGACGGATGAGATAATTCACAGAGATCTAAAGATCGTGGAGGATGTGGCTAAGGCCACAGGTGCCATAGCTGTAACTCCTTCTTTTGATGATAAGCAAATAGCGAAATGGACAGATGCTAGGAAATCAGTAATGACATCTCTTTCAGCATTGAAACCAGACTATGCATCGGTGTCTCTCGCGGACGATATGGGAGTGCCTGTCTCTAAGGTTCCACAGGCGGTCAAGGCATTCCAAGATATAGCTGCGAAGTACAATGTAATAATCGCTACATACGGGCACGCATCCGACGGAAATCTTCATACAAAGATGCTCATCGATCCTACGAACAAGGATGAGTGGGAAAGAGGTATCAAGGCCGTAGATGAGATATTCGATGTGTGTGTGGAATTGGGAGGCACAGTCACTGGTGAGCACGGCGTAGGCATATCCAAGGCACCTAATTTCAAGAAGGAAAGAGCTTCTGAGCTTTCAAGTATAATTGCCATCAAGAAGGCCATGGATCCAAAGAACATTCTAAATCCTGGTAAACTTGAGCAGTGGGAAGGTTCAATATTGACTCACTTGAGATATCCGTGCGCTGGTATCGAATAAACAAACAATCAAAGGGGGGTTACCCCCTTAATTTATCAGAGTTTTCAAATCAATTGTTGATATCATGTCGAACTGCAGTTATTGTCTTTTTTTTGTTTTTCATAATTAGATATCGATATGGAGAATATCGTTGCACCTACAGAGGTCATCACAAACGCAAACAATATCAACGTGGGCATCAGGAGGTCGCCTGCGAATATTCCAGGGAAAAGTCTGTTAAATCCGAAAAGTAGCATCGATAAAAATGCAATTGAAAATCTAATTGGCATTTTATGGGGGAGACCGTGTTTTTTCACGATCTGGTTCGCTATATACAATCCACCGAGTATGTTGACCGTCCCTAAAGTATAGCTTAAAAGCGTCTTGAGAGTTTCAATTGGAAGTATCACTGCGACCATGGTGAGTGATATGCAGAAGATACCAAGGCCTATCGCCAATCTGGATCTTCGTATGTTTCCGAAGGGAGTATTCCCAATAGAAATTATTTTGACCCCTATCGCCATCATGAAAACTGCCATGGAACCAGTTATAGAGTACACATTCTGGTCCCCATTACATATGATTATTGCGATTATGCAACAGAATAAGGACAGTCCTGTCAGGAGAACGGTAAGTGATATCACTGGGAATTCATTGTTATCATGTTTAATGAATCCAGTCCTTAGCAGGGCCATCATTATCAAGATAAATCCCATCGCGGTCAGTGTAAGTCCTGCCGCATTATAATTCGAGAAAATATCTAGACCAAGATTATTCAATGTTATCAGAAGCAACATCGTTCCAAAAATGAAACATAGCAACAAATACAGTGGCGTTTCTTTGTTTTTACCTATAATTGGGGCGATCATACATACGATTGCGTAAACAAAAAGTATTGCCCCCGAGATCGTACCAACTACTTCTGTCATAATTGTGGGTACAAGGAGGCTTACAACACTGACAGCGATACCGATGGCGCCTAATATTGCTAAAGGTAAAGAACAGTGAAAATTTCCAAGGACCGTATCTCCAGATAGTATCCTGAACGAGATGATCAGTAGGAAAAGGCCCTCTATCGAGTTCATATTCCCCGAGCCATCCGGATAAAGAGAAAGTTCGTATATTCCGCTGACTATGAAAAGTATTCCAAGTACGATCATGAGAAGTTTCTCATATGGTGTGGAGACTTCCTTCAGAACATTGGTTTTCAAGTTGTGCAGGGTCGAAGACATCTTGGCCTCGGATTCATTAAAGGGCGTATGCGACTGTGGATAAAAGAATTTATTTTGGTCTTCAAAGAAAATACTTTCTTTGAAGGACCATTTTAAAGATTTTAGATGATAAGGAATATCATTTCTGCAGCTCCGATGATGACCATGATCAAGAATACCTGCCATTTCCATGCGAATATCTTGGAACCGTCGAATGGGAATATGGGTATCATGTTGAATATTCCGAGGAATGCATTGAGCCAAGCCAGTTGTAACAATATCTGAGATGTCAACCCTGTGGTCATGAGCATTGCGACGATCGCCACAGCGCTAATTATAAAGTTCATCATAGGTCCAGCCATTGAGATCTTCCCGTTCTGTTCCTTGCTGATGTTGCCTTGGATATATACAGCCCCAGGTGCTGCGAATAGGAATCCGAAGAATGAGAATACTAGTGCCATCATCAGTCCAAGGGGATACATCCTGAACTCTGACCAGGCCCCATATGATTGAGCTACGTATTTGTGTCCAAGTTCGTGCACAAGGAAGCTGCATGTGACAAGCAGTACAGAGATGATCAACAGCTTGAGGAAATTAAGAGTCTTATTTGCATCAAGGTAGCTATCACTGTACATCATTATCGCGAATGCAATTGAAAGCACTATGACCGCTATTGTAATATGGGCTATCTCCGTCTTACTGAAACTAAGGCCGCTGGGCCCTCTCTTGAAGCCGGGGTCTACCCTTTTGAGTCCTTCCAAGTCCATGGCCGGTCATTTGCATCATTATTTATAAATATGAACTATCTTGTTTTTTTGAGGTAATTCATGGTCAGCAGCAACGTCGCACACGGGAAGGAGATGAGCCAATGGTGTGACAGATGCGGCACTTTGATCCTTGGTAACAAATGTTCACTTTGCGGTGAACCAGGTCGTAAGTTCGAAATAAACAGTCCTGGTGATATCCGTCCCTGCATGGGTGAGAGTTATGCTATCTTGAAGGGTCTATTCGAGGATACCTTTGGAACATTTTCTCCATTAGATGGCAGGATGATATTTTTCAACAAGGTGCCTGGGGAGGACCGTACCGACGAGATCGTTGCGCACGGAGAGGTCATAGGCATATTGAGATTCGATATGAAGGACAATTGTCTGAAGATCGAGTTAAGGCAGCCTGGAGTGGATCTTTTCAGGGATGTAGCAACGAAGAATATCGTGATATTCGGTAACATTTCAGGGCACCTCAAGGGAAAGAGCATTCCTGGAGAGAATGTGATAGAGGTCAAAGGTGATTTCTCAGAAGGGGACCCCATCATAGTCAGGAAGGCATTGAAGGCCGGTCCAGGTGTCGCTTTGACCTGTAGTGGCAATATGAAGAAGGCAGAGAAGGCGATCAGGGTCCGCGATCTTAATGCTGCGGAGGAGAGACATATCTCGCCCATCTCCGACAGGGAGATATTTGTGAAGGTAAACAAAGACCATCTTTTGGCACTAGAATCGATAGGTGTCAGTGATATTCGTTCATTCATAAAAGGCAAGAAACAGCCGGTTACGGTTTCCTTTTCCGGAGGTAAGGACTCACTTGCCGCATATGGTATTGCATCAAGGGCCTCAGACCATCCAGGGCTGCTTTTCATAGATACAGGACTTGAGTTTCCGGAGACATTGAAGTATGTGAAGGCATTTGCAGAAGAATACGGTGAGACCCTTCACATCGCAAGTGCAGGCAATGCTTTCTGGGATAATGTTGGGACCTTTGGTCCGCCTGCGAAAGATTTCAGATGGTGCTGCAAGGTTTGTAAATTAGGGCCGATAACCGATATGATATCCAGGGATTATCCGATGGGAACAATAACCGTCGAAGGCAATAGAGCATTGGAATCGTTTGCGCGTTCCAATATTGGTTTTGTTTCAAAGAATCCATTTGTTCCCAATCAGACCAACCTCAATCCGGTCAGGACCTGGTCTGCTGCGGAGATATGGGGATATATTTGGATGAGGAAATTGAGATATAATACGCTGTACGACAGAGATTTTGAGAGGATAGGATGCTATCTTTGTGCCTCATGTCTTTCCAGTGAATGGCGGAATACCGAGCGCATACATCCGGATATGTATTCTAATTGGGAAGGCTATCTTCATAAGAATGCAGATGACCGCGGACTTCCAAAAGAGTATGTGGATATGGGGTTCTGGAGATGGAAGGTCCTGCCACCTAAGATGGTACAGCTAGCAGAAGGGTTGGATCTAAGGACCGAGCCCGCTAAAGGTGACAAGTTGTCATTGAAGATGTTGAAGGGAGCATCGCCATGTACGGCCGGAGGATACTCGATGGAAGCAGTCGTGGGTGTTCCGAGGAACAGGGATTTTTCTTATGTTGAGGATGCGCTCAATACTATCGGGGAGGTCAAGTATTCACCCGATTTCGAGATAATACTTCTCAAGACTGCAAGGGGCCGTTCCAAGGTCTTCGGTGGAGGCCAGATATCAGTAACTGCAGACGATGTCAAAGATGCGCAGTATCTGTTTGAGAGAACGGTAAAAGGATTGCTTAGGGCTCAGTTGTGTACTTCCTGTGGTATCTGTGCAAAAGGATGTCCTAGGCACGCCATTAAAATCGCCGGAGGAATGCGTGTCGATCCAAAAGCTTGCAACCATTGCGGTAAATGTGAGAGGTCTTGCATGGTGATTCACTATTATGACAAGATCATGGTATCGAAGGAACGTATGGATCCTAAGTGTTCTTCGAAATGTGATACGAAGAACGCAAGAACAAAAGCTTAAAAACGATATGTCCATGGGAGTATCATGGATATGCTCTTGATGGCGGCCGCTGTCATGGCGTTCGCGCCTGCATTGTTGGTAATGTATCTTGTTTTGAAGAAATACACTTATCCGGCAGTGGAACAGCCGTTCTTTAGTGACCCGACGTTCTTCACATTGTTCTCAATAGCATTGATAGTTGGTACTATCACTTTTGCAATGTATACTTACGTTTGGGCGAGCATAATCTATGCGATATTGTTCGCCGTTGTCGAGATATTGATATTCGTAGTGGTATTCAACCTGAAGAGATTCCGTGGGAAATCGGATACCGTATTTTACGGATATGGATTCGGTTTGGGGTTCGGATGTACCTTCGCGTTCGGTTTCATATATTTCATTGCAAGGAGTGCAATAAATCTCGGATCCGATATAGACATTGCTGGATATGTAATGCTGTTCCTTTACGGGTTTGCATTCATTCTGGCTTTCGCGGCCATAGGAACCACCGTGGGGGAAGGTATCGCAAGACACAGGGTAATGGAATTCGCGATGCAGTCGATGTTCTTCAATGTCGCATTTGCATTGGTAATGACAGCGTCCTTCCAATCATCCAACGATATAATGGTATGGGTGTGTCTTATTGTAGCGTTCTTAATTTCTGCAGGATATTTCTACCGTACAGTAGTGGTAAAACTTTCAAGCGTAGTTAAGGACGTATTGAGAATGGAAGGAAAGAAACGTGATGATGTACCGAAATGATGTCATACCCTATATCTGCCAGGTTTGATCTCAGCTATAATGCATTCGTCACACATGGCCTCTAGGAGTTTCTTTGCATTCTTGGGATCTATTTTTTCAATATCTTCAAATGTGAATGTTCCGTGTATCTCAGTCAATCCTTTTGAAAGCACATCCATTTTTTCATCTATGCTTCTGCATTGTTCATATTTGTAGACAAGTGTCGAGTGAGGATCGGCCTTTTCTATACGTTCCTTGTTATTCTTTTTTTCTGGGGTAAAACCATACAGGTGTGCAATGGCATCTCTGCACGCGGTTTGGTCTTCATTATCATATAGTCTCTTCACGTGTCTGTGCTCACATGTCTTTCCACAGTATGGACATTCAGATGTCAGAGTATCGAGGTCGGCTATTTTGAGCCGATTACATCCTGGACATGAAATGACAGAGTACAAGTTTTCACCTATATTCTGTGAAAACGACTGATGCGATGCAGCAACCGAATTGCCCCATAGGGATCTTCAATTCTTCGGTAAGAGTAGTGGTCTCATTCAATTCTATACCTCTTATCCTGGCCATCTCTGCCATTTTGTTCCTAAGTTCCACATCTAGATTCTTTGCGGATCCGTGGAGATGTCCTTCTGCAACATACCCTCCTTTTCCGTCCTTTCTATATGCATATGCTATTCCTGCAGCTACGACCTCACCGTTCTTTCCTCTCATCTGGGATAGGACACAGTGCGTCACAGCGCCCATGTCCATTTCGGGCTTTTCAACTTTTTTTGCCCCTACGGGAATAACCGAGGAAACTGCTACAAGGTTCTGCTCTCCGATGCCTGCTTTGATCAAGGCCACGTCGAATGCATTTAGGTCGGAGACAATGCTGATCGCTTTGCCCGATGTAATAAAGAATTGTGTTGGTATTAGTTTCATTTTCTCATCCGTACAGCTGTCTGGTTTCATCTTTATAATTATTTTGTATCTCGTCGCGTATCCTATTTTCCATCTCATTTGCTTCTTTGAGTAGAGGTTCGACGTCCAGTTTCAGATCTGGGATCAATTTTGATAGAGGTTCGATAATGGAAGCCGAGGCCCTGGGGTCAGGCATATTCGGGTCAGCCGGACAGAGAAGTGCTAGAACATCCATGTTCCTTTCTTTTCCTTCATATAGCATGATCCCGGTGATGCCGCGTACAAGTCCGTCATTGAGTACAATAAGGCCTGCTTCTTTTGCTTTGTCAAGAGTATCTTTGTTAGTTCCACATATGACTATTGATGCATCGTCATATTGTGCGACACCTTCCAGTGCTATTATTCTGTGAACGCCCATTTCTTCCAGGATACTCATTATCTTTATTGACAGCTCATAACACAATTCCGGTTTGGGAGAGATCTCCGATGTCACAATGATGATACTGTGGTCCTCCCCTAGTTTGGAACCGTATATACGCACAGGCGGGAAAGGTTCACCGTTCTGTATCAATGTATAGGGTGGCAGTTCTGGAGAGGTCATTCCTGCAATGAATTGCATATCCTTTTCTTTCGAGATATAGCTGGCTAGAATGGAACCGACAAGACCGATCGTGGGAAAGCCAATGATCGCCACAGGATCTTTAAGTTCCATATCTCTGCGTTTGATGACCTTAAACTCCGACATTGTACCGGTGTATCTCACTAAAACTATTAATTTAATGCATCAATGGGAGGCTAGTGATAACATGAGTGAGAATACCATTAATATTTCGAAGACCGACGGGGGCATCCCCGTGGTGACAGAATTGATTCCAGGATGTGAAAGTTCTGGGTATATGGTGGCGATTGGTACGGGCTCCAGGGATGAGACCAAGGACATATTCGGGATATCCCATCTTTTGGAGCATGTGGTATTCAGAGAGACCAAGAATCGCACATCGTATCAAATGTCGAAGGAGATGGAGGGTGCGGGTGGAGAATTGAATGCCTTCACAGGCAGAGAGCTAACGGCATTCTTCGGGATCACGATAAAAGAAACGAAAAATGTCGCCAAGGAAATGGTATCGGATATTGTGGCTAATCCGATGATCAACGATAACGATGTGGAACTTGAGAAGAAAGTGGTCCTTCAAGAACTTAGTATGGTCAAAAATGAGCCAGAGGCGTACATACACGATCTTTTTGCCCAGAATATGTGGAGAGGGCACCCGCTTTGTCAGGATGAGGGCGGCTCAATAGATGTCGTGAAGTCACTTGGTTCCAAGGAACTGAGGGCATATTACGAGGAAAGATACGGAATACCCAACATAGCGGTTTTCGCAGCAGGTAACATAGAGAGCGAGGATACGGTGATGTGGGCGTCGGAGAAATTCGATGGTATGGCAGGCAAGAAGGTCATAAAGAGAGAAGTTCCTAAAAGACCAGACATGTTTTACGGATTCGTAAAGAATGATTCCGATCACTATCATGTTGCAATGGGCCTACCATCATATGGGCCGAATGATAAAAATCGTATTCCGGCATTGCTTCTGAATACAATGATCGGAGCGGGTACAAGTTCGAGGCTTTTTCAGGAAGTCAGGGAAAAGAGGGCATTGGTATATTCTGTGAATACCACGGTCGAACAGTATTGTGATGCAGCATCCATTGTGGCATACATGTCTTGTACTGATGAGAATGTAATCAAAGCGATCGAGACAACTGCCAAGGTATTTTCTCAAATAAAGAGTGAAGGTCTTCAGGAAGGCGAACTCATAAGGACCAAGAGACTTCTAAAAGGAGCGTACGTAAGGTCGATGGAATCTACGGAGCATAGGATGTACAGGCTTGGAAGGGACTATATGCTAAATGGAAAGTGCCAGACATTAGAAAGTCGTCTTGCTGCCGTAGAAGATGTGACCGAAGAACAGGTCATGCACGTAGCTAATGATCTATTAAGGTCTAATTCATTGAATGTAACAGTTCTTGGAAAAGGTAACAGAGAGATCAAGAAGTTCGATCTAGCCCACGTTGACATTTGAGCTGATCCACCAGATAGAGTACCGCGTTAATCGCGGGGCCCACCGAGGCCTCGACCTCGGGGGTCATGGTCTCGCTCATCGTCTGTATGTCTTGTACCTCTATGGCGATGAACATTACCTTGTACGGCATAGTGTACGGGTCCATTTGTTTTCCTATTTTTAAGGCAGTGGCGAGGTTGATATCATGGGCAAAGGTGTTCCCTACAGTGTCATCAAAGTCGTCTGGGTCATAGATCATTACAGTTCCAGGTTTCTGCTGATACGTTTGTATCGCATCTACGATAATGACATGCTCATATCCACGTATCATCGGCAATATCTCCAGACCCCCGACTGCTTCCTGGAGCGTATCTATCTGTTCCAGGTGCATATCTGATATTGCTTGAACAACGCGCAATCCTATAGCGTCATCTGTCATTATGGGACTTCCCAGCCCTATTACCATGAATCTGTCATTAAGTATTTTTTCCATTTATTAGCCTCTGGATCTTTTGATATTTTAGTAGTTTTTGGGAATCATGTTTATTCATAGATCTTCTAACATTCGATCATTGTGTATCTTAGATCTGGTCGCTAGTTTTGTTATTTTTATTTTTGTTTTTATTCCTACGGGTAATAAGTCCCAGTATAGACAAAGAGATTATAGGTGCCAACGCTATGAGGGCTATTGCGCCGAATGCGTGTACCGTTCCGCTTCCTGAGTAAACGGTCTCGGCTATGGCAGCGTACATCGTCATTATCACCGCGACGGACATGGGGCCTGTTGCTACGCCTCCGGCATCATATGTTATGCCCACCAGGTCCTCATCTATGAACCAGACCAATATTATTGCTATCGCATAGATCGGTAGGAGGTAGTACATGGACATCGCCCCTATTGAAAGCAGATACATCCCTATACCTACGAATGTAGCTACGCCAACCGCTATCACCAGTGTGATGGATCTTCTTGTGAGCGTACCATTAGATGCCGATTCCACTTGGGTACTAAGTATCTTTACAGCCGGTTCGGCCATTATCACCAAGAGCCCTATAACGGCACCCAAGATCAGTATGAGTATCCCATAGTCGTTCTCGGCCATGTATTCTCCGAGTTTGTCTGCGAGAGGCATGAATCCAGCATACACTCCGGTCAGGAACAATATGATTCCGAATGATGCTATTCCGATACCGATGCTCATTATCCTGAAGTCTCTCCATGTGTAATGTAGGAAATATTTTTGGAATATCAGGAAGATCATGTAGAGAGGGCCAACTGCCAGCAGGACATCTTTGGTGCATTCCAGAAGTTGATGTATTATCGTTAATTGACCGATGTTGCTATTGGTTACGGTCTCCGTAACGACAGTGGTCTGTCCAGGATCCATAAGAATACCGTATATCAGTAAAGCGATTATAGGGCCTATGGATGCAAGACCGATCATTCCGAATCCGCTCATGCTGTTCCTGGAGGAGATCGTTATGCAGATACCCATCCCCATCGCCAGGAGTACTGGAATTGTCATCGGTCCTGTGGTGACACCACCTGCATCGAATGCCACTCCAAGAAAGGCTTCCGGAGTTATCAGTGCTAACATTATGACTATCGCATAGCCAACGGTCAAGAGAAGGCGTAGAGAAAGGTTCAGTATCAGCCTCATCGCGGCGATCACGAGGAATGTGCCTACTCCAACTGCGATGGACAGGACGAGTGGCCAGAATTGTACGGTCGAATACACTCTGCAAACCATATTGCTGAAAACAGAGATATCGGGCTCTGCGATGGTCACGGTGATGCTGATTATGAACACCACAGTTATTATGAAAGGCACCGAGTTGCGTTTAGGCATCTCTGACCCTATGGCTATGCCCATAGGGATCACACCGATATCTACGCCATACAGGAAAAGAGTGAATCCAAGCACTATGAAAGCACAACATAGTAATACCAATGAGAACTCGTTCACAGAAGGTTCTAACAGAAGAATGTCCAGTATGATGATCAATGCACTTATGGGCAGAGTGGTCCTACCGACGTCGATCAGTTGTTTTTTGAAATCCAACATTCGTTTATGTCATGTGCTTGTGCATATAAAAAAAGGCATTCTGTTGTATGGACAGATATATGAACGCAATTACTGATTCGCATTCGTGGATTTGAATGTAAGGACGGAGCAGGTGATAAACGGGCACACCATCACGAACCGTCAGTTGGAGATTCTTAAGACCGTTGCTGTGACTGGTAGCAAGACGTCTGCCGCCAAGAGGCTGGGGATCTCCGTTCCCGTCGTTCACAGGTACATAGGTACCATAGAGGATGCGGTCGGTTCACCAGTGACAAAATCCACCCCGGCAGGGACCATTCTAACCGATGAAGGAAAACAGATCGTTATGACATACGATTCAACGGAATTGAGATGTTGCGACGATCACGGTTTCACAGTGTGTTGCAGTCCCGTCACCGAGGATCTTATGATGACGGTGCTCTCAGCATTAAAGATGTTGGATGTAGAATTGGTGATATCCGATGATGAACACAACCTTAGGATGATGAGGGAGAATCTCGCGGACTTCGCCATCATTGATGATCCGTTGTATCTGTTCGATGCTGATGAGTTCGAGGCAACAGAGATCGGTTATATGGGGATGGTCTTCGTCGATAACGGGGATTCCTTCATAAGGTATAGGTATGGAGCGCAGAGGGTTGCGTTCATGTTCTTGGATACCATGGACCGTAAGTACAACATCGATTCAGAGACCTTCTCTTTGCCTGAACTTCTTGGATCGAGCAAGAGCTTCTTCGTCGACGAGTTCCTTCTACTGAGAAAGGGCCTTAGGATGAAGAGTGCTGTCGATCCAAAGATACTCAGACATGCCATCACTGCGATATATCGTAGAGAAGATAAGCAGATAACTAGGATACTGCGGGCACTGCTGGCAAAGAATATAAAATGACTATTGCCTTAGAAGGTAATACCTTTTTGTTTTGAAGTCCACTTTTTATATAGGATAACCTCATTCAAGGCCTAGGTGATTATTACGGAAATCAAGGCAAATCCGGAATTCGAAGCACAGCTGGCAGCTGCCGGCGGTGCTGACGTTAAGATGTGTTTCCAGTGCGGAACATGTACCGCAGGATGCCCGTCTGGAAGGCGTACTTCCTACAGGGTAAGGAAACTCATGAGAATGGCACAGCTCGGCCTCAAGGACGAGATCGTAAACAGTGACGAGCTTTGGGAGTGCAGTACCTGTTACACATGTGTTGAAAGGTGCCCTCGCCAGGTCCCGATTGTCGATGTGGTCGTCGCTCTTAGGAACATTGCAGTTTCAGAGGGACACATCCGTGCTAACCACAAAGTGACCGCAACCAACTTCTACAAGAGCGGGCACACAGTTCAGATCAATGATAAGATAAAGGCGCAGAGAAAGAGCATCGGTCTTCCCGAAGTTCCTCCCACAGTCCTTTCGAACAAAGATGCCATGGCCCAGCTCGATAAGATCCTGAAGGCCACTGGATTCAACAAGATCGTGGAGTGATAACATGGCAAAATACGCATTTTTCCTAGGTTGCATCGCACCTCTGAGATACCCAGGTGTCGAGAAATCCACAAGGGTCGTTTGCGAGAGGCTCGGAGTAGAGCTCGTAGACCTCGAGGACGCAAGCTGCTGTCCTGCACCCGGAGTCATCAGGGCTTTCAGCAAAGCTACATGGCTTGCCGCGGCTGCCAGGAACCTCGCACTTGCTGAGGCAAAAGGCCTTCCGATCGTCACCATCTGCAACGGATGTTACGGATCACTCTTCGAGGCAGCACATGAGCTGAATCATAACCCTGAAGAGCTCGCAAAGGTCAACAAGATCCTCAAAGAGATCGGAATGGAATACAAAGGTACAACCAAGGTCTACCATTTCGCTGAGGTCCTTTACAAGGATGTCGGTATCGCGAAGATCAAAGAGAAGATCACCAACCCCCTCGACTACAAGGTAGCTGCATTCTACGGATGTCACTTCCTTAAGCCCAGCTCCATAAAGGAGCTCGACGATCCCGAGAACGCACATGTTCTTGACGATCTCGTTGAGGCAACAGGTGCCAAGAGCATGCCCAGAAAGCAGAAGATGCTATGCTGCGGTGCAGGAGGAGGTCTCAAAGCCGCCTTCGGAGATGTTGCAAAAGAGTTCACCAAGACCAATCTTGAGAACATGCAGGCATCCGGAGCACAGTACATAGTCGATATCTGTCCTTTCTGTCAGATGCAGTTCGACACAGTCCAGGGAGACCTTGGATACAAGATCCCTGTCCTTCACCTCTGCCAGCTCTATGGTATCGCGATGGGTATGTCTGAGGCCGAATTGGGCCTCAGTGCACACGTTGTGCCTGTTAAACTCTGAGAATAATCTGAGGGCCTTGCGCCCTCTTCTTACTTTTTATTATTAATTGTCATTGTTTTTTGTGTTGCATGAAAATATAGTAAGTTTTATGTAGTAGCGGTACCAACCTCAAAGTATAATTTTATCCATATTGTGATATATTTAAAAATGCTGGGTATAATAAATTTTAAAAATGAATGTTGGACAAAGCTATTAATATGAATACTCGATGTTCCACTTATTAGAATCTAAAGGAGGATTCAAATGGCAGGAGCAAGCGCAGCATCAAAGAAAGCTAAAGGAAATGCAGGCCGTAAGGTCAAAGACAAGTGGAAAGCGAAGGAGTGGTACTCTGTTCACGCACCTCATATGTTCAATGAGGTCGTCATCGGAGAGACCCCCTCAGCAGACCCCGAGTATCTTATCGGAAGGACGTCCGAGGTCACAGTTCAGGACCTCACTGGTGACTTCTCCAAGATGCACATAAAGCTAAAATTCAAGATCAATGCGGTAGATGGGCACGATGCAAAGACAACTTTCATCGGACACGATCTCACAAGCGATTACGTCAGAAGGCTTACCCGCAGAAAGAAGACAAAGACCGACCACGTCGTCGATGTCACAACATCAGATAACTTCCTCATAAGGGTCAAGACGATGTCTATCGCCGAGAGAAGGATCCAGTCCTCTCAAGAGATCGGAATGAGGCATGTCATAGGTGTGACCCTTCTCGAGATGGGATCCAAGATGACTGTAGCAGAACTTATCAAATCCATCATATCCGGTGATCTGGCAAAGGATCTCGCAAGAGCATGCCGTGTCGTCATCCCCATGAAGAGGATAGAGATAAGGAAGACCGAGGTTCTCAAGGTCGGAGACGGAGAGCCTGAGTGTATAATTGAGGTCCGTCCTGTGTCCGAGGCTCAGCCTAAAGAAACTTCCGAGGAATCAGAAGAGACCGAAGAAGTAGAGGCAGAGACTGAGGAATCAGAAGAGACCGTCAAAGAGTGATCCTGCCCGGATCCTCCTCCCCAAACTCTTTAAACCCAAACCAATTCCCCCCAAAAAACACACGTGCCGAGGTGGCTCAGCCTGGTGGAGCGTCGGACTCATAGGGTTCTGGTCTAACAGACCTCTTCCAGGGAAATCCGAAGGTCATGGGTTCGAACCCCATCCTCGGCACCAATTGATTTACAATGCGCTATATTGTTGCTGTGATCATTTTTCTTTGTTGGATGTACGTTTGATTGGATTTTGGACAGAATATTTTTGATATGTATTCGTTGTCTGTGATCCGTATTTTTGGATCAATTCCATAACCAATTTTTATTGGGTGTATCTATTGTTTTATACCCTTTACGATATTTGAGTTTCAATGAGGACGATCATATTCAACGGTAAGGGTGGAGTGGGCAAAACCTCCGTTGCAGCAGCTACGGCCCGCAGGATTGCTCAGAACGGCCATCGTACGATCATAATGAGTGTCGATACTGCTCATTCCTTAGGAGATTCCTACGAGGTGCAGTTAGGAGCAGAGATCAAGAACATCGCTCCGAATCTCGACGCCCTTGAACTGGACATTGTCCACGAGATGAGTACCAAATGGAATGCCATAAGTGAATACATTGCGGCTTTCATGCTTTCTCAGGGTGTCAATGACATTTCTGCAGAGGAAATGGCCATACTTCCCGGAATGGAAATGGTAGCGGCATTGTTCTACGTACTTCAGTTCAAGGACAGCGGTCAGTATGATGTCGTCGTCATCGATACAGCACCTACAGGAGAGACCCTCAGACTGCTTAGTTTTCCGGATGTTTCGAATTGGTACATCGAGAAGATGTACGGCATGTTCAAGAGATTGATATCGATCGCCAGATACACCGTCGGAAAGGTCATGGACATTCCTTTGCCTTCCAAGGAGGTCATGCAATCCATCGAGGATATAAAGGTCAATATGGAACGTGTCAAGGAGATCCTGGAGGATCACGAGCACACGACAATACGTCTCGTTCTCAATCCCGAAAAGATGGCCATAGTGGAGACCAGGCGCTCATACACTTATCTTTGCCTCTACAACAAGACCGTCGAGTGTCTTGTGATAAACAAGATATATCCCAAAGAGGCCGAAGGCCCCTTCTTCAAGGATAAATTGATCGAGCAGGAAAAGCACATTGCAGAGATACATCAATCGTTCGATCCATTAAAGATCATGTCCGCATATATGATGCCCACAGAGTTGCATGGACCCGATATGCTCGACAATATGGCGACAATGATCTATGGCGAATCAGATCCCATCGAGGTCTATGCGACCGAAAGCCCGATGCATTTTGAGACCAAGAAAGACATAGACTATCTTTACATCAAAATGCCTTTTATCGACGAGAGTACGGTGGAACTCTTTAAGACCAATGATAACTCTATTATAATTCAGACAAGCGGTCAGAGAAGGACCGTCACTCTGCCTCTGACGCTCAAGAGCGCGGAAATGCTCGGAGCCGAGTTCAGGGACGGAAGTCTCGTAGTAAAGTTCAGGAGGAAATCAAATGCCGTCAAAGAAGACTGATCCTAAGTACACGGATCCCGAAATAGAGAAATTTGTTCGTGAGAACAAGGAAATGATCGAGAAGCTGCTTCAGCAGGAGCGTGCAAACATAAAGAAGGTCATCGAGGAGGAAAGCGTCAATGCAAAGGATTTTGCAGAATTCCAAGAGGAGAAGATGAAAGAGATCCTATCTAAAAGCAAGGAACCATTCGAGGAGTTTGCTGACTGTCAGAAGGACAAGATGGAACACGCAGCGCAATCCGTCATAGTAATGTTCATGGACCCAGAATTCCAGAAGCATATGGTCTCCGCAGGTATGGAAATGATGATGGCCCTCGAGGCATTGGTAAAGGCAGCACCCCTTCCGGATTTTGCCAGAGATGCTGCGGAAAAGGCCCAAGAGACAAGGGATAATGCCACGAAAGCATACTGTCAAAAGAATCCAGACTGTGTCAACAAGAAAGCTCCGAGACAGGCACAGAAGGTCCCGATAAAAGGATCGGTAAAGGTCGACAAAGAATGATCTTCACAGATGAGGACGGTAGGATCGCTGTCAAGACGGCACGTAGTGTCGTCGATGCGGAGAGTGCTGGAAGGAAGATCGATCCAGTCCTTCCGGATTCGTTCTCCCAAAAGAGTGGCGTCTTTGTCACGATATCCTGGTATCCCTCAGGCGAATTGAGAGGCTGCATAGGGTTTCCGGAACCTGTATTCTCCCTGAGCGAGGCATTGGTAAAGGCAGCTTCATTCGCATGTCACGATCCAAGATTCATGCCGCTCACGCTCAGAGAGGCCAAGGAATGTACCGTAGAGGTGACCATATTGACGACTCCCGTGGAACTTGAGTTCAGCGGAACATCGGAGATGTTGTCCCAAATAGAGATCGGAAGGGACGGCGTGATCATGGAGTCCACCGGTCAGCGGGCGTTGTTCTTGCCCCAGGTCGCGCCCGAGCAGGGTTGGAACAAGGAACAGATGTTCGGTGCGCTCTCTTTCAAGGCGGGCCTTAACAGGAACGCATGGAAGGGCAAAGGTGTGCGTGTCTGGACATTCAGAGGAGAGGTATTCTCCGAGATAATGCCTTATGGCGAAGTGGTGAGAAAATAATGGACATAGAGACCGTGATTGAGGGAAGGGCATTCGTCAACGGGGAACTGAGCTATACCGAGATAGGCATAAGCGGAGGGAAGATAGTGGCCGTTGGCAAGATGGTCCGCGGAGGGGATGAGAGGATCGATATCGGGACCAGTAAGATGGTCCTTCCCGGATTCATGGATCCGCACGTCCATTTTAGAGATCCAGGTATGACGCAGAAGGAGGATTTTTCCACTGGATCCCTGTCTGCTGTTTGCGGGGGGGTGACGGCCGTACTCGATATGCCGAACACAAAACCTCCTGTATCGAATTTAGACGCATTGATGTCCAAGAAGTCGACGGTAAGGAAAAGAGCATACACGGATTACGGGCTCTTCGCCGCTGTAACGCCCGGTTGCAGGGTCGGAGCGATGGCCCCGCTGGTGCCAGGATTCAAATTGTTCATGGGTTCGACCACAGGGGAGATACTTCTCAATGATGATGCGGAGATCGCTTCGATAATGGAAGACATACGCATAACCGGAAAGAGACTTAGCGTTCATGCCGAGGATGATAGGATGATCCTCAGGGAACCTGAGAAGTGCACCAAGGACCATCTCAGGAATCGTCCGGTCCAAGCAGAGCACAACGCCATCAACAGATTGGGGCGTTACAAGGGATGTAAGGTCAATATATGCCATAATACGAATGCTGAGAGCCTTCAGTTGGCATCCTCATACGGATTCACGACCGAGGTCACTTTGCACCATCTTCTGTTCGATGTGGAACGTCATACTACCGCCGAGTACAAGGTGAATCCTCCGATAAGGGACCCAGGCACAAGAGACAAGCTTTGGAGGGCCTTCTTGGACGGAAAAGCGACGATGATAGGTACCGACCACGCTCCACATACAACTTCGGAGAAGTCCCAGGATTTTGATTCCGCTCCAGGCGGTATCCCAGGAGTGGAGACGACGATGCCAATACTAATGAACATGGTTAAGAAAGAAATGGTTCCGTTGAACCAGGTCGTCTCTATGGGGGCAGAGAATCCCGCAAAGGCATTCGGAGTGAGAAAAGGAACGATAGCTGTCGGGTACGATGCAGATTTCGCGATATTCGACCTTCGTAAGACAACCAAGATAGAAGTTAGGAAACTCCACAGCAAGGCAGGGCACTCCCCATACGATGGGATGGAGGCAATATTCCCCGATACAGTCATAATCAGGGGAGAGATACAGGTGCAAGACGGCGAGTTCTGTGGGGATCGCATCGGAGAGGATATATTTGGCTGATTATGAGGTAGATTATTCGGACATCGTTGGAAGAAAGGTCGAGTGTCCAGAGGGCTGTGGGCTATGCTGTCTGTGTCAGCCGGAGGTCCTTCCGGAAGAGAGGTCATTCTTCAGGGAGAAGCATCCTGACAAACTGGTCATGAGCAAAGGTCCTGAACCCTATCTTGCCTTGGCGATGAAGAGAGGATGCGGTTCATGTGCATTCCTTTCCAATGGCACGAGGAAGTGCCAGATATACGATCACAGGACGGCGTACTGTAGACAATACCCCTATCACATATATGTCAGCGACAGGGTGAAGGTCGAGTTGGACCTCTCATGTAGGGGGGTCTGGACTGGGAACGGTAATGATGCTATCGTAGAGGCGAAGGATATAGTTGCAAGGGCCGATAGAAGAATAAGGGTCGCTCTCTCAGAGTCAAGATCAGTTTACGACCAATTTTATGCGAACTGTAAGGAGGCGGGGGTTCTTTCAGACCAGTCCATACTCAGGATGACAGTATCTGAAAATCTAAATAACTTCACAGATCTGGGTTATATCAGTAAAGTAATGGAATTATCAGAGATCGA
Source organism: Candidatus Methanogranum gryphiswaldense (assembly GCA_019262145.1). Lineage (NCBI taxonomy): Archaea > Methanobacteriati > Thermoplasmatota > Thermoplasmata > Methanomassiliicoccales > Methanomassiliicoccaceae > Candidatus Methanogranum > Candidatus Methanogranum gryphiswaldense. The sequence goes on along the minus strand of CP076745.1, from coordinate 1,295,826 downwards.
ACCTGTGATGACCCTTGATAACATTCAGCGGGAGACAAGGCCCGACATGTTAGAGCTCGAGTTAGCAGCTAGGGAATCTGCTCTAGAGTCCATGGCGACAAAGGACCCTCTCAATGCACCGGTATATTGTGATGAGAATTGGAACTGGAACATATTCATGGCGCAGGATGAGAAGATGACATGGAATGTCCTTACGGATTCTGGTGAATTGGAGGAGAAGGGGTCGGTATATGTCAGCGACATACCATTGAAACCTCTGGACGAGGAGGGCGCAAAGGTCTTGGCCGATTACATAGAGATACTGAATGGAAGGGATAGTTTCATGGGCAGTGTGTTCTCATTGATGGACTATAACGATTATGAGGACGACATGGCCAATGCATATTACGGATGTTTGTCGACCACAATACTTGACCTAATGTGGAGAGCATCGATGCTGGACCATTTCACAGGATGCGGTATGGGTGCCAAAGGAATGAAGGAAGCGATAATCTTCTACGATATGGATCGTCTAGACGCTCCGACCATAGGCGCCTTTGTGTGAATCCCCACCTATAAAGGATAGCATGAAAACAGACGAACCTTCAAATACTAAATCTAATATGAAGAACGTAAGTGGCTAACATGATGAAACCATTGACAGTCCTCAGTCAGGCGTCTAACAAGAATGTTATCGTCGAGCTTAAAGGCAAAAGAGAGTACAGAGGGGTCCTTGACGGATACGATCCTCACATGAACGTAGTACTCAAAAACGCTGAGGAGTTCTATGATGGGAATTCCGTAAGGAAGATCAGCTTGGTCATTGTCCGCGGGGACAACGTAATTTACATTTCACCATAAGGAGACGATTATAATGGGAACGGGAACATCAGCAAAGGGAAGACACAACACGAACAAGACGCATATCCCCTGCCGCAGGTGCGGAAAACGCTCTTACCATGCAAGGAAAGGGGTATGTGCCTCTTGCGGATACGGTAAGACTGCAAAAATGAGAACTTACGCTTGGGCAAAGCTTCGTGAATAAGCTGATATAAATGACGGGACCTGAACACAAATGCGGTGTTGTGGGCATAGCAGCCCCCTACAACGTTGTTCCTGCTTTGCAGAAGTCCCTCATGATAATTCAGCACCGCGGACAGGAAAGCGCGGGAATCTCCATTTTTGGTGATAACGGGATCCAGACCGTGAAGAACACGGGTCTGGTCCAAGTCGCTTTAAGTAAAGATAAATTGACTGGTCTTGATGGTAAAGTTGGGATCGGTCACGTCAGATATTCTACGACAGGGTCCAAGGGCATCATGAACGCCCAGCCTTTTACGGTAACTTCCAGTTTCGGTACCGTTGCAGTGGCCCACAATGGTGACATTACAAATTACAAGGACCTCAGGGTGCGTTATTTGGCGGAAGGGATGTCGCTTTTCACAGATTCGGATACCGAATTGGCGACGAACATCCTCGTCATACATCTGGCAGAATTCAAGGATCCGATCAGGGCTTTGAAGGTCATGATGACGGAGGTCGAGGCGTCATATGCGATGACGATACTTTTGAACGGAAGATTATTCGGTATCAGGGACCCATATGGCCTCAGGCCCCTTTGCATCGGACAGATCGACGACGGATACATGCTCGTCTCGGAGAGTGCTGCCATCGATGCACTAAGGGGAAAATTCGTGAGAGATGTGATTCCGGGCGAGATCGTGGAGATCACCAAGGACGGTGTGATCTCCCATGGCGGTTTGATCGATTCTAAACAGAAAGCTTATTGCATGTTCGAATGGGTGTATTTCGCAAGACCCGATTCGGTCATTGACGGAAGAGAGGTCTACGCGGTCAGGAAGAACATAGGGGAGATATTGGCCAGGGAATGTCCTGCTGATGTGGACATAATCATGCCTGTTCCCGATTCGGGGCGCGCTCATGCCATCGGATTCTCCATTGCCTCAGGCATACCTTACGAGGAAGGGTTCATGAAGAACCGTTTTGCCGAGAGGACATTCATACTTCCAGACCAGAAGGACAGAGAGGTGGCGGTATCGATGAAGATGAATCCTATCAAGAGCACCGTAGAGGGAAAGCGTCTTCTCATTGTCGATGACAGTATAGTAAGGGGGACGACCCTTAAGAAATTGATATCCATGCTCAGGGAGGCAGGTGCCAAGGAGGTGCATGTCCGCGTCGGAAGTCCGCCGGTCATAGCACCTTGCTATTATGGTGTGGACATGAAGTCCAGAGAGCAATTCATAGCCAACAATCACAGTGTTGATGAGATAAGACAGATCATCGGTGCGGATTCATTGGGTTATATCAGTATAAAAGGGCTCATAGAGGCCATAGGCAAGTCGAAGAACGAGCTTTGCCTGGCCTGTATAAACGCTGAGTACCCCACACGCATTCCGGGCGAGAAGGAAAGATTCCAGTCGACCCTCAATGTGAAGTATGAACCAGTCATCGGAAAGATTTAAGAACAAACACTTAATGCACCGATTATCAACTGGGCAGGTAGATCAGTTGGAAGATCGCTACATTGGCATTGTAGAGGCCGCGAGTTCAAATCTCGCCCTGTCCACTCATTTTAACATTCAGATTTTTGAAAAGTGAGTCATTTCCTGATTCACTGATTGTTCACCAGGTTTTCCAGGCGCGGAGGACGGAGCTCTGAACTGTCGATTGTAGATTGGCGGGGGCTCATACTTTAATTGTGTTCATTGGTATTGTTGTTTGTTGAACAGACCAGTTTGTGTGAATTTTGTGGTTATTGTTCCAATATTATTTACATTTTGTAAAAATAACACATTAAATGTTTAAGTGTAATCTTAATTTTTGAATATATATAAATATTATACAATCGGATAAGAAATCGGTTATGAATAGGGATATTTGTAGTCTCAATTTTGTTTGATATACAATTAAATTAGAGGTAACAAGACATGAAAGTCATTTGGAATAAAAAGAGATTCTTGATACTATTTGTATTAATTTTCTCAATCGGTTATGTGAACAATATGGCAATCATCATGCTGAATCTGAATGTTTTTCAGATGATCGTCACCACGACAATCTGTATTATTATCTGTATCGCCATCCTTTGGATATTGTATAAACACGGTTTTCTAGGTGACGAGACCAAAAATGACGGAAATATATCCTGACTCGATCATCATGCAGCTAGTCATTTGAATTAGCAGGTACCCGATTGCCGGGTGCCTGCAACTTCCTGCCATTCGGTTGTGATAAAATGAAAATGCGCAATCAATCGATTATCATTTTAGTAGACCTTTAATTATCAGTTCTATATGACTGACCATGGTATCATTCGAACTTACGAGTATTAAGAACATATCGATATTTTCTGTTATCGTTTCCGTCGTTTGGATGGTCATTATGCTAGTTTTTGGTATCATTAAGGAAGGTTCGATCAATATAGGTGTAGTGTTGATCACCGGGGTTGTTTTTTTTGCAATATTCTTTTGCTTGACATGTGTTTTTTCTTGGAAGAATCTCAAACATTAATCAAGTATTTTTTCTAAGAATTCTTTATTTGATAGATCTGTATTAAAAAAAATGCGACCGTATTTATATTGACAAACTGAATATCATGGTCATGTACTCGATATTCTTTTTGCTCTTGTTTCCAGCATTGATAGCGGTTTTACTGTTATTGGTCAAGAACGATAAGATAAGAGGGGCGATCGTAATTCCAGGGGCCATTGCGATAATGGCTGTTTCGGTGTATGTAGCAGTGGAATTCTTGAAAGGCGGTACAACATATTTCGATTTTGAAAGCGAGATGCTCAATTGGTTGATGTTGGCAATCGAGATCATATTGTGCGCCATAGTTGTCTATCTCGGTATAAAACATAAGAAATACCTCGCATCGATCCTTTCTTTGGCTCAAGCGGTATTTTTGGTATGGTTCGAGTTCACACATGCACACGAGATTGACGTGTCGAACAATCTTTACATCGATCAATTCTCTATAATAATGATACTAATAATCGGTGTAATTGGAAGTGTGATATGCATCTATTCTCTCGGATACATGCGCGATTTTCAGGAACATCATGCAGGTGAGAAGGACAGGAGGCCCTGGTTCTTTTTCCTGATGTTCATATTCCTATCTGCCATGTTCGGCATAGTCACATCCAACAATCTCATGTGGATGTTCTTCTTCTGGGAGGTAACAACGCTATGTTCGTTTGCCCTCATAGGTTTTACAAAGACAGAGGAAGCAGTGAACAATTCCTTCAGGCAGATAATCATGAATCTGGTTGGAGGCATAGCATTCATACTGGCCATAATAGTGTTGGGTACACAGTACGGCGTCATGGAATTCGATGCGCTCTTGGAATTGGATTCTGGTGCTATGTATGTGATGTTGGCCGTTGGATTGCTTTCGATCGCAGGAATAGCCAAGGCGGCACTGATGCCTTTCCACAGTTGGCTTCTCGGTGCGATGGTGGCTCCAACCCCGACATCCGCATTACTGCATTCTTCTACAATGGTAAAGGCAGGTGTATTCCTCATTCTGAGATTATCGCCGATGTACGGCGATAATACCGTAGGATACATGGTGATGTGCATCGGAGGGTTAACATTCCTTCTCGCGTCCATGGCCGCAATATCACAAAGCAATGCAAAGAGGGTACTGGCTTATTCCACTATAGCTAATCTTGGATTGATCGCTGCGTGTGGTGCGGTAGGTACATATGAAGCCCTCTGGGCTGGAATAATGATATTGATCTTCCATGCTGTTACGAAGTCCATGCTGTTCCTATGCGTCGGTACCGCTGAACATCATATCGGTAGCAGGGACATAGAGGATATGGACGGATTGTTCTCAAGGATGCCCAAGCTGTCTGCTTTGATGATCATAGGTATAGCAGGCATGTTCTTGGCACCTTTCGGTATGTTGATATCGAAGTGGGCCGCCATGATATCATTCGTGAATTCAGAGAATCTGGTCTTGATCGCATGCATATGTTTTGGAAGCGCGGTCACCATATTCTATTGGGGGAAATGGCTTGGAAAGATGGTTGCAGTGGTCGCGAACAGCAAGGACGTCGAGGAGACCGTACATAAGGAAGAATGGTCTGTATTGGGCTTACTGGCCGTATTGGTCGTTGCGGTCTGCTTCTCTTTCCCGTTGATATCATCTGAAGTGCTGTCTCCCTATCTGTTATCAGTTTTCGGGCAGCCGGTAGACCCGATCTTTGCGACATTCGGAATAGCATACGTATCTGTATTATTGGGGATGCTGGCACTTCTCGTGGTCGTTCCAATTCCGTTCTTCAACAAGACGAAGAAGAAGGTCAAGGAAAATTATATGTGCGGTGTGAACAACGGTGACAATCTATCGTATTCAGGCTCCATGGGAACCAGCGTCAATGTGTCGATGAGGAACTGGTACATGGAGGAGTGGTTCGGTGAGAACAGGATAAATAAGATCGGTCTGGTCATAACGATAGCAATAATCGTTGTCGCTTTCGCACTGATAATAGGGGGCGTGACATCATGAATACGCTATATCTGGTATTGATGATAGGTTATCTGGTCCTGGCACCCATCTTTGGATGTATCTTGGCTGGATTGGACAGGAAAGTTAGTGCAAGAATGCAACGCAGAGTAGGCCCTCCGGTGATCCAACCATATTACGATGTAAGGAAACTGATGGGGAAGGATCAGGTCACGGTCAACAAAGTGCAGGATTTCTATGTACTTTGTTTCTTGTTGTTCGTGGTTATAACAGGTTGCATCTTCTTCGCGGGAGGTGACCTTTTACTTGTAGTGTTCACATTGACACTGGCGAACATATTCCTTGTTCTGGCTGCGTATTCATCCAATTCTCCCTACTCGCAGGTAGGTGCCGAAAGGGAGCTCTATCAGATGATGGCCTATGAGCCAATGGTATTGCTTACGATGATAGGTTTCTATCTGGCATGTGGAAGTTTCAATGTCTCGGATATTCTAAACGGCGACAAGATGCCATTTGTCACGATGATCGGCATATTCGTCGGATTCCTATTCATATTGACGATCAAGTTCAGGAAGTCGCCATTTGACCTCAGCATGTCACATCATGCCCATCAAGATATAGTAAAAGGAGTCACAACTGAATTTTCGGGAAGGACCTTAGCATATGTGGAGATAGCTCACTGGTATGAGAACATCATGCTTCTGGGTATTGTATTCCTCTTCTTCTGTAATGGGACCTGGTGGGGATATGCGATAGGTATAGTGATCGCTGTTGTCTCATTCTTCTTGGAAACATTTGTAGACAACAGTTTTGCAAGGATGAAATGGCAGATGGCACTAAAGAGTTCTTGGGTAGTTGCCATACTTTTGGGATTGATCAATGTGGCACTATTGATATGGGTGTTCTAAGGAGGTGCAAATATGTCATACTTAACAAAATCACCATGGGTAATTCATTACGACGGCTCAAGTTGCAATGGATGTGACATCGAGGTATTGGCCTGTCTCACTCCAATGTACGACCTTGAAAGATTCGGTATTGTCAATACTGGCAATCCTAAACACGCAGACATCTTGTTGGTCACAGGTTCTATCAATGAACAGAACCGTGATGTTGTAAAACAGATCTATGAACAAATGCCAGATCCCAAAGTGGTTGTGGCCATAGGCATATGTGCGAATAGCGGCGGTGTATTCAAAAAATGTTACAACATCCTAGGAGGTACTGACAAGGCGATACCCGTGGACATATATGTTCCAGGATGTGCCGCCAGACCCGAAGCGATAATAGACGGAGTGGTAAAGGCGTTGGGAATACTCGAAGAAAAGAGCAAAGCCCTTCAGGATAAGGGGAGGAAGGATCAATGACCGAATCACAGAAGGCGCAGGAGATAACAGAGACATCTTATTCGGACCTTCCAGCAAAAGCGAAGGAGCTTGCGGATAACGGATACAGAGTGGTACAGATATGTGCAACTTCAAAGGATGGAAAAACAGAGATCCTGTATTCTTTTGACAAAGACTTCCAAATGATCAATTACAAAGTATATGTGCCAGATGATATGACGGTCCCTAGTATAAGCGGTTCTTTCTGGCCTGCTTTCATATTTGAGAACGAGATGCACGATCTTTTCGGGATTGAGTTTACGGACCTTGTTTTGGATTATAAGGGCAATTTCTTTAAGCTTTCATCTAAAACACCATGGAAGACAGAAGTCAAAAAGGGGGTGGAATGATGGGCAAGAGAACCATAATTCCATTCGGTCCGCAGCATCCAGCGTTACCGGAGCCGATACACTTGGACCTCGAACTAGAGGATGAAAAGGTGATAAGGGCCATACCATCCATAGGGTATGTGCACAGAGGTCTGGAGAAATTGGTAGAACATAACGACTACCAGCTAATGTGCTTTGTAATGGAGAGGGTGTGCGGTATCTGCAGTTTTGGACACAGTTGGGGATACGCTGCCGCTGTGGAAGGATTGATGGATATCAAAGTTCCGGAGAGGGCGGAACATCTGCGCACGATCTTCCATGAACTCTCAAGGATACACAGTCATCTTTTATGGCTGGGTCTTTTGGCGGATGCTATGGGATTTGAGAGCCTTTTCATGAATTGCTGGCGTTTACGTGAGGCAATACTCGATATATTCGAGAAGTCGACAGGAGGCAGGGTCATCCTTTCTTTTACTAGGATCGGAGGACAGTTCAAAGACATTTCCAAGGAGTCGCTCGCAGAGATAGTCGCGATCCTGGAGAACATGAGGAAGGAACTATCGGTGATAACAAATGTTTTCCTCGAGGATGCTTCAGTGAAGAACAGGATGTGCGGAGTTGGAAAGCTATCCAAAGAGGACATCATGAAACTCGGTGCTACCGGTCCGACTGCAAGAGGATCGGGAGTCAACAACGACGTCAGATGTTTGGATCTGGGAAAATACAAGGAACTCGGATTCAAGCCGATACTCGAGACCGACGGCGACTGTTATGCGAGATGCAAGGTCAGGGTGCGGGAGGTATTCCAATCCATAGATCTGATAATCAAAGATATAGAGAACATACCGGAAGGTCCAGTGAACATCCCCGTCAAAGGGATGCCTCCCGTGGGCGAGTTCATCGTCAGGATAGAACAGCCCAGGGGGGAGGCGTTCTATTATGTCAAAGGCAATGGAACCAAGTATCTCGACAGGGCACGCGTTAGAACACCTACTAATGCGAACATACCGATACTGGTGAAGGTCCTTCAGGGATGCGACCTTAATGATGTGACAATGATGGTGATGACGATAGATCCATGCATCAGCTGTACGGAGAGATGAATATGGGCTCTTTCAAGATAGGCAGGACAGTATTATCAAGTGCTTTCAAGAGACCGTCCACCAGATTATATCCGACGGTTCCTAGGAAGTGGCAGGAGAGCACAAGGGGGCACGTGGAGATCGATGCTGAACAATGCATACTGTGTGGGATATGTGCTAAGAAGTGTCCAGCGGACGCGTTGACGGTGGATAAAGCTGCACGTATCTGGACGATAGATAGGATGTCATGTGTTCAATGTAGGAGTTGTGTCGAATCCTGCCCCAAGCAATGTCTTGTCATGAAGAACGAGTACACTTCACCGAACGCCAAGAAGGTCATAGATACGGTGAAGATCCCGGAGAAAGCAAAGAAAGAAGAGTAAAGACTATTGGGTGATTCCCAAGATCCTTATCCTTATGATTATCCACTCAGTAAAAGAGTGTACGGTCAGTATCCAAGGTCCTCGTTCAGGAATATCACATGCATTCTTTCCTTTATGCGCTGTTTTTTGATAAGTACGTATTCGTTGCATATCCTGTCCGGTGAATTACAGTCCATACAACGTCCAGTCTTTACACACGGGGTGACTTTGTTGAGTCTTTTTGCGTTCATTGGTCCGGATATGTCTTTACAGCGTTTTTTCGCGGAATCGAGATCAGGCACGATCTTGTTGGCCCCTGCTACGATTATGACCTTCTCCGGCCCCCATATCATGGCAGCTACCCTGTTGCCGTTCCCATCCACATTGTATATCTCTCCTTCCTCTGTGATGGCGTTCGCGCTGCAAAGGAATGCATCGGATGAGAAGATTATACGTGATGCTTTTGGATCTCCATGGTCGTATTCTAAGTAATTGTATTCTGTTTTCAGGAAACTGAACACATTGGTCTCAGAGAGTGTCATCGATCCTCCTGAAGCAACAGATGATCCTGCGGGAACTATCTTCTCTATCAGTGAGTAAAGTTCTCCTCTCGAATGTGCAAAATATCCATTGATGCCGTTCTTTTGAAGGGCATCTATGGTATGTTCTATCTTTCTTTCACGGATATAGAGCGAGTTCTCATCCATTTCATCATCCTCCAGTAATTCATGTAACATCGATATCAAAGGAGTTATTCTTTTCCCATGATTGTTTGAAGCTGAATTTACTTATTGATCTTATATGAAGGAAAGTGCCAGGGAGATTAGTTCTACAGAATTGTTATTGAACCACGCCAATGCCCCTCCGAATATGTATTCTACGGCCATCGCAGCGATTAGAAGACCGATTATCTTGGAGAGTATGCCGATCACCTGTTCTCCGACGAATTTCATAATGACCGTTGCGCTTCTTAGGATTATCCATGTAAGCAGAAGCGCGATGACGCCTGCAATGAGCACTATGGCCGCTCCATATTGCGCTGAGAATAGAACCGCTGTCGTTATGACTCCGGGGCCGGTAAGTATAGGAGTAGCGATGATGACCCAAGCAGCTCCCTTTTCATCATCCATCTTGGCAAGTTTCAGTCCGAATATCAATTCGATAGACATCATGAAAAGCACTGCACCACCGGCTACACGGAAACTGTCCATGGTGACCCCAAAGATCCCCATGAGGTCAGAACCTACGAATACGAATACGAAAAGAAGGATGGCCGCAACTAGTACGGCTTTGTTCGCATAGGCCTTAATCTCCTTTTGGTCCAGATTTTTTGTTACTGATATGAACACCGGTAGACTAGCGAATGGGTCTAGTATGAAGAACAAAGCTACTGTTAGTGTGATCAATACTCCGACGTCCATGGTAGCAAATCAAGACATCTGAGATATAATACCTTTCTTTTGACAGTATCATCATTCTTATTTTTAGCAGTGGAGATTTATTATTACCTTGAAATCATTCTCATATTGAGATTATGGATAGTAAGATCTTGGAAAATCTAATTGATCCTGTCAGAGGAAAGATATTGCTGGAGATCAGATATGCAGAGAAGATATCAGTCAAAGGATTATGTACAAGATGTCAGGACATACCGCGCTCTACGATGTATAGGCATCTTGCAAAACTTGAGAAAGCGGGTCTTGTGACAGTAGTTGATACAACAAGAAAACGCGGAACTGTGGAAAAGACGTATTCTTTGGCCGAAGAAGCATTCATGCCTTCTGAGGATCAAGTGGACCCATCTCCTGAATTCTTATTAGCATTGTTCACACAATATTGTATGGCATTCATTCAGGAGTTTCAAAATGGACTCAGAAGAGAAGGTTTCGATCTCAAGAAAGACATAATGGGATTCACAACAGCTCCAATATATGCCACCGAATATGAGTTGGATAATGCGGTGCAGATCATCGGAAGGACCATCTCGAGGTTGGCGGAAAATCCAGCCACCCCCGAGAGGAAAATGCATTCGATAGGTCTGATAATCACTCCGCCGAAGGTCACGAAGTGATAGCTTCCATAAGGGCTTCTGGATCCTTTGAAGATATCATTATATCGTTTCCTTTTTCGAAGTGGAGCATGACTCCGCGTTTGTCACCGTAGCTGATGTATCCAATCTTTTTGCCAGTGTATCTTATTCCCCATCCTCCGTATTGACGCAGGGCTTTGATATCTTGGATCTCGACGTTCTTTATCTTCTTTTTTAAGATCCTCCGTACAGGGATTGTCTTTATGATGACCTCATCTTCTGTTACGGTCACAGTGGTTCTCAGGAACAGAGCAAGATACACGAGGGAAACCATCAGAACCGTTACTACTGCTAATAGATACCAAGGAACAGAGTTACGATCTTGATAGAAGTAGCTGTAGAATAATACGGCCTCAACAATGGCAGCCATCAATATTATCAGGGCCGATATTATCCACGGCAGTTGTCTTTGGGATTCTTTGTAGATTATTTCTGACATTAGAGAGGTATCGTTTCAAGATAGTATTTTAATCTTGTTCGAAAGATGCATACGACTTCTTGAAAATGAGAATAATGGTTGTAGCATCTACAACAAAGCATCATAAGGGGTACGTTTCATCGTCAAGTATTATAATCAAAATACGCAATCACCAGATATGGACTACACGATGACCATACAGGACTTTTACGCGAGTCACATTCCAGAGGTAATATTGCTTATCGGTGGAGCATTGGCTCTTGTTATTGTATATTTTTACAAGAAGGATCAGCCATCTTGGAAGTACAATGTCCTTATGGCACTAGGTGTGATATTCGGGGTGGTCATGATAGGCCTGACCCTTTCAAAATATGCTTCTTGGGGGATATTTACATCTCTTGTCATAGTATTGATGGGATTTACAATGGTCATAAGACCATTCCGCGAAGTTCATTTTGCAGTTATACTGGGCCTTGTTGTTATTTTCATTGCATATCTACTGTTGGGTCGTTGTGCGGATATAGAGGGTCTCGAATTGCTGGGGAGCGGATGGCCCAGAGTAATAATCGCTTTCGTGGCCGGTGCAGTTGTGTATATGATCGCAAGTTTTGCAGAAAAGATCGTGATGTTGTTCGGTAAACTGTTCAACTGGTGGCCATTTATGGTACTGCTTGCAATAATCTGCATGGCCGAGGCGCTTTGTTTATTGATCACTGGAAATTCGATCTATCAATATTTCGTGGACTCAGACGTGATCGCCAACAGTAAGTACTGGTAACCGAATTAATCAAGTTATATAGCAAATCTTTAATAATCAGTCAAATTGTCCGCTATATCTACCTGTGAACGTCGGAGATTTCCATCTTTCATGTGTCATTTAAACTAAACCTTTAAATGATAGATGTGAATGGAGGTCTGCGGGGCCCGTGGCTTAGCCAGGATATAGCGCTGGCCTTCTAAGCCAGACGCCTCGGGTTCGAAAGTCTCCCTTAAAGGGACCGAAATTCCCGACGGGCCCGCCAGAGGGTCGTCACCTGTGTGATGAGGATCTATCGAGAGGAAATATCATGAAGAGAAGTTCACGCGCCTGGAAGAAACGCGGTAACCAGCGTTGGAAATGGCGCAAGAAGAAAATGAGAAGAAGAAAGAGAGCGGCAAAGATGCGCAAGAAGTAACCCTGACGGGCTACCATGGGAGTATAGGCTAACCTGGCAGACTGGCGGGCTCCAGTTATTGAGCGTGATTAAAATGAGTTTGCTGACAGTTGATGATTAACTGGAGCGATGACTCGTTAATTTCGCGGGGGGTAGCTCCCCCCGTGGTGGAAACCCGCTGACGGGGGTTCAAATCCCTCTGCTCCCACCTCTTGCACATCTTAGTTGTGACTTTGCCCCGAAAGGGGACTAAATACTTTCTTATCTCTTTTCGTCAAAAATTGCGGTTAAATTTTCTAATACAGCGTCGGCTTTGTGCCGTAAGATTTTGAATAAATATAAAAAAGAAAAATGTTGAATGGTTTCAGTTCTTGAAACTGTGAATCGGAGCGGGGATCCTTCCTCCGCGATCTACAAATTCAGCGCAACCGTATTTGTTCACTGGCATTATGACCGCTCTTCCTAGGAGTCCACCGAATTCGGCGTGCTCTCCGGCCTTCTTCCCGATGACAGGTATCACTCTAACGGCCGTCGTCTTTTGATTGACCATACCGATGGCCATCTCATCAGCGATTATACCGGCTATGGTGGTATCCGGTGTATCGCCGGGTATGGCGATCATGTCCAGACCTACTGAGCATACACACGTCATGGCTTCCAGTTTCTCTAATGTAAGTGCGCCTATCTCGGCGGCGTACGCCATCGCGCTGTCTTCCGATACAGGTATGAATGCTCCGCTGAGTCCTCCGACATAAGATGAGGCCATTATGCCTCCTTTCTTTACCTGGTCATTAAGGATGGCCAATGCCGCAGTGGTACCTGGGGCACCAACGACCTCTATTCCCATTGCTTGGATGATCTCGGCGATACTATCTCCGACCGCAGGGGTGGGAGCAAGCGAGAGATCAATGATCCCGAACGGTACGTTCAGTCTTTTCGATGCTTCTTTGGCTACCAGCTGTCCGACCCTCGTGACCTTGAAAGATGTTTTCTTAATTGTCTCGCACAGTACCTCGAAGTTCTCTCCCTTTACTTTGGATATCGCGGTCTTGATGACACCGGGTCCGCTGACACCTACATTGATGACGGTGTCCCCTTCTGTCACTCCATGGAATGCTCCGGCCATGAATGGATTGTCATCCGCAGGGTTGCAGAATACCACCAGCTTTGCACATCCCAATGAGTCCTGGTCTTTGGTCTCCATCGCTGTCTGTTTGACGATGGTCCCCATAAGCCTGACGGCATCCATATCGATCCCGGTCTTTGTAGATGCAAGGCTTATGGAACTGCATATGTGGTCTGTGACCTTCAATGCCTTTGGTATCGATCTTATCAGGAGCTCATCGGCACGGGTCATGCCTTTCTGGACCAGCGCTGAATATCCACCGATGAAATTGACACCTATCTTTCCAGCGGCCCTTTCCAAGGTCTCTGCTATCTTTACGAAATCGTCCGAGGTCTTACACGCGGATGCTCCGATCAAAGCGATCGGTGTGACCGAGACCCTTTTGTTTATGACGGGAATACCAAATTCTAGACCGATCTCGTCACCTACTCTGACGAGGTCCTTGGCGCAGGTCGTGATCTTATTATAGATCCTCTCGCACATAGCATCCAGATCTGAATCTATGCAGTCAAGGAGACTGATGCCCATCGTGATGGTTCTGACATCCAAATTCTCATTGGAGATCATGCTGTTGGTCTCGAAAACCTCGTTCATTTCCAACATTTTACTCAGATCCTGTGCATCATGTCGAAGATCTCTTCATGCTGTGCCTTGATCTTGACACCAACTTTCTCTCCGACTTTGTCAAGGTCCTCAGCGAGCTCTTTGAAACTCTTTTTGTATTTGCTGAGGTCCACGATCATCATCATGTTGATGTATTCCTGGACTGTTGTTTGACTGATGTCAAGGATATTGATGTCATTATCAGCGAAATAGTTGCAGACCGCAGCTATGATCCCTGTATGATCCTTTCCGACCAGCGTGATGATTGTTCTATTCATCTCTATTGCTCCTGTTCAATTTTCGTGATATTTTAAGATGGCGTATTCTATCGAATCGACCAAGGCATTGAGGGATGCCTCGATCACGTTCTCCGAAACACCTACTGTTGTCCAACTTGTCTTGCCGTTGGATGATCTGATGAGTACTCTGACGCTTGCTGCTGTGGCGGATTTCTCATCGAGCACACGGACCTTGTAATCCGTTAATCTTATATCCTTCATTATTGGGAAGAATTTGGACAATGCTTTTCTCAATGCGTTGTCCAATGCATTAACCGGACCTTCTCCGTCGGCCGCCGTATGCTCTATGTTGCCGTTTGCGTCCTGGACCTTGATGCTGGCCTCGGATATTAGTTTGTTATCTCCGATCTCATCAATGAATAGTCTGAACCCTACCACTTTGAAAGGGGGTTCCAGATCTCCTTTGAGTCTTCTTACGAGAAGTTCGAAACTTGCATCTGCCCCTTCGAACTCATATCCTTTGGCCTCAAGCTTCTTGATCTTTTCTATGATCTCTTTGCTTTCGTTGTCGGTGATTTCAATGCCGAATTCTTTCAGTTTCTCATTTATGCTGGCTTTTCCTGCCATGTCCGAGATCAGTACTCTGCGTTTGTTACCGACGGTCTCCGGCGGTATGTGTTCGTAAGTACGGGGATCTTTCGCGAGTGCCGATACATGCATGCCGCCTTTATGGGCGAATGCCTTCTCTCCTACGTAAGGCAGTCCGGAAGACGGTAAGGTATTGCTGATCTCACCGACGAACTTGGAGACCTCTGTCAATTTTGAGATGTCCTTAATCTGCACATCATACTCCATCTTGATCGCGAGATTGGCAATGACCGAACAAAGGTTCGCATTACCGCATCTTTCTCCAATTCCGTTTATGGTCCCTTGGACCATGATAGCACCGCTTTCTACGGCCATCATCGAATTCGCAACTGCAAGGTCCGTATCGTTATGGCAATGAATGCCTATCGGGATATCGAATGTGAGCATCACGTCCTCGACCGCCGTTCTGATCTCATCAGGCATGGAACCGCCGTTGGTGTCACAAAGCACTAACCATTCAGCCCCTCCCTTTTCGGCAGCTCCCAGGCATTTCAGTGCGTAATCATGGTTGGAATAGTAGCCATCGAAGAAATGTTCGGCGTCGAACATCACACGTTTCCCTGAGGTTTTTAGGTATCTGACGCTGTCCTCGATCATCCTTAGGTTCTCTTCCAACGGTATGCATAGTGCATTTGTTACTTGGAAGTCCCATGATTTTCCGAATATGCAGCACCATCCAGCAGAACATTTTGCCAAGGCGTTCATGTTCTTATCGTCCTTGGCTTCGATGCCATGTCTGCATGTGCTCCCGAAGGCTGTCAGAACGGTGTTTTTCAATTTTAATTTTCCAGCTTTTTCGAAGAACTCATCATCTTTGGGGTTGGAACCCGGCCATCCCCCTTCTACGAATCCGACCCCGAATTCGTCAAGTTCCTTGAGTATCTCCAGTTTGTCCTCTACCGAGAAGGTTATCCCTTCGGTCTGTGCTCCGTCGCGCAGAGTGGTATCATACATCACTATTGGCTTTTCGGACATGTTCATTTCCTTACATCCATTATGGCTATCAGATCGCTCAATATGGCAGAAGCGGTTTCAATGCGCCCTGCTCCACGTCCAGTAACGGTCACGGGCCCCGCAAGGTCCGATACGATCTGGGCGGCGTTAAGTGTACCAGAGATGCTAAGCGGGTGTCCTTTGGGTACAAGGCGCGGAGCAACCTCGAGTTTATTCTCTGAGACCTCACCTATGAGTCTTATTACCATGTTGTGGGAAGCAGCCAGAGCAACCGCCTCTGCAGTTATGGATTTTATACCTGTGATCCTAACATCGGAAAAGGTCACATCCTTTCCGAAAATGGAATTGGCAAGGATAACGATCTTGCATGCTGCATCGTAACCTTCTATGTCATTCGTGGGATCTGTTTCTGCATATCCCATCTGTTGGGCCTCTTTGAGGGCCTGTTCGAATGGCTGTCCGTTGTCCATCTTGCTCAAGATGTAATTGCAGGTACCGTTAAGGATACCGCGTATCGATTTGATATTCTCCCCCACAAGGTTCTCATGGCAGAGATTTATGATGGGCATAGCCCCCCCTACAGATCCTTCGAAGCGGAACTTGCATTTGTTCTTCTTTGCTATACCGATCAATTCGGAGAATTTGAGGGCGAGCGGACCTTTGTTGACCGTGATGACATCTTTCTTGTTCTCAAGGGCATGTCTTATATTCACCAATCCGACCCCGCCGGTCTGTACATCGGTCGGGCTGACCTCTACCAGAAGATCATAATCGACCGAATCCATGACCTCTGTGGAATTCGTATATTCACGGTTTCCGACTCTGCCTGTGGATTTTTTTATGGATACTAGTGCTAATGGATCGAGTCCTTCTGGATTCGATGCATATGATTTGGAATCCATGGCACAGACTATCTTAACGTCTTTGCCGTATCTTTTTTGGAAAAAGTCCTGTCTGGCTGCAACGACTTCCGCAAATCCTTGTCCCACAGTTCCGAAACCTGATATCAGTATTCTCATCTTAGAGCCCCCTGATGTATACAATGCCACTTTCTCTGCAGGCGGCATCAAGGAATCTGTCCAATTTGTCAAGGTCCTCGTCATTGAGTACCTCTACGGTTATCATCGCGGTACGGGTCTTGGTGGCGTTGGCTGTAGAATAGTTCACGTCCACGGATTCGAACGATACGATATTGGAGGCCTCATCTATGAGCCTCTCTACATGTGAAGCATTGAATGAACCTAAGAGGAGATATTCCATCGTGGCCGTTTTGTATACCGAGCCTATGGATGCTATCAGGATATCCTTGGCCTTCCAGGTCTTTTTCAGCTTTTCCAGATCGTCATTGCTTCCAACTTCGAAGGTGACGTTAACGCAGATCCTCTGGTTGACAATTATATCGCGGTTATGGACCACTCCGACAATATTGCCATTTACCATGGAGATAGGTTCCAAAGATCCCACCAGTTGTCCCGGGAGGTCCTTTACGTAGAGTTCTGCGTTTACTAACATTAATTCAACCTCGATGTTCCTAAGACCTAATATATTATCTTATTTAAATGGCTGTTTGTGTGCGTGTACGCGTGCGGTAGGTGACTTCCTTTCGATCATGAATAAAAAATCTGGCCGTTTGTATTTTGGCGTAGTTTTTTATTCTTGCCTCACGATATTCATAATATGTATCAAAAAATATTGATCGCTGTTGACGGTAGCGACAGTAACAAGTTTGCGATAGATGACGGTCTTGAACTTGCGAAGGCATTGAATTCCAAGGTGACTGCAATATGCGTTTTCGACATCGGCAGTTATGCAGCGGTAGCTCAAGGGTATGGCCTTGGAGATGAGAGGGATTTCATCTTGAATGCTTCAAAGGCCTCGTTGAAATATGTGACTGAAAGATCGGCCGAGATGGGAGTCGAGGTTCAACCCAAGATCATTACCGGACGGCCGGCCGAAGTAATAATAGAAGAATCCAAGAATCACGATCTTGTTGTTTGTGGAACACTTGGGCGTACTGGTCTATCCCATACACTTTTGGGTAGTGTTGCTGAGAAGATCGCAAGGATGGCATATTGTCCCGTTCTTATATGTCGCAAGCAATGATTCATTCGTAAACTTCTTACTCCATTTAAGGCCTATTTTGTACGATTGTGACCTTCTTATATATACGGCATAGAATTATTTTTATATTAGTAGGAATTCGTTCGTTTAGTTCATACAAAGTAGGGCACTATCGGTGTTCTTTTTGTGGGACGTAAGTCCTTTGTATGCCTGAATCGACGTTTGGAACAAAGGGAAGGGCGGGATGATTGGACATCTCGTGTCTTCGAGACTTTATTTCGGTTCGATGACGGATGGATACTTACTTGGGACAACCTCCAAAACTGTTTGGACCCTAATCCTCAACATTAGGTTCGAACAAAAAACCGATCCACGTCTTCATGACGGTTTCCTCCTTTACGGGTCGGTAGTTCTGGGAAACTCTTTCCAAACCTCTTCTTTTTCGTTTTTACTCTGAATGCGTCACTGTTTTTGTTAGAATTAATGTATAAAAATATACATCAATGAACACATATTAAAATACTCATCTTGCATCAGGAGCCCGATAGGTGCAATCATGAGTGAAAATTGCAGTCAAAAGGTCATGAACAGATATCTGGTCCTGGCAGCTGGTATGGTGGTCCAACTTTGTGCTGGTATCATCTACATGTGGAGCGTTTTTAAGCAGCCGGTAACACAGTATCTTTCTTGGAATTCGAGTTCGGCTGCATTGGTCACTTCGATAATGATGGTGGCGTTTGTGATCGGAATGGTCATTGGTGGTAAGATCATGTCCATATTCGGGTCAAAAAAGACGGCCATTTTTGGAAGTATTGTGATGTCGTTCGGTATATTGATCACAGCGTTCGTCAATTCAGGATGTCCGTCCCTCATCTTTCTCACATATGCGATAATTGGTGGCCTGGGTGTAGGAATAATCTATACCTGTACGGTCGCTAACGTTCAGAAATGGTTCTTTGATAAACGTGGATTTGCAACAGGAATGATGGTAGGTGCCTTCGGATTTTCGATGGTCATCTTTGCTCCTGTCGCATCATATCTTCTTAAGGAATTTGGAGTTCCAACGACCTTCGAGATCTTTGGAATCGCTTTCTTGTTGATATGTGTGACAAGTTCTTTTTTCTTGGTCAGCCCTCCCAAGGACTACACTGTTTCAAAAGATGGTGTGCAGATAAACGTCCAGATGTCACAGAAGCAATATACGACCAAAGAGATGCTTCGTAGAAAGTCATTCTATTTGATATTCCTCTCATTGTTCTTCGTAGTTCCAGCATTCTTCATTTTGAATCCTCTTCTCAAGCCACTGGGAATGGACCGTGGATTAGTGGAATCTTTGGCGACACTCGGAGTCATGATCGTGGGTGCCAGTAGTGCTGCCGGTCGTCTTTCAATTACTTGGCTTTCCGATAGGATAGGTCGTCTTCAAGCATTATTGTTCATTATTGTTCTCACAGCGGTCGGCATCATTGCGGCCATTGTTGCACAGGGTGTAATGTTCCTTGTATGTATCAGCATAATAGGATACGCCTTCGGAGGCGTGTCCGGTGTTTATGCCACTGTTACAGCAGATCATTTCGGAACACAGAACATGGGTGTTAACTATGGTATCGTGTGTTTGGCGCTGGGTGCATCTTCTTTGGTCTTCACATGCATCAACAATGCGCTATCTGGATCAGGGGATTATACAGCATCGTTCTTGATCGCGGCAGCAACCTGTGTTGTTTCTTTGATACTCGTACTTCTTTTGAAGAGGGAGAAGAACGATCAGCCGAATTCAGCATGATCAAACAAGGCTCCATGGCCTTTTAATTTTCTTTCTTTTTTAAGATTTATTACTTAGATTTTGGTTGATTGTGGATACGTATATATAGAAATGCCAATTCATTTTACATGGGAAAGCACCCAAAAGAGCGCTGTAACGACAATGCTCAGTCAAAGGCCGCCCAAAACGACGCACCCAAGGCCGCAGAATCATCGCAGACCCAGAAAAAGAATTGATCCGTTCTCATCAGCGGGGGCATGGGTGCCCGACGATGATGCGATCGAACCGTAAAACCATTTTTCCTTTCACTTTTTAATAAGATTCATTCTTATTTTTTCTATTTTTGTCTAGACTAGACACATTTAATTATGTACTTTTTAATACAAACTAATTTACATTTTAGACAAATATCTAATATAAAAATATTTTAATAGTGTTACGTATCGTTATGTATATTAATATCCCATAATTGAATAATTAGTAGGTCGTTTAATAGATATTTTGGTTAGTACACGTATGTTCGATTCGACTGGTTGTTCGGTGTCTGGAATTTTTGTCCGCTTAGAAATTTGTGCGTTCAATATGTTTTTCGATTGTTCCTTCTAGGTATCATTAATCGTCTGGAAATTTGCCTTGCTGGAATCGAGATGTAATTTGATTCAATGTCATAGAACAATTTGGTCGTATAACGGTTTTTAAAAACATGTGGCATTATTTCGAAACTGCACGTTATTATTTTTTTTGATTTCTAATTCATTCATATGATATTGTTCAAATCAACATTTGTATTTGGAACTTTTGTATGTTTAAATATAATTTGATTAGACAAATGTCTAGTTAAAGAAAAATATTATATACAAAAAATGCCTGATAACATTTGGCGATCCGAGGGCGTTCGTGTCATGTGCACGTCCATAGTCAAGGTCGATAGACAAATTGTGGCGTATCTTCATGGTCTTTGGTCATGAGAATGAGATACGGAAGGAATGAAGGATGCTTACGGGCTCAAATGTTCGTTGTTTCCTATCGCAGTCTTGCAACAATGTGTGTCCGTAAGGAACCAGCGAGATTGGCACTTTCCAGAAAAACCCAATGGGTCAGCAAATCCATATCAAACACTTTCAAACCATTTGTAAACTTTTTTTAAACCTGTTAAATAACAAAGGAAGTGTGATAGAGTGTTCGTATCTGTGTCCGATTTCAGGTCAAATATGTTGTATTATCTGGAGTTATCTTCTAGAGAGGATGTAATGGTCACCAGGCATAACAAGATCGTTGCGACAGTGACCAATACCGAAGATTCACTTAAGACGGCGGTCAATTCATTGCGCGGTATATTCCCGATAGGAAGCGATCCAGAGAGGTTGAGGATGAGCAGATGAAGTTGTTAGTTGACACCGATATAATCCTGGATCTTATGTTCGATTGTGCTGAAGATAGGATCGAAGTCGATTCCTTTTCAGAAATAATGGCCGATAAGACCATGGAAAGGTTCTGCACGGTGTCTTGCATCGAGGAGATCATCTGTACTGCCAGGGGCATTCTCGGCTCTGATGAGTTGGCAAGAGCAGTTGCTGTAAGACTGATGCGGTTGGTGATTCCTCTGGATTCTCAGATGGAGGATGTAGTATGCGCCATGGATTCCGAAATGACGGAAACGGACAAGGCGATATACGCATATGCTGCATTGAGAAATGGGATAGACGTCATATTGACCAGTAATGTAGAGTCGTTCTACGGGTCGCCCGTCAGGGTGACCACGCCTTCAAAATTTCTCAAGGAATGTTTATAATTCCTGATTTTTATCCTTTTAAAGATTTGAATCCGTTGTAGAACAGGTTTTGATTCTAAACGGTAAGATGTTTTATAATCTGTTTTTGTGGGTTTGATGTTTTAAACACTTCAGTCTTATTTCCATTTGAAGATGTCTTCGCCTGCTCCGATCTCAAAATGATATTTTACAATACCAAGGTCCACTTTTGTATAGGGGCCGAATTTTGATTTCACATCAACGGTCTTGTCGTCGACGAGGCTGATTACAAATTTCTGTTGATTCATCGCGGTAGGGGCCAAAACAGCAGCTCTCACACCATTCATGAACCACTCTGGTGGTTCTTCTTTCGCTCTGTAGAAAAACTTCAATGGTTGTCTGTTCTTATGGGGGACACCTTGTGTCTTTCCGTATCCAAGGGTTATGACGCACACCAGTTTATCGTCTTTGTCCATTCTGCATTCTGTTTTTCCCTTATTGAAGGTCAATGCTACCCAACAGGTGTTAAGTCCAAGTTGTTGTGCTTTCAGCACCAAGCGCTCCCCGTAATATCCGATCTTTTCGTCAAGGTCCTTATTTTTTGGGCCTATTAGCACCATATAGTTGGCAACTCCGCTGAAGTTACTGTAATGTGCTATGAACCCATCAAATGCATTCGGTTCATTTGTGATCATTTGTATATTGAGTTTGCCCTCTGTATTGCAGAGATATATCTCAGAATATAGTTCTGCGAGTTTTTCTTCTTCTATTTCTTTGTCCATGTAATTGCGGACAGAGTGCCTTGACATGATGGCTTCGTTAAGGTCCATGAAATCGTTTCCTTTCGACTTTCTTTTTCTATGGCCTTTCTGGTTTAAATAATTATTAGGGCATGAATAATGAATTTTATTTGGCCAAATGTTAATAGGATTCAAACAGCATGCATATTTGAATGGAAAGAAAAGCATCCAGGTCGAGAGAGAAACATGCAAGATGGGACCTTGCATGGAAATGCATAATAATCGGTCTTTTAGCTGGTTTTATGGCTTGTCTTTTCCGTTTGGGTATCGATTACGGTACGGATTTTGCCGTTTTTATGTATGCTTTTTTGGAAGAAAATCCGATATACATATTCCCATGGATCGCTTTGGCCCTTTTTTCGGGATTTCTAATATATCGTATAATAAAGTGGGAACCCTCATCATCAGGCAGCGGTGTTCCTCAAGTTAAAGGAAATGTGATGTTCGGATTCAAACTCAATGCACCAAAAGTATTGATGGCACGTTTCTCTGGTGGGTTTCTAGGCGGCATATTCGGGCTTTCAGTCGGAAGAGAAGGACCCTCTGTTTATATCGGTGCGGCAACGGCAAAAGTAACATCTGACCGGATGAGTGGAGATGAGTTAGAAAAAAGATTACTTATGACCAGTGGTGCTGCAGCGGGACTCGCGGCGGCATTTAGTGCACCCATTTCTGGTATGGTATTTGCCATGGAAGAGATACAACATAGTTTTTCGAAGTATGTTTTTTTGGCAGGTATTGCCGGATCACTGGCAGCGAGTTTGATCGCCATGTATATCTTCGGTCTGACACCAATTCTTGATTTCGTAGATGTTCCAGATCTGGCCATCAATGAGTATTGGTGGTTGATACCATGTGGAATAGTGGCCGGAGTACTGGGTTGGACTATGAACTACTCTTACATCAAGATGAGGGCATTGTATGGCAGGTTGCCTGGATGGTTGGCTCCTGGAGTGGTAATTCTGGTCGCCCTTCCGATCGGGATATATTTTCCAGAGACCTTGGGTAGTGGGGAGGGATTAGTAGGTATCGCAGAAAAGGCAGAGATCGGGATCGCGATGATATTGACGCTCTTAATAGTCAAGTTATTTTTCAGCACCAGTAGTTTTGGTTGTGGTGCTCCCGGTGGCATATTCATGCCAATACTGGCAGTCGGTGCGTTAGGAGGTGCTGCGGTCGGCATAGTGATGACAAAGGTCGGCATGCCAAATGAGTTGATATGCAATTGTGCAATTTATTGCATGGCTGGAACACTCGCCTCATCCTTAAGAGCACCTGTGACCTCAATAATGCTGGTGACCGAAATGACTGGAACATTAACGCATCTTCTTCCTGTGGCTATATGTGTTTTCATTGCATACGTGATATCTGGACGCGTAGGTACGCAACCGATATACGATGTTCTTCTCGATGATTATGTGAAAAAGAATCCTGACGTTAAGGAAGGTGCAGGGGAATCCATGGAAGATCTGATGAAGTGCGAAACATGAATCCAGTTTTATTCAAAGAATTTTCATGAATACGGTTTTTTAATGATATAAAGGAAAAATACTTTTATTTTTTTAAGGGAATGGCGCCGAGAGGGAGATTCGAACTCCCGAGGGAAAGACTCCCACGAGCTTTCCAGGCTCGCGCCTTACCGGGCTGGGCTATCTCGGCCTAGGTCACCGTTAAATGCTTCACATTTATAAGTTTTTGTGGAAGCCAGAAAAATAGATTAGAAATAATGGAGAATAACTTTGGAATTATAGCAATGCGCGCAGATATACATCGTTTTTAATTGTTTTATCATAGACATTAGCAAACATTGGTTGTAACGTTGTTTACATCCAGCACATCATGTTTAAGTCCCGATGATGTAATTTTGATTTTGATAAGATGTCGTCCATAGGTCAGAATCTGTTTCCATTCGCCGCTATAGTGGGACAGGAAGATATGAAAAGGGCTTTGTTGTTGAATATCGTGGATCCAGGAATAGGCGGCGTTCTTGTGAAAGGCGAAAAAGGAACCGCCAAATCAACCACGATCAGGTCTTTGGTGCAGGTGCTTCCAGAAGTGGAGTACATCAAAGGGTGTCCTTTTCATTGTGACCCAAAAAATAAGAATAACATGTGTGCAGAATGTTCAGAGAGATATCATTCCAAAAAATACGATATCGAGGTAATGCCAATGCGTGTTGTCGAACTTCCGTTGAGTGCGACAGAGGACCGTGTGGCAGGCACATTGGATCTGGAACATGTTCTGCAGACTGGTCAAAAAAAGTTCGAACCGGGTGTACTGGCACAGGCGAACAGAAATCTTCTGTACGTGGATGAGGTCAATCTTTTAGATGACCATATTGTAGATCTGCTCTTAGATTCCGCGGCGATGGGCGTCAATTACGTCGAAAGAGAAGGAGTTTCATTCTCCCATCCTTCGAAGTTCATACTGGTAGGTTCAATGAATCCGGAGGAAGGAGATCTGAGACCTCAATTATTGGACAGATTTGGACTCTGTGTGGAGATAATCGGGGAGAGGACCATCGAATATAGGGCTGAAGTGGTCATGCGCAGATTGGAATTCGATTCAGACCCAGTGGCCTTCACGGAGAAATACAAAAAAGAAACCGTCGAGCTCCGTAATAAGATAAAGGATGCAAGAGAAAGAGTGCTGGGTATCAAGGTGGACAGGAGCACCGTCGTAATGGCATCCGAGATTGCAATGCATTTCGACATGGAAGGTCACAGGGCCGATATAACGTTAGTGAGGGCGGCAAGGGCGAACGCAGCTTTCGAAGGCAGGGACAGTGTAACCAAAGAGGACCTCGCTATCGTCGCACCCATGGTGCTGAGTCATCGTATCAAGAGGAAACCTTTCGAGGATACAAAGTTCGACAGGAGAGAGTTAGAGGAATGTCTAAGCAATCTTTGAGAGAGGGTCTTCCTTTCTCGGCCGTTGTCGGTATGGACCTTGCCAAGAAAGCCTTGATGTGCGCTGCAGTGGACGATCGCATAAAAGGGGTTCTTATAAGGGGGCCCTCTGGCACTGCAAAAAGCGTTCTTGTGAGATCGTTCTCGAATCTTGTACAGGGCAAAAAGATGGTGGAGGTCCCACAGAACATATCCGACGAACAGCTGTTCGGAGGATTGGATCTGGAAAAGGCCATAAAAGAGGGGCGTACTGTAGTTCTAGGCGGTCTTCTAAAGCGCGCTGACGGCAACATGCTGTATGTGGACAATATCAATCTTTTCGATCAGAGGACGGTAAGCGCTCTGATGGAGTGCGTACTGTCTGGTGAGGTCATAGTCGAGAGGGAGGGCGTCTCAGCAGAATATCCTCTAAGTACCACTGTCATGGCTACGATGGACCCAGCAGAGAAAGAGATATCTGGTGCTATATCGGACAGATTCGACATATGTGTGAGTGTCTTTCCTGAAAAGGAGATAGGGGTCAGAGCCGACATAACCTCGGTGGAATTGGGATTCCGCGAGGACCCCTCTGTTTTCTCATCTGATTATGATGAACATGATGTGGCAGAGGCAAACAGGATAAAGACGGCCAGATCAACGATCTCGGGCATTGTTCTCACACATGGGGACCTTACAACCATCGCACGCATATGCGAGGAACTAGGCGTAAAGGGACATCGCGGCGATATCGCCGTTGCAAGGGTCTCGAAGGTATTGGCCGCTTTGGATGCCAGGGCCTCTGTTTCTGACAATGATATACGTGAAGCATCGATAATGTGTCTTTCCCATAGGAGAACGGACAGAGAGGTCGAGGATCAGGTGGAGGCAGAGAATGTTCTGGAACTCGATGATGTGGATGTGATGGAGCTCGTCGAGACCGATGTGAATGTTGAAGACATAGATGAGAGCAGTATAGTTGTAAGGGATCTCGAACCAAAAACAACGGTGCCCATTGGAAACAGCACAGACCTATGTGATGATATTAAGAAGACCATAGACCAGATAGTTGAGTTCGAAGCGATACGCCTTCATGAGATGGTCGGTATAAAGACCAAAAGGGTCGACAGATCCAGCAAAAAGAATTCTGGCAGGTATCAGGGATTCAGGATACCCAATGGAAAGACCGGTGACCCGGCCTTCGATGCCACAGTCAGGGCGGCGGCACCACATCAGAAAGCAAGGGAATCCAACGGTCTGAGTCTCGTTATCGAGTCCCAGGATATACGTGAGAAGGTCAGGATCAAACGTGATTCGTGTTCCTTCTTATTCATGGTGGACGTCAGCGGGTCGCTTGTAGTAGGCAACATGATGGCAGTGGTCCAGGGAGCTATAAGGTCCATGTTGACGGATAGTTATGTCAAGAGGGACAAGGTGGCACTGATGACATTCAGATCAGACAGGGCGGATCTGATAGTACCGTTCACCCGTTCTGTGGAGACCATATGCGAGACCTTGGCAAATACACCCACCGGAGATTCTACTCCGTTGAATCTTGCTCTTTTGACAGCAAGGGATTATCTGATGAATTATCTGAGGAAGCATCCGGATGAGAGATGTTATGTGATAATAATCACGGATGGCCAAGGTAACGTGTCTGCAGTTCCTGGGATGGAACCGATCTCGGAACTGAAGAAGATCGCACCGATCATGAACCTTCCCAATACTGAATGGACGGTCATCGATTCGAGTGACGGCCTGTGGAAGAAGGACGCGTTGAAATTGGCCAAATGGTTGAACGCGAGGTACATAAAGTTGGGCGATCTGGTAGAATATTGATCATATCTTCCAGTCGATGTCCTTTCTCAGATCGGTCATGTGTCTTCTTATCTTGCGTGAATTCTTGATCACTTCTTTGTCAACATAGACGCATCTGATGTCCTCACGGTCATCGGCCTCGCTTATCGTGTTCCCGAGTGGGCCTATTAGGCGGGAATGGCCGAACATCTTCGTTGTACCGTATTTACCGATGTTGTTCACGAATATGGTGTACATGACATTCTCCAACGATCTCGCTGGCGCTATCTTCTCGTAATATTCTTTGGAAGGTTCTGCCGATGCCGCAACACATATGTTGACGTCGGCGCCGTTCATAGCATAGAATCTGGAGATCTCGGGGAAGAATAGGTCATAGCATATGGAAAGACCGAATTTCATGCCTTTGAATTCTGCCATGGCTGGTTTGTTACCTTGGACGAACATGGATTCGCAATATATCCCGAATTTTGCGAGGTATATCTTATCGTAACGTACGACCTTGTTCTGAGTAATGAAATAGAGTGAATTCTTGATGGCCCCTTCCACGAACGCGGGGGAACCGACAGCTATGGCGATATCGTTCTCAGAACACCACAGGGAGATCTTGTCGAGGGCGTATTCGACATCGTTCTTCAATGGCACATAATCGGTGCCATATCCTGTCAAAAAAAGCTCTGGAAATACATAGATGTCCGCCTTGGTCTGTGTTATTGTGCTCATTATACGGTCTAAGTTGGTCCCGACACTGCCAGTGTTCGCAGGTATCTGACACAAGGCGATTCTTACTCCCATGTATAACCTGATGGAATCTTCTTTATTATGTGTTTCGGGTCTAACGGAATGTTGTTCCCATGTACAGTTAAGATATAGGTCACCAGACATGTTTTTCTATCAATAATTGGATACGCTTCCTATGGCAGGCACCGAGTTGCGCGAAATGAACGAGGATGACGCCAGGGCGCTGGTCGATTTCATCAGGGACACTGTTAAGAGGGCAGGATGCAAGGGAGCAGTGGTAGGTCTCAGCGGAGGCATTGATTCTGCAACGATCACGAAATTGTGTATCGAAGCCTTAGGTGCAAAGAATGTCATCAATATCTTCATGCCGACATCAGTTACGCCCCTGGATGATTACAAGTCCACCAAGGTCCTCAGCAACAGATGGGGCACAACATACAAGGTGGTGGACATACAGCCAGCAGTTGATGCTTTCACGGCGGCCCTTTTCACCGATCAGGGTTCTCAGCTGGAGAGAGGCAACATCTCCGCCAGATGCAGGATGATCGTTCTCTATAACATTGCCAGGAAGAAGAACTATCTTGTGGTGGGAACTTCCAATAGGAGCGAGCTGATGATGGGATATTTCACCAAGTTCGGTGACGGTGCAGCGGATGTGGCGCCTATGATAGACCTTTATAAGACGCAGGTCTGGCAGTTGGCCAAGTTATTGGCCGTGCCTCAGGTGTTCATTGACAAGATACCTACTGCAGGGTTGTGGGAAGGCCAGACGGATGAGGGTGAGATGGGCATAACCTATCATGATCTCGATCTTGTTCTCAACGGCATAGCACTTTCGATGACCGATGAGGACATATCCAAAGATACAGGCGTATCGGTGTTCAAGGTCAGGGAAACAAGGGACAGGATCTCAGCGATGGAGCATAAGAGAGTGTCCGCTTATTGTCCAGATAAAAGATTCAATGCTTGAAAAAATGGAAAGGGTTTAAAAGGTTTAACTTTCAGATGTTCACGTTTTGGAGATTGATTTGTCGTTGACGTAAAGATCCTTTGTGCCATAGATCATCCAAGAGACCAGAAGGCCGATGATGATACCGAATATGGAGAAAAAGCAAAGGAACGATCCGATCATGCATGCGATGAATGCGATCTTCCAGGCTGTGCGCTTCCATGTGCATATCAGGCTGACGAGGACCATTGCACCGCTTGCGATGATTATGTATCCGAAGTAACGGAAATAATTAACCAACTGGTCGTAGGTTATATTGTTATCAATAAGCCATTGTTTGATCGATTCGTTGTTCCATGCCGCGTTGGCCATAGCTGATGGGTCAATAGCGTAATAGAGTCCTATGATGATGGCAGGTATCGAGTATATCGCCAGAAGGAACACGAGCCAGCCTATTCTAGACTCGTTGATTGCATTCTGGAATTGCGCGATCTGTTGTTTTTCCTTTGTTGCGGCATCACGGCCTTCGACCGCTTTCCCGCATTTGGGACAGAACTGGGCATCATCTGCGATTATAGTACCACATTGGGTGCAGAATTGTTCAGACATGATGTAAGGATTGTATTGCCATGAATTTAAAGCTTAGTATCATCCACACCGTTTGTAGTGGGTAATCCAGTGACATGAACGCTTTTCGAAATCTTTATTAATGACCTTCGTATGGGTGGAGTTACAGCTCCTGTAGTGTAGCGGCCAATCATGAAGCCCTCTCGAGGCTTCGACTCGGGTTCAAATCCCGGCGGGAGCACTATTCTGATTCATTCTGTTGGTAGATTTTTCATTTGGGTTATTTTTTATTATTAGATTTTTTTACGTAAAAATTGTAAATATTATCTTGCCAGATACTCTGATTCCATATCATTTGCATCGGGTGTCGGTTGCAACCTCAGTATTTCAAATAAAATATAGATTATATAAATATTACATTTAAAACACATAAGAAATACCAAACTAGTTAAAAGGAAAACTCAATTGAAATACAATGGATAGAGAAGAAAGAACAAAAGCAACCTCAGTAAAGATACCAGAAGGTTTACTATCCAGAATCGAAGAAGATATAATATCTTCCGGAGATTTTTCAAGTAGAAATGATTACATTATCGCTGCGTTAAGACAATACGAAGCGTATAGGATAAAACTTTTAGCTGAAAGAAAAGGCATCAAATTTTCTGAAAACGGCGAAATCAGTTTAGATACGGCAAAATAAAGATGTCGGTGAGCAGAAATTTGAATAAGGACTGATAATATGGCTGATAATACCGTAAAATATCAGGTTTTTGTCAGTTCAACATTTACAGACTTAGTAGAAGAAAGGATGGGCGTTTTTCAAACATTATTGGATGCAAACTGTATACCATCGGGAATGGAATTATTTGCTGCATCGCCTGATGATCAATTCAGTTATATCAAAAAAGTAATGGATCAATGCGATTATTATGTTTTAATCGTAGGCGGTAGATATGGATCCTGTAAGGATGGAAAATCCTATACTGAAAAAGAATATGAGTATGCATTAGAAAAAAAGATTCCAGTTTTAGTTTTTATACCAGAAAATATCGAAGATATGCCATCTGAAAAAAAGGAAGAAACAGAAGAAGGCAAAATAAAGTATTCGCAATTTATAAAAAGATTAACAGACAGTCATCATCTAAGGCATTGGAAAAATAAATACCATCTTTGCTTAGAGGTTCTTAAAGCAATAGACGAAACCAAAGATGAAAAACCAGCAGTTGGTTGGATAAGAGGAGATACGATTCCTCCAGAAATTTCTAAGAAATACATTGGATTAATAGATGAAAATAAAGAACTAAAAGAAAATTTGCTCGACATAAATACAAAAGCTCCTGAAGGAACTGAAGATCTTGCAAAGGACGATGAAATACATGAAATAAATTGTTTTTTAGAAATATTTCAGGGTGACATGATAATAAACGAGGATATAATAAAAATATCCCTATCTTGGAATGAATTGTTGAAGATTTTTGGATTCGAATTAATATCTGATTTGTACGATAATCAATTAGATAGATTATTAGAAAATGATTTTAATGGATATTATGAAGTTGAACCATGGAATGGTTATCGCATAACAAATATAGATCAAATAACAAAAATAATAAAAATGCAATTCAAAGCATTAGGTATTATAGAATATGAGATTGCTGGAAATTCATTATTATGGAAATATACACCATATGGAAAATATAAATTTGAACAGATTTACGCAATAAAATCGAAAAAATAATTATTATTGTTCTTCTAGTAGTTCAAGACTTTTTATAACCGTCCACTTCCATTCAGATTTAAGTCTAATATCTTCAAATGCATGAAACATTAGAGATATTCCTATACCCCAAGCCATTTTTTCTTCTAAAGTAATATGTAATTTAGATTGTCCCTCCATAAAAAATGGAGAACAAAATGAACCATTTATTGCAGGAAGTAAAAAAATATCATTACTAAGGATAAGTAGATCTGGATGAAACTCTTCAAATTTTAAACTCATACCATCCATTAATTTAATCGCATCCACATTATTGAGTATTTTGGTTTTTGGTTTTTTACGTATTCCATTTGAAAATATGCAAGTATATATGGGATTATTGATTTGCGGATATCTTTTATCTCTTTCAATTTTAAGACATTCGGGAATTGGATCAATTTGTCCATTGAGTACATCTAATGGATGTTCTTTACGACCAAGAGTTTTAATTTTTACTGCTTGCTCAACAGCGTGCATAAGGCTATTACCGCACCCATCTTCAAGAACAATGGTATTTTTCGCCTCGATATAAGCAACTACTGCCTCAATCGGAATACGCTGTTTCTGAGCGCATTGATCATCTTCTAACAATCTGAGAGTTGGAAATGTTTGTTGATCATAAATGATTATATCGTCTCCGCAAGTTCTTCCATCTATTGTGAAAACTGTTCCACGACAAACACCATATTTTTTCGGTAATATCCGATTTAGTGTTTTACAAACAGCTATTTCGAATTCATCGCCTAGATCGAAATTATAATCCGACTGTATTTCATTAAAGGAGGCTTTGAATTTATCGCTGATTGTTTTTAAGAAGTTATTATATACATCGACCATCGAATTCAACTGATTTTTACACTATATAATACTATTTTAGAAAATAGTTTGGTCAGTTATACTAACTGTAATTAATCTGAATAAAACATTGTTGATTGTTATTGAAAGTTGAGAATGATGATAACAAGGATGATATCTGAATTGAACGAAGAAATAATGGACACGATTTATGATGCGACAGAACACAATGTCATGGCTGATATCGTGGATTTCATGGAATGTGATCCGCGTTATGTCAACAGAATATAGGATCCTGAGAGAAGAGAAGAGGAACTGAGGGAGATAATGAATAACGTGAACAGGAGATCCGAACTGTTAAAATAAGAAAATCATTGATTGGAGGACGGTCAAGATACATAGGGAGTCTCCGGCTGTTTCGTGCCTGCACGGCACGACCGCTACGCGTAGATAGACGATATCTACTATGAGGTCAAGATAGAATTCACAGAGTATTTTACACGAAACAAATAAAGACATTCAAAAACATCCACATGAGGTTTTGAATAAATCAAAGTGATTCATTTGGATTGGTCATCTATACCTTGGGAAGCAGTTGCTGCAATAGGTACCTGGTTCACAGGAATAGTAATGATAATTACAATTTACAAAACAATCTATATGAATCGTGCAAAACGTATTGCTTTAAGATATTCAAGAGATAATTACAATAATAAATCAGTCTTGACTATATTTAATGATGGCAACAGACCTGTAAATATAAACAGTATTCGTATCTATTTTCGAGGAGATGTTTTAGAAATAAGAGATAATGAAATTGAAAATTTTGAATTATTAAATAAAAAAATTGAGATCAATGATTCTATTAAAATAATATTTTATGATGAATCCGTATTATACGAGCTTATTAAAGAAAAATGGACAAAAAATGTAAATAATTCAGTTATATTGCAAATATTAAGATACAATAAATATTCATTGGATTATTTTAGATTCAAATTTTTGATTTATTCCGATTATGATGTATTCATATCAAAAAAATGGACAACAGTATCGCCTACATATAATTGGGTATCAAAAAAGTGGTTAGAACAGTGTGGAGAAATTAATTATGAATTAAAATATACAAGAAGATATAGATTTTATTTAAATTATACTTCTTATCCAATTATTATTTGTTCTTACTTACTAATATTTGTTAGTTTAATGACACTTTGTCCTGAAATTATTGATAAAACAGGTATATCGATATATGTCATTATATTATTTACATTTGTACTTTTAATAATAATTGTAGCAAATAAATTCGGACAAATCAATGGTAGAGAATCAATTATTATCTTCTTGATTCTATTTATATGTTGTATTTATTTGATTATAACGTTTAATATGCCATTAGAATTAATATTGTTTTCATTTACTTTCTTATTATCTTATGTGTTGTGTATGTTTTATCTTTACTAAAAGAAGATTCAATTTAAATTTTATATTATCTATGATTTTTACTATAATCTTTGTTTTCATTCATTTATTTGTTGAATTGATATTCGGGGAAATCTTCGTAGACAAATTTTAAAAATAAGTTAAGAACAATACTACTATTATTGATATTATGACGTTACTTGAAATTGTTACAATTTGCATCTCACTAATTAGTGCAGCGATTATTCCAATTATTATTGTAGCATACACATCAAATAGTAATAAAAAATTGCAAAATGAACGGATAATCTTCGAAAAAGAATTATTGATTAAACAAGATGAAAAAGATAAAGAAATAGTAAAAATGCAGACACAATTAGAAAACATAAATAAAAAATTAGAATTGGAACAACAATTTATTATTGAAAAAAAGAAGTATATTTTCGAATCAAAAATTAATGCAATTGATGAAATGCTTGAAGATTTGTTTGCATTACAAATTGATCTCATATATTTTACACAGCAAGATAATGAATTTAATGTAAAAATTGAAAAAATAGAAGAATGTAATATTCATGCTTGTAATGCAGTAAGAAGTAGTGAAAGAGCAATGATTAATTTGGATCAAAATATGAGTTACAAATATCTTGAAATTTTTGGAGTAATAAAAATAATAACTGAAAATTATGCAATTGGTAAAAAAATAGGAAATAAGGAAATTTTTGATATAAGTAAAAGAATAAATGAATTTACAAAACAGGTGAATATAGAAAAAGAAAAACTTTGTAATGAAGGATTAGAAATTAAAAAGTAATAAAAGATTTCATATAATGAAAGTAAAAATTATTTTTTTATTCTTTCAAATCTGCGTATAAGGTACAGAATATTAGATGCAGCAGAATCAATTGCATATTTTACAAGCTCATCATCAGTATTAACTGTTTTACCCTCCGATCCATGTGCGGAACTCGTCGCATTACGAGCGTTAGATGTAGATTGCAATAAATTTGTAAGTGAATTGATTTGGCTATCTAAAAATGTATCAAAAAATCCACCTTCACAAAGTTTTTTTATGAGTACAGAAATGGGTTTTGAATCGTCTATTTTGATTTTTAATTCTTTGGCAATTACCTTTATTGTACTTTCAACTGCGTTGGATGCAGATAATATTGCACCAGAATTATCTTTTTGTTTAAATTTATCAAAAGACAAGATTAATTCTTCGTTAGCAACTTTAAATAAAGAATTATGTATGATTTTTAATGAAGGCCGTATTATTTCTTCATGAATTTTTGGATTAAATATTAAAATAAGTTTGCCTTCATTTACTTCATAGCCGATACCATTCATTCTAAATATGATATTTAAGTCATCAATTGAATTTTTATATATTTCAGTACAATTTCCACGATAATATGCAACAATACAACAACAATCAATTAAATCTAAATAATCTTCATCATTATTATCATTTAATAAATTTGTAAGATTCCTAAGATCATGTATTTTATCTGGATAACAAAAAATACCTTTAAATTTACAGTATTCTTTGATAATATCATTAATATCATAACAAAATGGCGCATTATTTAAAAGATCAAGTATAACATTAGAAGATTGGTTTTTAAATTTTTGACTAGTTTTAGAATATTCAAATTGATCTGGATCTTCTATGGGTTTTTTTCTCAAAGAAAGTAACTCCAACATAATGTAAAAATCACAAACAAACAATTAAACCTATTCATTTGATTTCTAATTTATATCCGAGCATTGTTATAGATAAAAATTAAATTATTTGTTATTTTGAGAAGGTGATTTTAAACAAGTCATCACAACATTTAATACAACGAGCGGAAGATAATTCCGATTTCAAAACTATTATATTGTATAACGGAAGCAATATACAGACCGAATTGATAGCTTAATGTTTATGAATTTCGTATTGTGAATTTATTTTTTATATTTCAATTCAAGTATAGGAGTTTTTCCATTTATTGATATGTGTAATCCAATTCTTTTTGTTGGCATATATTTTGTTATGCGGCGTGATTCATCTAAATGAGGACAATTGGGTCTGAACTCTCTAGATAAATTACGTTTCAATTGTTCAACGGTATACAAAGGTTCACTTAATTGTCCAGATTCATAAATTTCAATTGTTTCCATGTCTCCCCAATCATCTTTATATGTGTGCGCTATTTTACAATTATAGCATGCAATGAAATATGAACCAGGATAATCTTCTAATATTAATCCCCATAGATCAATATCATTTTTCCAATCATCACCATATTTCTTTGAAAATAATTCTGGGAGAGCAGATTCAAGTTTCTTCGTTTCTATTTCGATTATACGCTGTTCAGTATCTTTTTGTTTTTGATCTTCTTTTATTTTTTGATCATTCATACATTCAATCTTTTTTTTCGATTCGATTCTAGCTAACGCATCATTAGAATACTTTTTTTCTTTTTTAAACAGACCCATATCAAAAATAACAATTTATCGATATATAAATTCTATTCGTTTTATTATCTTTCCAAAATTATTATAACGTCATCTCATCCACCTGACTTTGTGTATAAAATATTTCAACAGATTCTCATTCTTTTTGATAGGTCTGTCAATATGCAGGTCTCCGTTGTGGACAAATTAATAAATAATTTTTAGTTTTAATTTTCATATATTTCTTTAATATAATGGAATAATGATTTTCGCACAGTGTTAAAATGAGTTCAATAAAAAATAGCGATCAAAAAATCAAAAAGAAAAAATGTTTCGTTATCTCTACAATAGGTAAAGAAGATTCAAAAGAAAGGATGCATGCAGATAAATTTTTGAAATATATTGCAAAGTCAATAGAAGAGGAATATGCTGTTAAAAGGGCAGATGAGTACTCTTTTTCAGGAGAAATAAAAGAAAAAATAATACGTGAGATTTATGAATCTGATCTAATAATAGCTGATTTAACTTTTGATAATCCGAATGTATATTATGAATTGGCATTCGCGCATACAATAAATAAGCCAACTATTGTTTTTAAAACAAAGAAGACAGAAATGTATTTTGATACTAAAGACATGAAAATTATTTCATATGATGATACTTTCGATTATGGAAACATAGATGAAATTAGAACAGAATTAATTGAAATAATAAAAACTAACAAATATGACAATCCAATAAAAAATTCACTAGGTCTTATAGAATTAGATAAGATTGTAAATAAAAGTATTGAACAGAATAAAGGATCTGAACTTTCTATGGTTTTAGAAATGTTAAAAACAATGAATGATAAAATAGAAAGTATGGATGATGTAATAGGTGATAAAAAATCAAAAAAATTGGATTCTGATTTATATGATATGAATATAAAATTAAAGCAATCTAAATTAGTTGACACTGACAATATGATGATAGATAGTTTAATAGAAATGATATACGAAGAATCAGATGGTATTGATAAAGTATTAAAAATTTTAGATGCGTTAGATGCTGGAATGAGCATATATATGTTTGTTGAATTGATGGATAAATTAGATATAAACAAGATAAAAAAATCTGATTATGATAAATTAAAAAATTATGTTTATAGAAAATAAGGGCTTTGCCCTTTTCCAATAGGCTCTTCTGACGAAGAACACCGAGTATATCCCAGATCAATAATCGAAGGAGGCAGTTACCCAAAAAAAGCAATTGGTCAGAAATGACCCATACCTGACCAATTTATTAAATAGAAAACATTCAAATTTCCATTAGTGAAATTATGAAAAATGAAAAAACAATAGTTCCATATGATAGTCAAAGTAAAGATAAAAAATGTTTTGTGATTTCGCCAATAGAAAAAGCAGACTCAGAAGTAAGAATACATGCAGATAAATTTTTTAATTACATAGCGAAATCAATAGAATCGAAAGGCTATGAAGTAAATAGATCCGATACCATTGAACATTCAGGACAAATAACTGATTTAATTGTAAAATCCATTTATGAAGCAGACATCATTATTGCAGATTTAACATATAATAATCCAAATGTGTATTATGAGCTAGCTTTTGCACACGCTTTAAGAAAAAATACCATATTGTTCAAGTCAGATAATACGCCAATTCCTTTTGACAATATGAATATGATAACCACACATTACGATCATAATTTTGAATTTGGTAGTATAGAGAAAACAAAAGATATACTATTTGAAAAAATAAAAAATGATGATTATAGTAATCCGATAATAAGTGGATTGAATAGATTAAAAATAGACTTGAATAAAGATTTTGAAAAAACTACTAGTTCTTCAGACTCTATCACTAAAGATATCCTGTATGAACTATTGAATAAAATGGATGAGTTAGAAAGGTCTGTTAATTATGTTGAAAAACAACGTGAAGAAATGATTAAAAATAAGATTTCTAGGGATAATCGTAATCGTAATTTAATTGAATTAGAATGTTTTGAAAAATCATCTGAATTAAAATATATGATTAATATCTTAGAATTGGAAAAAGATCAGTTAATTTTAATTAAAAATAAAGAAGAAGATAAAACAAGAATTCAATTACTAAATGAATGGATTAATAATATGGATCTGAATATTAGACACTATAAAGAAATATTAAAAAGAAATGAAATTAAAAATCAAATCTGACCTCCTTTATATGAACCGAGAGATAAAATGAGCATTCCAGGAATCAATGTCAATAGTATTACAATCGAGTTCACTTTACCTGCGGCGATATTGGCCTTCGGAATAGCAGGATATATGTTGGACTTTTTTGGTCTAGGGCTGGCAATGGCACTTTTCTTTGCTGCGCCTTTCCTTTATCTTATTCTTAACGGCAAATCGATTCCAATGATGATAATTGGAACCATAGTATCAGGTTTAGTAATCTCCGCTGTATTTGCGGAGATCAAGGAACCTGGAATAAATTTAAGGGTTTTCAATGAGGTTGTATTGCCGATAATATTGTTATCATTCGCAGTCGTGATCATATCCATCGTAATAAAATTCTGTGTAGAACGTATATGAGGTATACATATAGTATCGATAATACACAAATCATGTATGTTATATAACAAAATGCTACAAAAGCAGTGTAAACGGAAAAGATGAATTCATTTCCTAAATACATAATAATTCCAACAATCATAATAGAAAACAGAAACAAAAATTTGTATTCGTGACCTTTTTTTTGTATAATATCCAAATATACAATATGACTATAAAACTCAAAGTTGCTGATATTATAGAATATAATGTTGCATTTATCAGATCTTCATAACAATACGATCTACAAACTGTCACAATCAATAATAGAATTTGACAGCACATTATCATAAAAAGCACTGATTCATTTAGTCTGACTTCATTCAAATTCTTCTTGATATTTCCCTTTGATTTTTCTTTATCAATAAATTTCATTTTTACAAACTTCCTTTGTTTTTATTCGTTTTTAACTGTTGAATTGATACTCGGGCCTCCGTCGTAGATAAGCATTCAATAAATCCCTTAAGTCAAATTACATTCATAAAAATATGATAATTTTGGGATTATTGGACGGAAATTGGATAGTAATATCTGCAATCATACAATCGTAAAAGATCCAAACCTTTCAATAAAATTTAAAAAAAATATTAACAACAAAATTAGATAATAATAAAGAATATAGGGATCAGAATATTATGAAGTCGCTTGAGCATATGAGTATTAGAGAACTTGCTTTCTTTGTTACAATAATGTCAATTGTATGGATCGCAGCAATGTTATTTTTCGGAGTAATAGAAGATGCTGACATTTACTCAATAATAATCGTATTAGTCATATTGGCTTGCCATGTTCGGTACAGCATATATAGTTAGAAAAAATCGGAATAATATAGAATAAAAATGAAATACAAGGGCGACTGCCCCGTTGTTTGTTTTAGGTCTCAGAGGTTTCCTTAGAAAGATTTACGCTTTCTGTTATTTCTGAACATAGGTCTGCCCATTCACAAAGACGGAATGTTGATTCACCGTTGTCCACTCCTTCGATGCCATAACATTTTATTGTTCCTGTAACAGGATTTTGATAGTATCCCATAAAATCAGTATCTTCACAGTACGATACGGATCTACCTAGATACGGAGACTTGAACACATCTGGTCCGTTAAATGAGATTATGGGTGAACCATTGTCTATTGCAATTTTCAATTTTGCATAAAACTCAGCATCTGCCGATACATTTTCTCCTAGGAGAATTATTCCACCCTCTTTCACATTATCAAAATCACTTGCATTATTTACAGTGGTGATTTCATCTTCATAGCATCCCATGGACTCATAGGGAGATACATACTGTTCATCAGAATCTGATGTCATCATGATAACAGAGAATGCCGCTGTTATTGTAACTGCAATCAATGTAATAGCTACGACCATTGTGCTATTTTTAACCATTTCATTACCAATTGCAAATACAATTTACATATTATATATAATCTTTGAATTAATTAAAATATTTAACATTTGAAATCAATTTTTAGACCAATGCATTTGTCCTTTTCTCCAGTAATAGATACCGAGTATCAGATAAACTGTACCAGAACCTATTATTACACCTAGTGTAGGATCCAGACCATGTTCTAATAATTGCCAGATACATATCAAAATAAATAAAATCCCGCATATGATATAAATTTCCAATGATCTTTTTCCATCTACTTCTTTCATTTTCTCATCTT
The DNA here is from genome assembly GCA_019262145.1 of Candidatus Methanogranum gryphiswaldense. Taxonomy (NCBI): domain Archaea; kingdom Methanobacteriati; phylum Thermoplasmatota; class Thermoplasmata; order Methanomassiliicoccales; family Methanomassiliicoccaceae; genus Candidatus Methanogranum; species Candidatus Methanogranum gryphiswaldense. Next base: position 1,255,941 of record CP076745.1, on the reverse strand, counting down.
TCTGTATGATTATTGATAAGAAAGCGTGTTATTGTGTGGTAAATATATCTTACGGGTAAGAAGTTTATTAAAAAGTTTGAGATCCAGATCAATTCACGTCATGCACCTTGTAGGATTCTTCGACATTGACGATGAATATCCTCCCGTCACCGATATTGCCTGTGGCAGCGGAGCTTTTGATCGTATCGATCACCGTCTGTTTCTGATCGTCCTCAACAACGATCTCCAGCTTGATCTTCTCGATCTCATCTACGCATACCCTCTCGACCCTGTTGGTGAAATAAAGACCGCCCTGGGACCCTCTACCGCGGACCGAGGTCATGGTCAGGCCGTTAACGCCCGCCTCCTTAAGAGCATCCTTGATATCCTGCACCTTTTCCGGACGTACTATGGCGATTATCATTTTCATCTTTGTCACCTCAGTTGTATGCGGACTCTCCGTGTTCCACGATATCTGCTCCGACCTGCTGTTCCTCGTCAGACAGGGTCGCGCTCTTACCAGCGGACTTGAAGACCTTCGATATCACGGTCATCAGGATGTATGATACTATGAAACAATAGATGAACGTTCCACCTACCGCAAGGAGCTGACCTCCGATGAGGGCGAAACCTCCGCCATAGAGCAGACCGGCAACACCGTCACCCACTCCGCCCCATCCGTGGACAGCCAAAAATCCTGTAAGTACCGCTCCGACGATACCTCCTACTCCGTGAAGTCCGAAGACATCGAGCGCATCGTCCACACCAGATCTCTTTCTCATGAAGAGTATTGCGAAATAGCAGATTATAGGTGTGATTATTCCGATGGCGATCGCTCCGGTGGTATCGACGAATCCACAGGCAGGTGTTATTCCAACCAATCCCGCTAGCATACCAGTACACAGTCCGGTCGCATTGACGCGTCCTGTGTGGAGAACCTGGATGACCGCCCATGTAATCATACCGACGAAGCCGCTGATCAATGTTACCAGAACGACATTTATCAGGGTGAGGTTGAACGCAAGGCCGGATCCGCCGTTGAATCCAAGCCATCCGAGAAGGACCAAGGCCGCTCCGATATACATGAACGGAATGTTGTGAGGTCTGTCCTTCACGATCCTCTTACTGCGTCTGCCGACGACAATGGCGATAGCAAGGCCAGATACTCCTGAGCATATGTGAACCACTGTACCTCCGGCGTAATCGAGGACAGGCCATCCGAAGATATCCTCTATTCCTGTCGAAAGCAGGCCTCCTCCCCAGACCATGTGCGTCATCGGTGCGTATATGAAGACGCACCAAAGGGCGAGGTATATCATGAGAGGTATGAACTTGACCCTCTCAGCGACTGCACCCAGAACGATGATGGCAGTCACAAGTGCGAATAAACCTTGGAAAATAAGGAATAATGCTCCGGGTATTGTTCCCCACGGAGTAAATGCACTGACGCCATCCATGAAGAAGTACGCGGTACCTCCTATTATACCAAAGAAATCACCGTTGTTCCATGAGCCATCGAATGCGAATGAGAATCCGAACATTACCCAAAACAGAAATACGATGGCCATTGCGAAAGTACATTGTGTGATGATCGACGTCATGCTCTGCTTCCTTAGCATTCCTCCGTAGAACAATGCCAAAGCTGGCGCCATTATCAGCACAAGTAGACTGGCGATAAGGATCCATATAGTGTCCATGGTATCCATACCATAGTCTTCCAACGATTCTGCCGCTACCGAAGGCACTAGAATTGTCGCGATCGCAAGGACTATGAATGCCACTATAGCGATCTTTATACTCGTTTTCATTTTCTTCCCCCATTTGTATTAAAGATGTAATACTAATTAGACAAATGTCTAGTATTATATTTATCTTTGTATCAATTGATATAACAAGTAGGAGTTATTGTGAACAAATGAATGTAAAATTTAAGTTAAAGACCAGTATTTTGGATCTAGGTGAATTTAACAACAGAATTTTGCTGGTATGACCACATTTTTTATATAATATTTTTTAAATAATGTCATATTTGTACGAAAGGTTTTTAAACCATACCCGAACAATCGTATAAAATTGAGAAAAAGTATTGAATCTATTGTATTCGATGCGATCTCAAAATTTGTAAATTTGGAGAGATCTGATCAATTTATATTTGTTTAATGATATGGAATACGGATCTGTTTGAGATGAAATTTATTTTTTTACACTCATCTCATTAAAAATATATTCTCTGTTCTTAATATCCTGTCCATGAAGTATATCTGTTCATTCTGTGGCCACATTTACGATGACGATAAGGAAGAGGTTTCTTTCGATCAACTTCCTGATGATTGGACCTGCCCGATGTGTGGAGTACCCAAGTCGGCATTCTTACCATATCGTACATTGTGTTAAACAAAAAGTAAGGAAAGGGAGTTTCCTATTTGAAAAATTATTTTTAACAATCAGAGTGGCGCGTATTGGAATTGGTCCATTGAAATTTGGGTAGTTGTAATATCTTTGAATATCATGTTCATATGGGAGACAAAAACTTGGACCTAGTTGAATGCATCGAGGCTCGGAAGAGTGTAAGGGGATTTACCGATGAAGATGTACCGAACGATTTCATCATCGAACTTGTTCGTCTCGGGAATCTAGCGCCATCGGCCGGTAATTTTCAGGCAAGGGATTTCATCATTGTGAAGAATAAGGATTCCATATCAAAGATCACTGAAGCTTCGGTCGAGTTTACCAGGGAAATGGCCGGTAATCATCAAGAGTTCATAAGAAATGCTCCTGTCATCATTGTTTGTTGTGCAAATTTTGAAAAGATAACCAAATATCAAAAAAGAGGGATCGAGCTATATTGCATCCAGGATGTGGCTGCCGCTGTAGAGAACATGCTACTTTGCATCGTAAATTCAGGGTATGCTTCATGCTGGATCGGTGGATTCGATGAAGTAGCGGTCTCAAAGATATTGGATATACCTTCACACATCAGACCAGTTGCGATGCTTCCGATAGGATTACCGACCAAAGATGGACGTCAAAGAACAAGGATCGACACAAAGGAAATAATGCATTTTGAAAAATGGTAAGATACAAATTGGCATCTTATAGAACATTATCTTCAATTAAAATAAGGAAAATGGGGCATCGCCCCGTTGATTTTTTTAGAAGTCTACGCCCGCCATCGTTGCGAATATGACCACAGCAATTACCACGGCGATACCGATCATCATTAGTCCTAGCGACTCGAGGTCGTATTTCTTCCTGTGGAATGCCTCGGGTATTATGTCGCACACAGTGACGAACATGAATATACCTGCGGATATTGCCAGGGCGATACCGGTCCATTCTAGGCTGATCCCGTCAAGGAATATGTATGATGCCACTGCTGCCAAAGGAGTTATGAAACAGAATGTGGTGAGGTATTTCTTTGCCTGTTTCTTCTTGTTGGACATGAGGAAGGTTGATGAAAGTGAGAACACTTCCACGACCTTGTGGATGCACATCGCAATGATCACCATGCCTCCGATCTCGGTCCCTATGACGAATGCCGAGGCGATGGCCAGACCGTCGAAGCAGGCGTGTATCGACAGTCCAATGAATGCGGACATGGATGTTATATCATGTGAATGTAGGTCCATGCAGGTTTCGCATGCACATTCGGTCTTGTAGTAGTGTTTCAGGATTATATCTGAGATGAATACCGCTACGAATCCAGCCATCAAAGAGTACATTATGGTCTGGGCAGAATAACCTGAGTCGAGGCTTTCCTCTATCGCTTCAGGCATTAGTATGAGGAAGAGAACACCTGTGAAAATACCTGCGCTGAATGCGATCAGCAAGTGTGCCTGCTTATCGCTGATCTTGATCATCAGGGGCAGCAAAGCTGCCACGAGAGATACGATGAGTATCGCTACAATGAATATGGCGAATGTGACCGTTTGCTCCATAGCGGTCCCAACATTAAGAAGTTAATAAATTTTACTGTAAAATTATTAATATCTTGAATGTTTAACCTTTCCTGTTAATAAGGTGATGTTTTTGGCAGTTGTAAGTATTTCTTTGAACGATGAGAACATCCAGGCATTGGATGATATTCAGAAGGTTTTTGGATTGGCAGGAAGAAGTGAAGCTGTCCGTACTGCCATCAATGCTGCCAAGATCGAGATGCAGGATCTCAAAGGTATGTCCGGGGTCGTGGAAGGGGTATTGATAATCGTGAGAAGGGATCATGCCGATCCTTGGATGAACGTCATCCAATCCAGATATGTATCGGATATCAAGACGCAGTTGCATTCTCATTTGAGGGATAGCAAGTGTCTTGAGGTCATGGTGATATCAAGTGATTCCGGAAGATTGTCTGCAATGATTACAGAGATACACGCTCAAGGTAAAGCGGATTATGTAAAATTCGTTCGCAGTTGAAAAATTGTATCTTTAGATACATATCATTTTAGTAAATGTTTTTTTATAGACACTTTGTGTGATTATGATATTACAACAGACACATTTTTACATTTATTAGTTAAGCTCAAACCGTGACTTTTAATAATAGGTAATGCCTATGTATCTTTTGGATGGGATAGCATGAGTGGTAGCTCAGGCAAGAATGGAGTTGGCCTCGGGAGGGGCATATTCAGGAAGGTACTCGGTGCAGATCGCAGTACCGACAGGGCAGCGGCTGAGAAGCAGGCCGTTTTTGACAGTACGAACGACGATGATGGATTTAGGGCAATACCGATGCATAACGCAGCGGACCCTGGGATCATGGAACTCAATAAGGAAGGCTTCGTGATCTATAATCTTCCGGAAGATAACGATATTTTTGTATCGCGCCCCGGAGACAAGGCATTTTTCGAAGAGGATGAGCCCATACTGATCAAGGTCAGTACAGAGGACTTTGGAATCTCCGATATCGATGTTAATAGGGCTGTCAAGCAGCCCGAGGTTTTCGAAGAGACTGTCAATGTAGGTCTCAGACCAGAGCAGTTCTTCGTTCACGCAATGCCAAGACAGGCCTTCGACGATATAGATTTCAATGAGGTCATCGTCAAGCAGCACAATGAAGAGGAAGCGGAAGCACCTCTTGCAGATTTGGGTGCAAAGGAAGAATTCGTGGACACTGGTATGACCAATGTCTCGAAGCCTGAAGAGCAGAAGGCAATGACCTGCGATGGTGCGGTCGCCGAGCCGATATGCATGCACACAATTAATTTCACAGACGAGGCTGACATCGTGGAGGAGGTCGAGGAGTCAACCGACAAGGGAGACTTCAGAATGGATACTCAGGGCCTTCACATCGAGGGAGCCAAGAATATCAATTCCGCCGAGTCCGAGGACAAGGTCGAGTACAGCACATCTTTCTCAGGAGAGATATTCAAGGACCTTGCGGTCACATCGGAGGCACAGGAGAGGCCTGCAACACAGCTTTATTCAGAGGTCCCTGCGGACCCAGTAGCTGATATTACGGTCGAGATCCCCACAGTCGAGTCCAGGTCCAAGATCGTGGAGGTATATGATGTCAAGGATATCGTCGCTGATGTCCTGAAGCTCACACTTCCCGAATTGAACGAGGACGAGATGATCGTTTCCGATCTTCCTGCCGATATCGAGAGGAACATCCCAGAGGATGGACTCGAGAGCTTCGATGCAAAGTTCAACCTTCGTATGGTTAAGGTTGCACCGGTAAGTTCCGTTGCGATGGATTTCGGAAGGAAGAAGATCCAGACCATTGGATCTTCACTTAATTTCACTTTCTGAGGGATTTTCCCTCAGTTTTTATTTTTTTATTTACTCTGGCCTATTAAGAATTATTGTTCTTTTTTAATAAAATGAAGTTTTTATAAGAGGCCGACATTATTGGCCAATATGGACATAGGCCCAATCCTCATAATGTTGGTCGTGCTATTGATTTTGGCACGTATCGGCTCTAGGATATTCGCGAGATTCGGGACGCCCGGACTTATCGGTGAGATAATAATTGGTGTGGTCATCGCGAATCTTACGATCGGTGATTGGTCGTTCTTGTCCATGCTCGATATCCAGATGGATCCTGCGAATGAGAATTATGAGGTGCTGGAGCTTTTTGCTGAGCTGGGTGTCATATTCCTACTTTTCTCTGTTGGATTGGAGACAAGGGTCAGTGATCTGATGTCCGTTGGAAAGGCCGCCATGTTGGTGGCCACACTTGGAGTCATAGTCCCGTTCATTCTGGGATTTGCCGTCATCGAAGTAACAGGTGATGGTCTTAACGCGGCACTGTTCATGGCGGCTGCGATGGTCGCTACGAGTGTAGGTATAACTGCTCGTGTCATCAAGGACATGAAACTCATAGATACCAAGGAAGCTAGGATCATAATAGGTGCCGCGGTGATAGATGATATTCTTGGCATGATCGTATTGGCTGTTGTAATTGGCATGTCGTCCGGTACAGGCGGCGGTATCGACATAGGCAATGTAATACTCGTGTCCGCGATGGCAGTAGCGTTCGTTCTGCTCACGATAGCTGCAGCCAAGTTCATTGTACCCAAGGTCTATGATTATTTCAAGGCCAGATCAGAAAATAGATTGAAGAAGACTGGAGAAGCGCATTCTACAGTGAATAAATTGATCCTGGCCTTGGTAACATGTCTTTTCTTTGCATGGATAGCGGATTCAATAGGTCTTGCAGCAATAATTGGTGCATTCTTGGGAGGCATGCTATTAGCAGATCACGCCTGGGAATGGGAACTTGAGAGTAAGGTGGAGTCGATAATGACACTTTTCCTATCGTTCTTCTTCTTGAATGTCGGTATGCAGATCGACATTTCTGAGTGTGCAAGTTGGACGGTCATAGGTCTTGCGATAGTGATCATACTCCTCGCAGTGGTGTCTAAGTACATTGGTTGTGGATTGGGAGCAAGATTGGGTGATAAGACCTTGGATAAGACCTCTATTAATATCATAGGAGTCGGAATGATCCCCAGAGGAGAGGTTGGTATCATAGTCGCAGCATATGGTCTTCAACATGGTGTGTTAAGCAATGATCTGTATGCTGTCGTGATAGTAATGGCCGTGGCGACGACAATAATAGCGCCTCCGCTGTTATCCAAGGCATTCAGGAAGAAGTATCCAGAAGAATACAAGATCACACTGGACGATGTGTAAACTACTTTAGATCATTCTTACATTATAAGAACGCGCGGGCGGTCGTATTTGTCGTCTATGATAGCATCTACTTCGTAAACGGTCTTAATATTCTTGGGGTTGAGGACCAGTCTTGTGGGTCCTGCGGCCATAATATTGCCGTTATGTAACAGTACTACTTTGTCGCAGAATCTCATGGCAAGGTCCAGGTCATGTATTATTGCGCACGCGCCCACCTTTTTTTGATGTACCAGATCATGTATGGTTCTCATGACCTCTATCTGATATTTCACATCAAGGTTACTTGTAGGTTCGTCAAGGAGCAGTATTTTGGCCTCTTGTGCTATGGCCCTTGCCATAAGAACCCTTTGTGCCTGACCGCTGCTAAGTGTTCCGAAATCAGCATCAGCGAGATTCTTTACATCCATATCATTCATCGCGTTCCATGCGATATCTTTATCTTTGTCACCGAATTCCCATACTATGTGGGGTCTGCGACCCATTAAGACGACCTCAAATACAGTAGGCCCATTCTTTTCTGATATGGCGTTTTGAGGGACATACCCTAAATTTTTTGCCACATCTTTGCGAGGCATCTTCTTGATCTCATCCGAATCCAATGTAATTGAACCCTGTTGAGGTGTGAGAATTCCGTTTATGCAACGAAGCATGGTTGTTTTTCCAGATCCGTTAGGTCCCAATATGCCCAATATCTCGGATGGATGAAGTTCCATGTTCACATTCTGTAAGATAGGCACGCTACCATAACTGAATTCCACGCCGTCCATCTTCAGATGCATATTGGAGTAATACAAAAAATGAATTTAATAATTTTTGGTGTTACGAATATAATAAAAGGTATGTATTAAATAGAATAATTTCTTTGCAGTTAACCATGGATAAAAAAATAATAGTGGTCATTATTGCCGTTATCCTCGTCGTATCTGGAGCGGGAATTTATCTTGTCTTGAAAAACGATGATAACAATAGTATCAATCTGGATGTAGATTTGGAAGTTTATGGTAACGCAGATAAGGACTGGGACATTGATGAGGATGATGCAGTTCTTGTAGAGGAGTATGTTGCCGCGGTCAAAAATAACAATCAGACTAAGATTATTGAGCTAGAATCTGAGATCAACCTTTCATTTGCAGATGCAAACAATGACGGTTTTGTTGATAGTATCGATGTTGAACAGATCAAAGCCATATCAAATGGTACAGAAGAAAAGATCTGGTTCCTTGATGGTGTTGGAAATGTGCGCAGTGTTGAAACTGATATTTCTAGGATAGGGTGTGAATATTATCAGTGCACAGAACTTTGTCTGATTCTGGGTCTTGCGGACAGTATCGTTGCTGTGGATAACGCACCTTACATGTACAAGGACTTTTATTTTACAACAGAGCAGCAGAGTAACATTACTAATATGGTTAACATGAACACGCCCGATTATGATTTTGTGAACACCTTGGATCTTGATGTTCTTTTGATATTTTCCAGTACAGCGAGTTATGAGGCAAAGCAAGATAAGATCATCGACTGTGATGTTCTCTATCTGGGACTTTATAATCCTGATCTCACGAACACTGCCAACTCTAGTTTTGTTCAGGGAGTTTTAAAGGCAGGATATATCTTTGGAGCCGTGGATCGTGCAGAGGGATATGTAGATTGGATACTGGATTATAGAGACAGACTTTTAGAGATATCTAATTCTATACCAGAAGATGAAAAGCCCGTGGTAGGCATATCCAACTACAGTGGAAATTCTGGATACTTCCAGGTTGAAACAGACACAACAATGGTACTGTATAAGGATAATGATCCCTTGGGGCAGGCAATCGCTCTTGCAGGAGGAAAGAACATAGTGTCGCTTATTGATACGACTGAATTCTTATCAAGTTCGACATATTCTGTGAAGGTACAGATCGATGCGGTTCTCAATGATGATCCTGACGTTTATGTGGACTATTTCTTTTTGCATATGGTTAAACACACATACAGTGCGTTGTCATATTCTACAACCCCTGAACATGGGTATTTGGCGGACGATTATACAGAGATTGAAGCAGCTACCGAGGATGCTAGCAGTCGTTCATTGCTTACAGACGAGGTCATATCTCTTATTGCAGGAGATTTCAGGAATGGATGTACCGGGGGAGTATTGCTTGCAGCATATATGGGAAACATAATCAATTCTGAATATTACTCAAGCATAGACCCGATTGCAATGCATAACGAGTATGTCCAATGGATGGGCATCGAAGATTACGATGTTGCTACTAGTGGAGTATTCATTTACACCGCAGAATGATTAAAAACATGGGGGGTTTCCCCCCTTTTATTTAATGGTAGATCTAAATGAATTTTAAGTTCGGTTCTAAATTGTTCGGGTCGAAAGAGAACGATCTGGATAAAGAAACTGTACGCAGATCACGTTCAAAACGTATCAGTTATATTTTGATAATTACTGTTTTGGTATTGGTCCTTTCTGCATATTCAATCACTATAAGTTCTACAACGATAACACCTATTCAGGTCTATGAGGCACTTATAAATCAGATATTCCCAGGTCTTTTTGATATACCTTGGAAGACCGAGCAGATAGTAATGAAAGTGTATGCGCCTAGGGTTTTGATGGCGCTCATCGTGGGAGGAATTCTAGCGGTCGGGGGGTGTATCGTGCAGACGATATTGAAGAATCCACTGGCCACACCTTACACGTTGGGAGTATCTTCAAGTGCTGCATTCGGTGCTGGAATGGCCATAATATTTGGCATAACTGCGGTTGCTGGAACATTTGGCACGATGCTAAATGCATTCTTGTTCTCACTCATTCCGGCCGCCATAATACTACTTGCTTCTGCACGCAGGAACATGATGGCAACGACGATGATACTTGTTGGGATATCGATATCGTATCTTTTCAGTGCTGCAAATACGATAATGCAGTACTTTGGTAGTGCGGATGCAGTAAAACAGGCTATGTTCTGGGCAGTAGGCGATCTTAACAATGCGACATTGAGTCAGGTTCCTTATGTGGCTGTAACATTGTGCATAACTGTTGCGTTGGCAGCATGGTTGATTAAAGATATAGACATAATGAGGATGGGAGATGAGACGGCCACAGCGTTGGGTGTCAATGTCAAAAGGACGCGTACAGCAGCCATTGTACTGGCATGTTTCTCGACTGCGATCGCTGTCAGTTTTGTTGGAGCAATAGGATTCATCTGTCTTCTTGCACCGCAGATATCAAGGATATTCGTAGGAGGTAACCTTCGTTATCTGCTTCCAGCATCTCTTGTTACTGGATCATTACTACTGGTAATTGCGGACATAATCGCCAAGGACCTGCTAAATCCAATAATACTTCCTGTCGGAGCGATTACTGCTTTGATCGGTGCACCGATACTAATATATCTCTTGTTACGTAACAAGAACACCGTGGTGAGTTGATGGATTACGATGATGTTCCAGTGTGCATGGAATGGAGACTTGAGAGAGAAAAACATCCTTTTTTTGGAGAATCATTTTCCGAGGATAGGGTTCTTTCTTGTTGGGACCGTTCTGCAGAGAAATATACAGGCGATAATTATTCTAACATCCGTTCATCCATAATAGAAGACCTTTTAAAAATGGGCATATTGAACGATAAGCACATCGTATTGGATATCGGTTGCGGCCCCGGTCTCTTCGCATTGCCTTTTGCAGAGTGCGTCAAGAAGGTGTACTGTGTCGATAGCAGTATACCAATGATAGACAGACTAGTATCCAATATGGGTAAGAGAAGTGTCGAAAATATAGAGGTCAGGCACTCCACATGGGAAAGTTTGGAGCCCATTGATGATGTGGATGTGGCTTTTACATCGTTGTGTCCTCCCCTTAATGATCCGATATCAATACTAAGGCTGGAAAAATTTGCATCCAAGTATTGTGTGTACATATCCTCATCCAATGATGATAAAGGTATGAATCTTGAGATCTGGAATAGGTTAGGGAAAAAATATTCTTTCAGAGGGTATGATACGAAGTATCCTTACGAGTTTTTGAAATCACAAGGTCGTGAACCTGAGTTGAGATTTTATTCAGAGATATTGAAAAATGAGCAAACCGTGGAAAATGCAATATCTTCGGAATTGGCCAAGATATCTCAATATAGATCAATATGTCCTGAGATCGAAAACATTGTTACAGATGTGGTCATGTCTTATCAGAGTAATGGGCATGTAAACACAGAACAGGAAATGAGGATGGGAATGCTAATATGGAAGCCTACGAGGGCTTCATGATATCAGATCGATAAGAATTTCTTGATATCAAAATGGTCAGGCCATTTGTGAACATCTCTTTCCTATATTATTTGACTTATAATAGTGGATACAAGGCCAAGCCTGAAGATGGAAATGAAAATGAATGATTCGTTCCGCAATGCGGGATACCTAGCAGGATCAGTTCATTGGCAGGAATACGGACAAAAGAAGAATAAATATCGAGAATCCAATGGCTATTCCGATGACGGTCTTCGGGCCGATCCTAATACCTTTGTCGTCCTCTGTATCGAAGTATCTCATCAATCCGGCAGATGATGCGAACGAGCTGTCGTTTTTCTTGGCCATTACTTGTCTTAAATAATGACAGCATATAAAAACCTACCGTGGGTTTAGAGCACAGACATCTTTTCTTTATCGTTGATCTATTTTTTAGACCGAAAATCTCTTTTATTCCAGGTCTATATCAAGTCTGATCAAAATGCACTGGGCTGACGTTATTGCGAAAGAAGTGGCCGACACCTGTGAGCACCCGCTCATAGCTACAGGTATCAGCCCCACGGGAATCATTCATGTGGGAAGTTTGAGAGAGGCCATTACAGGAGAGTCTGTACGCAGCGCTGTGGAAGGACTCGGTAAAGAGGTCAGGTTGATCTATCTGATAGATTCGTTCGATCCTCTCAGGAAATGCTACGATTTTCTTCCCAAGGAATATGAGAATTATGTAGGGATGCCCATATCAAGGATCCCATGTCCATGCGGTAAGCATGAGAATTATGCACATCATTTCGTTAAACCATTCTTGGATGCAGTGGACTCTTTAGGAGTAAAATGCGATATAATCTGGACCCATGAACTGTATGACAACGGGAAGTTCGCGGAGGCCATCGATATGACCTTTAAGAAGAGGCATCAGGTCATACAGATACTCAATGAGGTCTCAGGCAAGGAGGCCAATCCAAATTATGCACCTTACAATCCAATATGTGCGAAATGTGGACGTTTCACAAATCCCTTGTTCGATACATATTCATTCCCTTTCGTGGAGTACCAATGTACATGTGGGCACCATGGAAAGGCCGACATCAGGAAAGGAGATGGAAAGCTCACATGGAGGTGTGAATGGCCTGCAAAGTGGGCACTATTCGGCACATCCGCAGAGCCTTTTGGTAAGGACCATGCAGCGGCAGGAGGCTCTTACGACACAGGTGTAAGGATCGTAAGGGAGATCTTCGGTGCAGAACCTCCAGTTCCGATCCCATATGAGTTCGTTCAGCTCAAAGGGGTCGGACAGATGCATAAGTCCTTGGGATGTTCCGTTACAGGACTGGATGCGATCAGTATGACCCCTCCGGAAGTTTTGAATTATCTGTTCCTGAGAGTGAATCCCAGCAGAGCTATTGATTATGACTCCGGTATCGGGACCCTCGATATGGCAGACGAATATGACAGGATGGAACGTCTTTTCTTCCAGGGAGAATTTACAGAGGCCGAAGAGAATTCTGTTCGTGCTTACGAGATTGCACAGCACAATCATGTACCTAAACAGATGCCTATGCAGATACCATACAGGCACCTTGTCAATGTTGTTCAGATGACGGATTCCTTCGAAGGCGTCATTGAAGTATTGAGCCGTACAGAGGACATGTCCAAAGCAAACGAGGAGGACCTCAAGAGACTCGAACGCAGGGTCACTTGTGTGAGATATTGGCTCAAGGGATTTGCTCCAGATATTGTCAAGTTCTCTGTTTATCCAACTGTTCCCATGGGGGTCGAGCTTACAATGAATGATAAGGTATTCTTCAAGGAGCTTGTCAACAAGATGAATGATTGCAATTGGGATTCAAAGACCATCAGCGATATAATATCCGATACTGGAAACAGTTCTCCGCTTGGTGCGAAAGGTGCGTTCAAGGCGATATATTCTGTACTTATCGGAAAGGCCGCAGGTCCAAGGTTGGGCCCCTTCCTTGCAAGCATGGATAAACAATTTGTAATAAATAGGTTCATTCAGGCCTCGATGTGAGGCCTGAAACCTTTTTTTAATTAATTTGACCCGATCATAAGAGTCGAATCCGAGAGGCGCATATATTACGTCTTTAATTCGACCCTTAGTAAGATCACAATATTCCCATATTGGTGAGTTTTTCGGGAAGGTACGTGTCCGTGACGTAATCCAGACCGTATTTGGCCAATGCCTGCTGTTCAGATTTTTTACCCATACTGAGCATGGCCTGTATCTCATTGACCCAGAATTCATCTGCGAACCTGGGGTCTGAAAGTTCTGCGTTGAGGGCCCCGATATCTTTGTCATTCAGTTTATCTGTCGGCAGATCGTAGTTCAATATGTCTGACGGAGTTATACCGATGAACTGTGCTGTGGGCGTTGCAAGGTATTCTGATATGTGTGCGGTCTTGATCGCACCATATGCGACGGAACCGTATATCCTGAATGACCAAGGGTCACCGTCAGTGAAGACAGTGATGGGCATGTTGTATTCCTCATTTAGCTTTTTTATAATGCGCCTGGTACTTCTTGCAGGTTGTCCGCTAAGGTGTACCAATACGCAGTTGTATTTTTCAGGAAAGCCGTTCTCGATCAGTCTTGCGTACATACCACCAGTTTCTATGGCCATCACAAATTTGGAATCTCTGATGCCTTTGATATTGAACGTTCCATCATCTACGTTGTAAGGTACAGCGAATCCAGTCTCGGCAACATCTTCCATGCAATTGATGGTCTTCAGACCTTTTTTCGTCATCGTTTGGAAATCTACATTTCCATAGATATGAGCACCACTTTCTTCCGGACGCAGTTTGAAATCCTCTCTCATGCAGCCGGATATGACCTCCAGGTCTTCCGCTAAAAGATTGCTTTCATCTTGTGTATGGAATTTTGCGTTATGCCATCCTTCAGAGATGTAATACATCTCCCTTAAGGTTGAAGAGTGGCCTTCGCGGATCATTTCATTGATGAACTCTGCTGTGTATGCTGTCCTGAGCATCATTTGCGCCCCCTGGACGGTCTTTGCTGTACGACAGGTTCTGAGACTGCCGTATTTCCAAACGTTATGTGTGCAATCGAACTCTATGTTCTTCTTTGACCTTAGTGCTAATTTCATCTCAGGTATGTTTCCGGCGGACATCTCGTTGTAGAGGCCTTCTACGACGGTTGTCAACTTTTCACGGGCTATCCGTTGTCTCTCATTCGTCTCCAAGATCTTCATCCTCCGTTGTTTCTTCTTCCTCTGTGCTATCTTGGACGTAATCATCCTCGGATTCAACGATCTCCAATCCCTTTATTCCCCAATCTCCGGGCAAAGCTTCAGCACCCATTACGATCACAGGATTTATTCCAGAGATGTAGATATCATCTGCATCGAAAGTATCTGACATATCTCCTTTGAGTTCGAAATTCAATTCTAAGTTGGTGGAAGGTGCAAGATCCTTGATCTCCCATGTGGTCTTTCCTTCTTCGTTCATCTCTATGAAGTGAGGATTGGTGAAAAGTGTGAGATTTACGCATTCCTTCGGCAACTGTGCATGTAGCTGCATGCTTCTGGGGTGTGTTGTGTAGTTATATATCGTATATTTGAATGAGCGCGCGTTCTTCCCGATCTTTGTCACGGTGGGTTCGATCCACACGACATTCATGATCTTCGATATGGTCATGCTGAGGTCTGGAACAGGTTTGTTCAGCATCTTTGCGGATTTCTGTGCTAGATCCGGAAGTATCACTTGCACGATCTCGAATTTGGCATGTGTCTTGATCTTCCTTTCCATTTTATTAAGATGACTCTTAAGGTTTCTGGCACATAGTCTGAGTGCAAGATTGATCTCAGATTGTATCTCATCGAATGTAGCTACAGCCTCTTTTCCTTCGGAAGTGAATGGAACTTTTGTGGAGGCAATATGTACCAGTATTATGGCTGGTCCGTACGGGACTCCCTTTCCTCCTCTCTGTTCAAGACCATATCTTCTCCAATCAACCTCTGCGACTGCTTTGGTTATCGCGCATGCACCTGCTTGATATAACAGAGGTACACGGTTGGCAAATCTAAGGATCTGTACAGGTGAATCGCTGGGTATCTCTCCACCGTAGACTATTCCAGCTTCGATTATGAACGGATTGCCGTTTACTGTCTTAGGAGCTCTGGTGACAGGCGTCGCATAATAATCTGGACGCATACCGTCCAGGATATGCATGAGACCCTTTTTGATAAGTATGTCTCCTATAGGGGATAAGCAATCGGTAGGAGGGGCCATTATCTTTACATTGTCTATGGCCTTTAGTAGATTCTTGAAATCATCACGTGACATTTTGTCGGGTTTTGATTCTGGATTTATCTTCGCTTTTTCTAAGATATCGTCAGCTATTCTGTCTGTGATCCTGGAGAAATCACTTTTCAGGAAAAGTCTCATGGTCTTCTGCTGTGTGTTGTTGGCATATTTCATGAGGTCTCCGATCTCCATGCCTTCCGGATGGGGTTTGATCTCCTTGGATCTCGGAGGCAACTGATCGGTCGCTCTTTCGAAAGTGTATGTTTTTCCGTCTGGGTCATGGAACTCTATGCGCGCATGAGGATTGACGATGGCCGTCTCTTTCAGATATTCGAATATGGACTGTTTTCCGGTCACATATCTTCCTTTTGTAGTGTATTCAACGCTTACGCCGTGTTCTTTGCCTTCCCAGGTGAATGCTTTGTCGTGGGTGACAATGGGGCGGTTTGTCTTGGTATCCACCGAGATGTCCATCTGCCATGCAACTTCATCAATACCTTCTATCTTGGATCTGACATGGGCTGGTTTTCCGGTGTTTATGTTACCGAACATGATAGTGGCCGATATACCGATACCTTGCTGTCCCCTGGATTGTCTGAGGGCGTGGAACCTTGAACCATAGAGTAGACGGCCGAAAACATTGGGGATCATTTTGTGGATGATACCTGGGCCGTTGTCTTCCTCGTACACTATGTAGTCATCATCATCCTCACCGTGATTGACCTTGACAATTATATCTGGCAAGAATCCCGCTTCTTCGCAAGCATCCAAAGAATTGTCCACGGCTTCCTTTATACCCATTATGAGCGATTTTTGACGCGA
Organism: Candidatus Methanogranum gryphiswaldense; assembly: GCA_019262145.1. Classification (NCBI taxonomy): domain Archaea; kingdom Methanobacteriati; phylum Thermoplasmatota; class Thermoplasmata; order Methanomassiliicoccales; family Methanomassiliicoccaceae; genus Candidatus Methanogranum; species Candidatus Methanogranum gryphiswaldense. The sequence continues at coordinate 1,239,481 of CP076745.1, read as the reverse complement.
ATCGAAACCAAGGATCTGTTTATTCTTCTCAAAGAATTCAGTTACTGAGATCTCCTGTTGTTTTGCTGCAAGCTGAAGTGCCGTCGGAGCCTTGTCCTTGACGGCTTTAGAATCACTACTAGTAGAGGGCATCCAGCCGAGGTATTGTATTAGCGTATTTTATGATTTAGTTTCATAAAAAACTGAAAAATGCTATTATCTTATGTTTGCAGGCGGTGTAATTCAAGATTGATTAGTGAATTGCTAATCCCTTATTTTCAATATCTTAATGCTTAATTTTAATACAGACCAACTCAATCTTGTACGACCGTCTTGTTCGGTCATAAAATCGGAGATATAAACTTGCTATCTGAGATCAGGAATGTCAAAAGGAATGAAATGGATGTGCTGATCGAGGCCGCCAAGTCAGAGGGATGGAATCCTGGACTGAACGATGCAGAGTGCTTTTATTCATGCGATAACAATGGATTCTGGGTCGGTCTTGATGATGACGAAAGGATAGTTAGCACACTGAGTTTTGTCAATTACCCAGATTCAGATTTTTCATTCGTTGGGTTTTACATGACCTTCCCCGAACACAGAAATGAGGGTAACGGTCATTCTTTATGGAAGGAAGTGTTCGGACGCAATCCTAATAGGAATGTAGGTCTGGACGGTGTGCCAGCTCAAGTAGATAATTACATCAAGAGTGGTTTCAAATCGAACAACGTTAATCATCGTTATTGCGGTCAAGACATCCGTTCATCTGGTGATACCAGGTGTCTTGTAGATGCAGACGCAATAAAATTCGAGGATATCTGTGTTTATGACAGGATGCATTTTCCTGCAAGAAGGGATGCATTCTTGAGATCCTGGATACATAATTCCCATAGGTCATTTACATACATGGAGGGAGATAATATCAGAGGTCTTGGTGTCATAAGGGAGTGTAATGATGGTTATAAGATCGGCCCCTTATTCAGTGACAATTCCAGTATAGCAAAGGATCTTTTGAGCGGGTTGGTAAATGGTCTGGAAGGGAACAAGATCTATTTGGACATAATGGACAACAATAATGAAGCTGGAACATTGGTCCAAAATATAGGAATGAGGCCGATATTTTCGACTTTAAGGATGTATACCAGAGGATGTCCTGATGTTCGTTGGAACAATGTTTTTGGTATAACCTCATTTGAACTGGGATAATCGATATATAAAACAGGGTAAAAAAGTCAGGGCGGTTTCCCGCCCTGTAAAATGTTGATCAGAATTTCTTACCGCATTTGGGGCAGAAGGACGCGGTCGAAGGTACTTCGGCTCCACAGTCAGGACAGATGATGTTATTCAAAGTGACCTCTACTGTTCCGTCGGCATGTGTGACCTCTGTTTCGATCTCCTCATCAAATTTGGATCCGCATTTGGGACATACCTTGGCATCTGCTGGCACTTCGGCTCCGCAGTCTGAACAGGTAAAGAAGTCTGCCTTATTCGGTTTTATGTCTTCTGGACGGTCGATATATGCACCGCACTTCCTACAGTTGACCTCACCAGGCAATACAACTGCGTTGCATTTTTCGCATCTACCGTATCCCTTGGGGTACAGGCGGCCCTCTTCTTCCATCTTGGTCCTTGTCTTTTCCAATCTTGACCTCATGAATGCAGAGAGGAAGAGGATCATCAGGAAGATTATGATCACGTAGACCGTGCTCATGAAGGTTCCATATATGCAAATCGATGTGAGACTTCCGTCGTAAGCATCTGTCAGGAACCAGGTGTATGATCCATCACTAAAGTCATCATTATCGTTGACCAGACCTAATTGACCAATGTATAGCTTAGAGGAATCTAGATCGAAAGTACCGCTAGCCGTTGTACTTTCTGAGGTATAGGATACGACCGTTAATTCGAATTTTTCTAAGTCAGAACCGTATACCTGATCGGTAGTGAAACCTACGCCACTGACCGTGTAAGTGCGGAGGACTATGTCATATCCTGAAGTGTCACCGGAATAGGTTGCAACTATTGTGACGGTATTGTCTTCGTAAGTGCATGTGATATCTGTAAAGTTAGAATCTTCTACTGGTTCCGAATTCTTATCGATCACACCTGGCGCCATTACCGTGGCACCAATTATCAATGCTGTTATCATGAAGATGGCACCGTAAGCTGTCAAGAGTTTGAGGTTATTGACACCTAATAGGTGAGGGATCATGTAAAGCATTACACCGATAAGGAACATTCCAAAACAGTTAGCCGTCCATCCATACAAAGTAAGGATAAGGGCCAAGATGAAGGTTATTACCAAGGCCGCCGTCCTTTTTGGATTTAGATCGAGTTTACTTTTATCGATCTTCAGCGATATACTCATGGTCCCCATTATTCTTTCTTTCTTTTAAAAGGTATTGTGCACATCTTTTTGGGGGATATTTTTTAATGTTAATGTGCCAGTATGGAAAAAAATAGCCGCAGATAGGTATTTTCGGATCAACCTTCAATTGTAGTCTATTAATAATTGTAAAATATGTGACCGACATCACCTAGTTGTAAGAGATTTCTTTATGGCAACGATCGAAGAACAGATCAAGGAGTTGGAAGATCAGATTTCCAATACCAAATATAACAAGGCCACCGAGGCCCACATTGGAAAGTTGAAGGCGAAGATCGCCCGTCTTTCCGAGGAAGAGGAAAAGAGAAGGTCCTCTAAAGGACCGGTCAAAGGATTTTATGTCAAAAAGGCAGGCAACGCGACAGTTGCCCTCGTAGGATTCCCTTCGGTTGGTAAATCCACTCTTCTGAATCAGTTGACAGGAGCCAAATCCGAAGTAGCAGCGTATCATTTCACAACGTTGGATGTTGTGCCCGGGGTGTTGGAATACAACCACGCAAAGATCCAGATCTTGGATATGCCAGGGCTGATAAAGGATGCATCAAGGGGAAAAGGAAGAGGAAGAGAGGTAATCGCGGCTGCGAGGGCAGCCGATGTGATACTTCTTGTTGTGGATATCTTCAATCCCAATATCAATGTCCTGATGAAGGAACTTTACAATGCGGCCATACGTTTGGATCAAAAAAGACCGGATGTGGTTATAACTACCAGTTCTCAGGGCGGGATAAACGTCATGCCCACGGTAAAGTTGACAAAGATAGATGTAGAGACCATCGCAGACATGACCTCTGCGTATGGACACATAAATGCGACAGTCGTTGTAAGGGAAGATATCGACGTGGAACAGATGCTGGACGTTCTAGCAGGTAACCGTGTTTACATCAAGTCCGTCATGGCAATTAATAAGATAGATCTGGCGAAGCCCGGAGAATTAGAGGCGGTGCTGGAGACGCACAAAGATTTCGTCAAGGTGCCTGTTTCTGCAGCCACGGGTTTTGGTATGGAAGACCTCAAAAAGACATTGTACGATACCATCGAGATGATCCGCATCTATCTGAAGCCTCAGGGCAAGGATGCAGATATGGAAGTCCCCCTCATTGTCAAAAAGGGGAACAGTGTCGGTGAGGTCTGTGAACTCATACACAGGGATTTCAAGAGCAATTTCCGTTATGCCATGATCTGGGGTAAGAGCGCAAAGTTCCCCGGCCAGACCGTGGGACTGGACCACATTGTTCAGGATGAGGATATCTTGACCATCATCGTAAAGAGATGATCAGATCTCGGTTGCTTTGTAATCATATCTCCCGTCAGCAAGACGTTCCATGATCTTATTTGAGATCATTGAGAGTTCCTGTTCATCGAAGTATCCAGATCTTACGGTTTTTGCACCTGCTGATGACAATAGGGAGATGTCAATTCTTGCGAGATCGAATCTTCTAGACATAGGTGTAGCGAATACATCGGTTATCTGTACGCGATCATATTGCACAGTCAGGGTCTCTCTATCCAAGATACCGTTGATCAACACGAACATCTCATCATCCATTCCAAATTCACGTTTTTTGTAGGATATGAACGCTCCGAAATAAAATAGTGCAACAACAGCGGCTGTACCAACAATGGTGAGATATTTTAATACGGTGACAGAATAGTCTGGCAAATTACCGATAGTTCCTGTGTAGGTGTATATCCACCAGCACGGATATGCCATTAAGATCACCCAGGCGATCATTACATATGTGGTCTTTGATACAAGTGGAAATTTGGCAGTTTCAGGCTGTACATGCGTCTTTATGTCGCGCATGAACTCAGGCACGAGTGCTTTCATTGCTTCATCTAATTGTTCTTCTTTGATCAGAAGGCATAGAAGGGGCGTGGTCTCTTTTCCGATAGCGTTGATCCCCACCACTTCTGCTTCTATGCAGCATCTGTGGAGGAGTCTCGCAAAATATGGCCTTCTTACACGCACAGCATTTATCCTTTTTACTTCGAACGAGGTACGATAGGTTTCGATCAATCCGTGTTGTAGGTGGATCTTGTCATCTAAACGATAAACCTTAAAGTTATAATATCTGAATATTAAACTTACCATCGGTATCAAACTGGATACCAAGAGCATCATCAGAGAGATGATCAATCCTCCTCCGCTAGTGAATATGACGGATATGAGTGAAAAGGCACCAAAGAACAGAGCGTACAGGAAACTCCAGCTAGAACCTCCGATCACTCCATAAAGTATGGCATCGGACCCTTTGAATTTCAATACTGATTCAAATGAGTTCTCATTTTCTGTCTTGTATTCCTGTTTGAATATACCGGACATAAGTTCTGTTCTGATCTGGTCGGCAAGGTCCTTCTTGAAAACAAAGCTTGCTTCGGGTATTGCGGCATTGTGTGAGGAATTTATGTTTATCTGAAGCCTTGTAGTTCCAAATATACGATTGAAGACACTGCGTACTACGTTGGCCGAGGCTATCTTCGAGTAAGGTATGGTCTTCTTCTTTTTGTAGAATACATTGCTTTCCACAATGGCTTGATCCGATTCGAATGTAATGGTCGTTCTTTTCCAGGAAATGAAAACTAAAAGCTCCCATATTATGAAGATGGCCAATATGAAATAGGTCGCTCCTATTGGAACGTTTGAATCCTTCATGAAGGATATGATTATGAATCCAAGTATCACAACCAATAATATGGTATTCTGGATCATCACCGTTGGGTGATTCCTGTACTTCCTTTCATTCATTCTTCATCCTGTCCTTGAGGATTTTTTCGACGACTGCGTTCAATTCAATAGCGACCTTGTCTGCTTCGTCTTTTTCCAGGAATTCAATGCGCGCTGTACCGCCGGCAGTGGTGATGTTCACATCAGCCAGACCGAACATATTATTGATCGGACCGCTGACGACTTCGACCTGATGGATCCTCTCTATAGGCACGAGTGTGTGTCTTACGATTATTATCCCGCGCCTGATATCCACTTTGTCCTGGGTCAGGATGTATTTGTAGCGTCTGTAGAATATTATCGGGCCTACGATAGAATATATCAGGCATATTGCAAAGATCAATGCTGTGATGATACGTATGTCGCTGCGAACGGAATCGTTCTTGATGAATAATGCTTCGATTATTGCGACGGCTGCTATGAATATTATCAGCAATATCGCATATTTCACATACATCGCAGATTTGCATTTCGGGTTCAATGTCTTATATTCCACATCTGTCATTCAAATCGCTGTTCGCTTCCTAGTTGTAATACGTATAAATTATTATTGGTCTTGGATTTTTATTTGTATTTTTTGGACAAAGCGTCGTGTATTTGGCAGATATGCACGAGATGTCTTGTTTTATTTCGATCTATTATTGGTAAAAATGGGTCAAAATTTATTACTGTCCTGAACATTGGGTCAGTCATGATCCAATGCCCGCGCGGTACAAGGGACTTTCTCCCGGACGAGATGGAAAAGAGAAGATTCTACGAGAACATCCTCAGGGATACCGCGCACACCTTCGGATTCAGGGAGATAGAGACCCCCATATTCGAAGAGGCAGAGCTGTTCATACTTCGTTCTGGACCCAATGTGTTGAAGGAAATTTACAATTTTAAGGACAAAGGGGACAGGGAAATGGCCCTTCGTCCTGAGATGACCGCTCCCGCGATCAGGCTTTTCGTCAACAACATGAGCAATGATCCAAAACCGATAAAGGTGTTCTATTTCGGTCAGTGCTTCAGATATGAGAGGCCGCAGAGCGGCAGATACAGGGAATTCTTCCAATTCGGTGCTGAAATCATAGGCAGTGCAACACCCGAGACCGATGCAGAGGTCATTGCAATGGCTGCCTCCATGATAAAGGACCTTGGCCTCAAGGATTACAAGATGCGTATCGGGCACATCGGTGTGTTAAGACAGAAGATCTCAGATGCAGGTGTTCCAAAGGAAAGGACGGCCGAAGTCCTTCAGAAACTGGATAAGAAGCTCTATGATGAAGCAGAGCCGCTCCTTATTGACATGGGCGTGTCCCAGGATATGGTAGACGACATCTTTAGATTCACTGAGACAGTGGGAGACGTGACTGTTCTGGAAAAGATCCCAGGAGAGGCTGGGGATTATTTGAGATCCGTGGTCAGTTATCTTTCTGCGATGGGTGTGAACAACATCGAGATCGATCTGGGTGTTGTTCGCGGTCTTGATTATTATACAGGGATGGTCTTTGAAGCAGAGGCACCGGTCCTTGGAGCAGAGAAACAGATCTGCGGAGGCGGGTCATATACTTTGTCTGAGCTTTTTGGTGGTGAAAAGGTGTTCTCCACAGGGTTTGCCATCGGATTCGACAGGATACTTCTGGCCATGGAGAAGGAAGGCATTCAGTACGAGACAAAAGGTATCGAAGTATATGTTGTACCAGCTTCCGATGAGATGAGGATCAAGGCGTTCGAGATAGTTTCATTGTTACGCAATGCGGGCATATCTGCGGATGTAGACCTCATGGGCCGCAAGATGTCCAAGGCCATGAAATTTGCATCCGATGCAAAGGCAAGGAAAGTCCTTATCGTCGGTTCAAAAGAGATGGAGGAAGGAGCGGTAACCCTTAGGGACATGGTCACAGGAAAACAGACCATTGTAAAGATCTGGAACATAGTTGAGGTAATGTCAGGTCCGTTTTGAACATCGATGCTGCCTTCAAGGGTCAGAAGTGCCCCAGATCTTATTTGGTCATATTCATTTGTTAATAATTTCACAACAAGGGTATTCCGATCCACAAATTGTGAATTCGGGTATTTTTGTTGTACTTAGATTTTCTTCTAGTTCATCCATTGTGAATGTTTTGCAAATGGTATATGCGGCATTGTCAAATTTATTATCAGTGGATATTGTTCCTCCGATCAGAAGATACGGGCTGATGTTGTGTTCAAAGGACCCGTAATATGTCCCTATAATACAATATTGAGTGACCAGTCCAGCCAAGAGTATGCTGTCGCATTTACATTCTTTCACGACATCCGCTAGTTTTGTTCCTACAAAGGAGTTCATGCGTGTTTTATGGACGATGATGTTTCTTGGATCTGATATGATGCCTTGAATATATTCGTCACCATCATCTTTTTCATATAGCGAACATTCGCACGGACCGTCGTAATGAACAAAAATGACCGGTCTTTTATTTTTATGGAATGAAGCAACAGCTCTGTTTATCGTTGCTACGCTGTCGAGGTTGCCTTCTTCAGATATGGAGCCTCCTGTAAATTTTTTTTGCACATCTATTATAACAAGTGCTAACTTCCTATCTTTTTTTTCAGGCATTGGCATGCTTATCAATTGGAGTATATATCCACAGGTAAATATCAATGACGATTCATAAGAGGATTTAGTTCTCGATTGGATTAAAGATTGTTGAAAATCTCATCTAGTATGAATAGTGAACCATTAAGGCCATATATGGGTCTTGGAATGAAATTTGCACGAGAAAGATTTGGTAGAGCGATATCCACTCCTTTCCTGCAGTTACCCATCATCATCTGAGTCTCTGCTGTCTGTCCATCAGTGAACATGAAATCTACTTTGTTCGCTGCGGGATCGTTATACCATGCTTCTTTTAGTCCTGTATCTTCCAAGAATTTGATCGTTGATGCGATCATATTCTTGTCAGCCCCCGGGTCCGCAGATATGCTCATGGGTACCATGCAGAGATAGCTGTATAACCATTTCATCAACGGATACATCACAGAACTATCTGTCATTATTGTGAATCTGCAACATTTTGTACTTTGTGAATATAGGGAGCCGTTGATCCTTTTGAAAGCCCTTTCTCTATATTTGTGTACATGTTTGGTCATTATTGAAGTATCAGCTTCCATTTTTTCTGCTATATTATTTGCCCAGCCTTCTGTGGCATCAAATCCAACGGGGGCACCCATTTCTGAAAATATTGTCGGAATACCATATTCTTTATCGTAGAACGAGGCGACCCTACTGCAATATTCTGGACTTACACAAACATTGAATTCTGCTGCAGTTGATCTTTCCAAATCCGATGAACTGCATCCCGCACCAGGTGAGGAGATGACATCAATGCCCATTTCATTCAGCATTAGCCTTAGATCGTTGAGTGCATCCTCCCAGTCATTACTGGAAATCGGAAGACCGATTATGTTTACAGTATTGGGTATAGTGGTCTTTTTTTTCGGAGATTTCCATTCGAGTATGGATTTTATGGTATGATCGTAACTTGCAGAGAAAGGTTGGGATATAAGTGATTCTTCTATTGCCATTGCCTTATTCGTAAAACCAGATCTTTCTATCGAATCTGTTATGTTATCTCCGATAAGAGCCGCTCCAGGAGATTTTATGAATACATCAAAACAATCATTCATGTTGCAGATCAGCGGTATGCATTCCTCAAGTTTCTTGTCAGACCCATTTATGTAATTGTCTTCATCAATGAAAGTGCAAGGTATTCTGGATTGACCAAAGAAATATTGTTGTGAATATTTTTTGAAATCTCCAGGATTTGCACGCGGGTAGCACATAGATGATAAAAATGTATGATAATTTCTACATCCGCCAGGGCCGTGGAGCACAGCACATCCATCGCTAAAACTCTCTACGGCCAAAAGTGCACCTGTAAATCCGTCCATGCATATTCTATTAATTGTCATTAAAGGTCCCTCCATCCTTCTTTTTTTGGAACGCTAATCAAATCTACGAATTTGCGTCCATATGCTAAAACACCGTTAAGGCCCGGACCTGGACGAGAATAGGTCATATGATAAACACCGTCCAATTCGGTGAGTCCGCTATCCGAGGCCACAATATCGGGCGAATAGAGTACGATATCTGAAGTTATTTCTTCTAATCTATAATTGTGCTTGAATTTGATGCCCATGGCAACATAGATCGATTCCTGTCTTTTTTCTTTCCAATAATATACTGGACCGACACCGACGACAATGATCTCCATCCCTAGATCTAGAACAAGTTCGATAAGCCAATCTACGTTTTGTGTAAATTTATCTTCGATTATGATCCTTTTTCCCACTAATTTTGTCCTTAGTTTACTGATCTCAGAATCATATTTCTTTTCTTCATCATTGGCTATTTTTTCGGCTATATCGGAAATGTTGAACTGTTTTCCAATTTTTTCAGAAAATCTGCGATATTCCCTTATACCAATTGGAAGTGGTTCAAAGTCTACAGGTACGTTCAATTTATTTTTTACCAGTTGAGCAATTTTAATGGAACCCCTATCACTGTCAACGATGTAATTCATTTTTCCTAAGCGGAAATTACAGATAGATTCCATCGAGGATTCATACATGAATCTACAGTTGACTTCTATTCCATATGGGCGGAAAAGGTCGAATATCTCGTTATCTTTGTTTTCTCCTTGTTTGAAGAAATATCTTTCTGCAAGGATGTTTACCTTTCTCATCTCAGGTTCTAGAGTGTTATTTACCATGTCCAAGAGTGCGTTGGCAGATTCAATGTAACCTGCTTCCCAGTCTCCAAGAATATTTCCATCAGCTTCTACCACTCTGAAATACATGTCAGGATGTTCATTGCTGATAGCATTGACGACATCGATCACATTATCTCCGATTATGCCTGAAACGCATGATGTTACAATGAATATGTTGTGATGGCCTTCAAGTATCGAATCGCGTATTTTTTGTTCAAGAAGTCCAGCTCCACCAAACACAGATACTGTATCGTCCATATCTGTGGATATTATTCTCATTGATTGAGGATTAAAATTATGGATATGGTTGCTTCTTCTTTTTATTTCGCTTAGATTTTTTGATGATGACATTATATGTGCACAGCTGCGGGGGCCATGGATTATAACAATGGAATCTATGACCGAAGAACATCCATGTACTGCGCCAGATGTGGCACACGATGAAAGTATCTTCTCTTCTGTTGTGACCTTTTCTTTGGTGGTTCTAGCACACGTTCGACAAATTTCGTTCTTGATACTCAAGAGATCAGCAGTACTATTTCTTACTGTTTCTCCTTTTGCTATTTGTTCCATTTGATGATCATTTAATGGTTTTGAATCCAGTAGTTTGGATTTGCCGTTCACTATATTCAGGATATTTTCGGAGATCTTGTTAAGTTCATATGCAACATCGGAGTCAGGAAACATTTCCATTACGGTCTTTCCTGCTCTTTCAGCATCTGCAAAAAGTTTGCTCCTTGGAATGCACGCTACTATTGGAAGATCGACCGCATCTGCAAATCTTTTTACAGTATCATATTCAGCATCTGCACCGCGACAGTTCAAGATTATGCCTGCCACTCTGGGAATTCCCCTATCAAAATTGCTAATTCCTTTGAGTATGTTGTTTGCAGCATATAATGACATAAATTCGCCCGATGTCACTAGGTATACTCCGTCTGCATATTCATTTCTTAGAGGAACTGCGAATCCCCCACATACCACATCTCCAAGGACATCATACAGTTTCACATCAAAGCACATATCGTCGAGGCCGAGTTTCTTCAGGGTATCGAATGTACTCAAGATACCTCTGCCAGCGCAACCTATCCCAGGTTCTGGACCTCCTGCTTCCACGCATTTTATTCCATTGACCCCATCAAGAACAATATCCTCGAGATGCCTGTCATAGGGAGGTGTATTTCTTATGTAGTTGAGTACTGTAGATTGTTCTTTTCCTGCCAAAAGAGCTCTAGTGGAATCATGTTTGGGATCACATCCTATCTGCAGAACCTTCTTTCCTTTTTGTGAAAGAGAATATGAAATATTTGACGATACTGTAGATTTTCCTATTCCTCCTTTTCCATAAATTGCTATTTGTATCATAGGATGTCCTTTTTTTGTATAATGTAATATTTGCTGTTTTTTGTATTGTGCAGTTTCATTATTTTTTATTATAGCCTTTTTGGTATTTTTGTAGAAATTTGGCGATATGTAATGAATAATGTGTTTTATTGATCTGCATTGGTTGAGTTTTTGTGCAAATATAACGAATTATTAAATGCACTCTTGAAATTTTACTACAGTTTCAATTTGAAGGTTTAAACTTTGTTTAATGCAAATGTTATTTGGATATATTATCCAATTGTTGATTAATTTTTTCTTATATATATGTTGTTAATTTGATATCCATCGATGATTAAATTTTAAAAGATATTTTGGATTTACATTTCAACTTTGTTTACATAATTGAAGGATTATGAATAAAACGATTTAATGGGTTAAGATTACTGAGAATAATTTGCACAGCACATAGAGCGCATTCATGAGACGCTTTCTATGATTCCATAATGATTTCAAAGTTCTATTTTGAGTTACAGGGGCCTATTGAAAATTTATAGAAAAAAGTTTTAAGAAGTTTAAATTTAAACATTCAGATCTTTCTTTCTCTCATAAGATAGATGTTGAACAGCAATAATGCAACTCCGAATGCTATTAAGACAATGAGGAATAACCAAGAGTAATCTAATCCTAATGAACTTTCTCTCATCAGAGTGCTTGAATATGTCAGCGGCAGACAGTACAGTATTGCTTGGAACCATTCCGGCATAGAGGATACTGAGAAGAAAGTACCGCAAAGGAATGTCATGGGTAATATAACCAAAGTGCTGAATGTTGACATGCTTTGATGGGATTTTGCTATCAAAGCAGCGGATTCTCCTAGTAGGGAGAATGTAAAACATGATACGACCAAAGTGATCAAAAATTCTATTGTGAAATGTAATTCGGGGGCCAAGAATAACCCGATGATGAATATTATTGCACAACTGATGAGACCACGCACCACCCCAAGCATGGCCTTTCCAATTGCAATTGATGAATATCTTAGAGGGCACAGTATCAATTCATCGAAATTATGATAATACAATCTTTGAACATTCATTCTAGCCGAAGTTGACGAAAACGATGCAGAAAGTGCAGTAAGAGCAACGATACCGGGAATGATGAATGCGATATATGATACGCCATCGATTATCTGTCCATTTCCTAATCCATATCCGAATGCCAAAAGATATAAAAGTGGGCTCATCAGGCTCATCACAAGTACGCTGAGGGCACTATGTCTTAGGAAGCGCATATCGCCCCATGCAACACTGGAGATCTCCTTTAGATTGTCGATCATTTTTGTTCACCGACCGAGTCGCCAGTCATTTTTACAAAACAATCTTCAAGATTGGTATTCCTTACAGTGACTGTACTTTTTGGATCAAGGGTATTGGCATATTCATTCGCCTTTTCTCTGTTATCGAAGTACGAATAAGTTGTCTTTTTCATTTGGTCAAAACATTCAACTGCTGTGGATCCCACAATGTTACATAGTTCTTCAGGCGTGTTTACGACCACGATCTTTCCGTGATTGATGAAGGCGACCCTATCGCAAAGTGCCTCTGCTTCTTCGATATAGTGAGTGGTCAGAAATATGGTGGTACCATCGGAATTCAATTTTCTGACAATGTCCCAGATAAGTCTTCTTGCTCCAATGTCCAATCCGACTGTAGGTTCGTCAAGGAATAACACCTTTGGATTATGTATCAATGCACATGCGATGGAGACTCTTTTTTTCCAACCACCGGACAAGGCAGTTATTTTGTAATCTCTGTATTCGCTAACCCCAAGGTAATTGATCAGGTATTCAATTTTTTCCATTCCTTCTTTTTTTGACATTTTATGATATTTTGCATGGCATATCATGTTCTCTATGACTGTAAGGTCATTATCAAGACTGATCTGCTGTTGTATCACGCCGATGCTTGTTTTTGCTTTTATGGGGTCTTTATCAATGTCGTAATCATTAATGATCACAGTACCTGAGTCTTTGTTTTCCAACGTTGTAATCAATCGGATCGTTGTTGTTTTTCCTGCACCGTTTGGTCCTAAAAATCCAAACACTTCCCCTCTTTTCACATTTAGGTCAATATGATCTACGGCTGTTTTTTTATTGAAAGCCTTGGAAAGTCCTTTGACCGATATGATGTCGTCCAATAAATCACCAATTGGAAAATACATCCAACATATAATAAATGCATGACCAAGTTAGGGTTAAGTAAATTATTTTTTATATTTTTTATTAGAAATAAGTAAAATAATTGTTATAAATCAAATTTTAAGATTATTTTTGATTTTATTGTTATGTTATTTTTAATTTGTAGATTAAAAAAGTTATTTTGGCGATTACAAATAATACATAAATTGGTATTAATTTAATATTTATCTTACTTGTTAATATCTAATTCTATGTTGAGAAGTGCATCCGCTCTCGGTATCAAAAGTTCTGAACGCCTTACATTTCTAAATCTGACTTTTGGTATCATCGATGAAAGGGTGATGGCATCCGCATGAAGGTCTTTGATGTTCTCTGATTTTACTTTATATTCCCCAGTCATTTGTTTTATTACCAGTTGGGAGTCCATAATGAACTCAACATCGTCTGCACCTAGTTCGATTGCTTTAATCATGCCTGCGATCAATCCACGATATTCTGCATAATTGTTGGTTCCTATTCCAAGAAATTCAGAATGCTCATGTATTATCTTGCCGTCTTTAGTTACTACGATGGCGTACGCTGCAGGTCCAGGGTTGCCTCTCGATCCTCCGTCTGAGAATATTTGGTACATGTTAGTAGGTGAACTCCTTGATAGGTTCGTTGTATTCGTTGACCAGGGTAACATTTGCATGTATCTGTTCATCAGTAAGTTCGAATCCCATTATGATTATCTTGTCACCTATGTTACAAAGGTGTGCTGCGGCGCCGTTAATGGCTATAATGCCCGAGCCTCTTTCCCCGGGGAGGGAGTATGTTTCGAAACGGGCACCGTTGGTGACGTTAGCGATATAGACCTTTTCTCCGAGCAATATGCCGGACCTATCCAAAAGGTCCTGATCGACGGTTATGCTGCCCTCGTAATCGAGTCTGGTCTCCGTCACAGTGGCTCTGTGGATCTTTCCGCGCAACATCCAACGCATGATATTCTTTATCTGTACGGAATAAAAGACACTTTCGGTCTGACGTTTGAAGTAAAGTTTTTTGCTAACAAATAATATGTTTTTTTCAAATTACCATGCTGATTTACTCTGTTTGATAAGCAAATATAGGAAAAGTGGTCCACCGATAAGTGCTGTAATGGTACCGACCGGTAATCCTGTGGATCCTGCGCTCTTTGCGATGCAATCTGCTAGAAGGAGCATCATTGCGCCAAAGGCTGCAGAAGCGGGAATGAGATATTTGTTATCGGATCCCAGGAAAATCCTTACGACATGTGGTGCTACCAATCCAACAAATCCAATTGTTCCTGTGAATCCAACAAGCACAGCAGTGACCAAAGATACGATACCTAGTGTTATCAATCTTGTTTTTTTGGGATTAACTCCTAATGTTATTGCACCTTGATCGCACATTACCAACACGTTGAGTTTTTTTGCAAGTATTTGGAATGCTATGATCCCCAGTAATGCTGCAACGACCATATACCAGACGTTACTCCAGCTGGCCTTTCCTAATGTACCAATGTTCCAGATGTATATTTCAGCGAGGGATTCTTCTGAGGCGGTAACTTTCAGCATCGTTGTTGCAGCTGTGAATATGTACATGACTGCAATGCCGATTAATACCATCGCTGCAGGGGTTATGTTCTTTTTGAATTTTGATATGATGATTATCATTGCTGCAGGTATCAATGCAAAAATGAATGCGTTCATCATGGTGGCTGATTCGCTATATAGGCCAGGTATCAGACTTATTCCAAGTATTATCGCTAAACATGCTCCGAATGATGCACCTGATGCAATACCAGTAGTATATGGGTCTGCAAGAGGATTCTTCAAAGCACTTTGCATGGCAGCACCACACACACCTAAGCCTGCACCCACGGCCAATCCAGCAATCGCGCGTGGAAAACGTAAGTCCCAGATAACATAATCTTTCATCTTTTCAGCTTCACTTATTGGCACAACTCCCAAGATATGGTCTATTAGTATGCGATAAGATTCAATAAATCCGATATCATATTTTCCGAAAGATAGTTCTAGCCCCATTGCTAAGAAAGCTATTACTAGACACAATATCACAAACATCAGTTTTTTTGAAAGATACTTGTAATATGTATTTTTAAAATCAGAAAAATTAGGTATCGATGTTGTAATATTACCACATCTCCTTTTTAGAACGTAATATCAATATCAGGAAGAGCGGGCCGCCAATAAAGGACATTATTACACCCACTGGCACTTCTCCAGGATATACAATGACCCTGGATATCAGATCAGCCAATAGAAGGAAGGCTGCACCGAATATTGCTGATGCAGGCAATACATATTTATTGTCGGAGCCAAGGAATATTCTAACGATATGCGGAGATATAAGGCCAATAAATCCGATTATTCCTATGAATCCAATCACACTTGCGGTCATTATCGAAAGGATTATCAAAACAAGAATTCTAAAATTCTCAGCATCTAGTCCCAGACTTCTGGCACTGTCATCTCCAAGTGTAAGGATATTCAATTTTTTTGTGGAGAACATCATGAATATGCCACCAATCAACGTTATAACGAACATCAATGGAAGGTCAGACCAATTTACGTTCTCGAGACTTCCAATCTGCCAAAGATATGCCTGTTGTATGGTCTCCGTATTTGCAGATACAAGAAGAAGTGTACTAAGTGCAGTGAACATGTATGACATTGCTATACCGGCAAGTATCATGGTTGCAGGGGAAGTGTTCGTGAATTTTGATATGATTATTATCACTCCCGCTGGGATCAGGCCGAACAGGAATGCATTGATAACAAGTCCGTAATCGCCAATAGTTGATCCAGCAGTAAAACCTAAAACAAGTGCTATGGCAACTCCGAATACAGCTCCCGCGGATATTCCTGTTGTGTATGGGTCTGCTAATGGATTTTTCACCACAACCTGCATTGCTGCACCACCTATGGCAAGTCCAGCACCGGCAACGATTGCGATCAGGATACGGGGGAGTCTGACGCTCCAGACAATATAATCGTCCCACCATTCTTCGGTTCCGGGTGTGTAAGTGGCGCCCAATATGTGATCAAATAGGATCTGATAGACTTGCACGAACCCTATGTCCCGGCCGCCTAATGTTAATGCCACACCTGCGATTATAAAAATGGCAATGATGGTTACTGCAATGAAAAGTAATTTTCTTATGGTATAACTATGGTAATTCTCCCTAAGGGTAATCTTATCATTCTCGTTATCCATGGTCATTCCTATTTTTGTCGAATTGGTTTTTTTTGCATTATTTCGATTTATATTGTGGTCGTACAATGCATTTTATATAATTGGATTATTGCTCCAACGCAATTGACAAAGATGTATATAATCCTCTTTATGGTTGGATTTTTTATTTGTTTTCATGCATTATCATGTAATAATATTGAAGCAAAAATGAACTGTTATTTTCATATCTGAATCAAATGTTTTAATGGTTTTAATTGATGGTAATTATTTAGTTTATAGCATATTTTTCATATCGAATTATTGTCTCATCGATTTTATATATCACAATCAGATTATACAATTGGATGTTATATCCAAGTGAGACATATGGCAAATACAAAATTGATTGCAGTTGTCGTTATCTTGGTCGTAGTAGCTGCAGGTACGGGTCTTTATTTTTTGAATAATAGTAATGACAGTAGCAACTACAGATCTGATGATGATACAGGTCGTCTTATGATATACGGTAATGCGAATAACGATGATTATTTGGATGAGGATGATGTGGCAACATTGGAGAAGGTAATATCTGGTGAGCTTGAAGCTACCACCTATTCAGATGCCAATCTGGACGGTAAGGTCGACCAATCTGATATCGATATGGTCGAGAAGATGATAGATCGTGAATCCATGGAGATCTATTATGATTATTATTACGGTGGCAATCTTTTACAAGGTCAGGTAAGTTATCCTATAACTTCTGCGTGCATTGTTGGGACCAGTGTCCTTCTCGCTATGAAATCGATTGGAGCCGAAGAGGATATCGTTTGTATATCTGGTGGTACTATAGACAGTACACTTTATTCGGATATTGTAGATCTACCTACTGTAAGTGACAGCCTATTCAAGGCCAATGTGGAGGAAGTATCAAAATACACAGTCTCTGCAATAATAACTTCAGATAGTTCATCATTTCTAACAAATTATTCTGATTTTGAGACGGCAGGAATAGATGTTGTAAGGATATCGGCTTCAGATGGTATCGAATCTATCAGCGGTGTCATCACATTAGGATATTTACTTCAGTGTGAGGATCGTGCCAATGCATATGCACAGTTTTGTGACGAGGTCATAGATTATGTGCAATCCAAGATTGGATCGGATGTCCTCTCTGATGACGATCGTGTGACCGCACTAAGTGTTACAATGACCAACTATGTCGGTGGAACATCATCCGATTACTATGCCGCCACTGAACTTGCAGGCGCTATAAATCTTGCAGATTGGTCGGAGACGACAAAGAGATTCAATATCGGAGACGAATGGTTGTTGGAAAGTAAGTATCAGGCAGATTACATAGTACATGTGAGGAGTATAGGGTATGGCACATACACCTCCGAGCAATTGGTAACGATATGGGATACATATTCGCAATATTTCACAGCAATGGATGCTTATGAGGATGGCAATTACCTGATATTGAACGGTAATATGCCAGTTCCTGTTAGGATCGCATATATGGCATCAATATTCTATCCTGATCTCTTCGGAAGCGATTACGGAGCACAGGTCCATCAGACCTTTATCGATAACTTCGTTGACAATCTACATGAGTCAGGGTATGATGTGACCACCGATGGCATATTCGTGCTTACAAGCGATATGATTGCCGCGACCTCCAATTAAAAACAGCTAATAAAAACCCTTTACAATTTTTAATTTTCTGATTTTATCTTTACCATATAAGGTCGAGAAGAGACGATGATAAACGGTAGACACATATCATGAATCTATTGCAGATTTAATGTTTTTAGCGAAACGGTCGGCATCCAGATCTTCTAATCTGAAGTATCTAGCATTAAGGTTTTCCGCAAGTCTTTCTGCATTATCGAAGTGAGGGTAACTTATGCCTGCATCCACCACTATCCATCTTATTCCTGGTATCTTGATCTTTTTCGCTATTCTCTGTACTTCATCGTTAGCATCTGTGCCTTCTTTGAGCGGTACATTCGCTCTCCCATCTGTTACCAGAATCACAAAACATCTTTCACCGGTATGACACCTGGCATATGAATTCATGTAGTCATCGACCTTATTCAATGCCTCTCCCAATGGGGTTTTTCCACCAGTTGGTAATTCTTCCAGTTTCTTATAACTGTACTCGACCGATCTGGTAGGTGGGAGGATGACATCGGCTGAATCCCTTCTGAAAGCAATGAGTCCGATCCTATCGCGCTTCACATAACTTTCACGCAACATGGACAATATGGCTCCTTTTACAGTCGCCATCCTTCTTTTTACTCCCAATGAACCGCTGGCATCGACAAGGAAGATCAATGTGCATCCGCTACGTCTTTCACGCACTTTTTCACGTAGGTCTTGTTTGTTGATGACAATGGATAATCCATTGCTTTCTCTGGTTCTTTGATAGGGGGCAGCCGCCAGTATAGTAGCATCAAATGCTATGTCCTTGGATTGACCGAACGGGATCCTGGAGCGTGCATATCTCCCTGTACCGTCACCGCTCTCAGCGATAGCTCTGCGACCTTTGCGGGTCTTTGTTCTGGAAGGCAATCTTTCATAAGAATCAAGGTAGTCAATTACGCGGAACTGTTTGCCTATCTCGAACATGATATCATCAATATCCGGTAATTCTTGTTCTTCAGGTTCAACGGATTCGTTATTATGATCGTCTTTTTCGATTTGAGGGGGTTCAGGGGAGTTCTGATCTTCTTTCTGATTATGTTCTGATGGAAGTTCGTTTTGATCGTTTTTTTGATTCTCTGGTGTCTGTTGTTTGGGAGGAGGAGGCGGATTGTTGTTGCGTCTGTGCGCTAGACAAAGTATGGCTGCTGCTTCCACATCTTTTCTTATGACCTCGTCTCTTCCATTCATGGCTGCAAGCGTTCTTGCACAGTTTACCATTGAAATATCACCGCGGCATCCATCTGCGCCCAGTCTTATGCATAGTTCGGAAATTATCAATATTATCTCATCCGATATTGTGACCGTTGGTAGGATTTGTTCGGCTCTTCTAATTTTTGCAATGGTCTCATTTTCTTCTTTTTTGTAAAGTTTTGAAAAAGCTATGGGATCGTTACAGAAGTCAATATTTCTATTCAAGATTTCTTTGCGGCATATTTCATCCGTTGGTTCAATATATGAACATAGATCGAATCTATCCAACATGTGTGGGTCTAGGTCAGAACCTTCAGGATTCATGGTTGCTATCAGGATCGTATTGCATGAGTACGTCCTTGATATTGGTCCCCTTTCTACTTTGGCCATACCTGTAAGAACAACATCGAATATCGATGCCAATGTTGTCTTTTCCATAAGATTCACATCGTCTATGTAAAGTATATTCTCGTTTGCTTTTGTTAAAAGTCCCGCATCAGATTCGGTCTTTCCGGTCCTCATGGCCTTTTCCAGATCAAGACCTCCGAAAAGTTGTTCTTCTGATATTCCCAGAGGACAAGTTATAACCTTTTTAGATGTTATTCCAGCTATTGCACGTGCGGTTGTGCTTTTTGCAGTGCCCTCACTTCCACGCAAAAGTACGGAATGGATAGAAGGATTTATGAGTGCACATTCTAACGCTATCTTCGCATTCTCCATGCCTACGATCGCAGATATTGGATAAATGCACGTCAAAGGCTCTGCAGGCATTTTTTTAGCTCCTCTTGGTCGAGGCTAGAGTCTTCGAATGGCCGTCTTTTCAAGCGGTGGGACAGAACGAGTTCTGCTGTAGCGTATATGTCCTCTTTAGTGACATTCGTTCTTCCTTCCAATGCGGCATTGGCCTTTGAGGCCTTCATGAGTGTGATGTCTGCCCTATGGCCGTCTACTCCGAAATGTATCATCACGGATACAACCATATCGACAAAGTCATCATCTATCTCAATTGTCGGTAATATCTCTTTGGCTCTGATGATCTTCGCTCTCATTACATCTATATCTTTGGAACAAGAATCTACATATTTTTTTGGATCCATATCGAATGATAGTCTGCGTTTTACCACTTCAGCTCTTTTCTTTACGTCCCGTTCCCCAATAATATCTATGGACAATCCGAATCTATCTAGAAGTTGAGGTCTGAGGTCCCCTTCTTCAGGATTCATCGTACCAATGAGAACGAATCTTGCTGGGTGTGCAAATGATATGCCCTCCCTTTCCACATAGTTGATGCCCATTGCCGCAGAATCGAGAAGGAGATCCACAAGATGGTCGTCCAGAAGATTGACCTCATCGACATAGAGGATATTGCCGTTCGCAGTTGCAAGTACACCTGGCTCGAATTTCTTCTCACCTGTTTTAAGGACATGTTCCAGATCTAATGTTCCAGATACCCTGTCCTCCGTGGAACTTAACGGAAGTTCTGTCACCCTCATTGGTACAGATATAGGTTCTAGTTTTTCATTGTCGGCCACACGTTTACGACAGTATGGGCAATATCTTTCTTCATTGTAGAAATCGCAACGGAATGGACAGCCTTTCACTACTACGCGCGAAGGCAATATCTGTGCCATCGACCTCACGGTCGTGGATTTTGCAGTACCTTTTTCCCCTTTGATGAGCACTCCTCCGATACTGGGATCTATTACATTCAAAAGAAGTGCTTTTTTCATATTCTCTTGGCCGACTATACTCGTGAATGGAAAAAGTACTGGTTCATCGATCGACATTCTTTACACCTTGTAATGATGTTGGATGATTAATCCAATAAATATATCTTTGTGGGATATAGACCTTAAAAATAATTCTGTGGTCTGCAAAATAGATTATATTTCAGATATGCATTATCTTGTGTATGGAAAAGAAGACAATCGCCATTTTTTCGACAATCGTAGTATCCTTGTTTTTTGTAATGTTGGCGATATGCATACTTACTCTCGGTGACGATCCCGATATGCTTCTTCTTTGGAGTTCTTTCTTGGGGTCAACACTTACTTTATTCGTACTGATATCTGCCTCTTTGATCTATATGAGGTCTCCGTCGGAAACTTACAAAGAGCGTTATGGAAGTGAAGATGCAGATCAAAAGGACAAATGATCTCAGCGATCTGTGACTTCTTCTATTTTTTCTTCCGTTTTCATGTATAGGTCTTTGATCCTATCTTTCATGTCATCAGATGCATTCCATAGGCCTCTTTCTATTGCCTCTTGAAGACGATTAAGGATATTCATCATGGCGTGTATATTGACGTCTTGCATCCATTTTTGTGTTTCTTCATCGAATAGGAATTTTTCTGCCATCCCTTCATACATCCAATCGTCTACAATATCTGATGTTGCGTCCCAGGCCATAACATATTCCGTAATGTTGGCAAGTTCTGATGCTCCGCGGTAATCATGTTCCTTAAGTCCTGACATGAATTTTGGGTTCAATATCTTGCTTCTGAAAACGAATTTGCACTCTTCTGCGGTATCCCTTATCTTTAGTCTGTTGGGGTCGGAACTGTCCCCCATAACAGATATCGCATCTTTTTTGCCATATGCACGTACGAAAGCATTCATTCCACCCAGATATTCATAGACGTCATCGCAGTCCAATAGGTCTATTTCCCTGTCTGGCATGTTCTTGACCGTGACACTCACTTTGCTGAATCTTTTGATGAATTCATCCTTGAGGTTCATGCCATAGTCTCCTTTTGCATATCCATGGCTGCACCAGTCGATGTACATGTCTGCAAGGTCGTTGACGGTCTTCCAAGTGCTGGATTCGATCATCTTGTTCACACCAGTGCCGTAAGCCCCAGGAGGGGCTCCGAACACACGTACGGAATTCTTTTTTCTAGCTTCCTCAGGACTTAGGCCGTTGGCAATGCTATCGATCATATCTTTTCTGAGATTTGCCGCCAAAGCATTGTCCTCTTCAGATTCATCTAGGTCGCCGACCATTTTTACGGCAGTGTCTATCAGATCGATAAGGTTAGGGAAAGTGTCTCTGAAAAGCCCAGTTATGTGGACGGTAACATCTATCCTCGGACGTTCAAGTTCTTCAAGCGAAATCACTTCCAGATCTATTACCTGTCCACCTTCTTTTGACCATATGGGTTTCACGCCCATGAGCCAAAGGATGTACGATATGTCGTCTCCACCCGTCTTCATCGTGTCAGTTGCCCAGAGTATGAATCCGATCTCACGAGGGTATTCTCCTTTTTCCTTAACATAATGTTCGATCATCTGGTCTGCCATCTTGCTGCCAATCACCCATGACGCATGATTGGGGACAGTGTCAGGATCCAGTCCATAATAGTTCCTTCCCATTGGCAGTATCGAGGCGTTACCGCGGGTAGGAGCCCCAGAAGGACCCGGGAGTACATATCTTCCATCGAGTCCGAGCATGATGTTATCGATTTCGTCTGTCATCCTTAGTATATTAGGCACAAGCGTATCGCATGTGTAGGATATTGATTCAATGAGTTTTTCAGAGACAGTATTGTATCTTCTTTGGATCTCCTCTAAGCATTTTATCCGGTCATATTCCATTTCCCTCATTTTTATTATGAATGCCTGAAGTTCGTCATCGACCCGATCTATTGCAATACTATTGACTTCCCCATTGGATGTACCAGACGGATCATCAATTATTTTTCTGAGATCGATACCCATGTTCTCTGCAAAAGAATAACGGAGGGACGGTATTCCACCGTTATCCAATCTCATCAGGGAGTATACGGTTTCGTCCATGTGATGTTCTTTCGGGGATCTTCCTAAAACATGAAGATCGGCTCTGATCAATGCATCTTTGATCTCAGTGATGTAATCATGAAGTTTGCCGACATAAGGTTCGAATCCTTGAGAGCCCGGGTCTTCTGTTATGCCAAGGTCGCTTAAAAGATCGTGTTCCTTTGCAGCTTCATATATCTGCGAGATCATGACATCCTTTCTATCCTGTGAAGCTATGTTTCTTGATTTGAAATATTCTTGAAGAGGGATATTGACTTGGTCCAATTCTTCATATATACCAGCGCGTGCCATAGTAGGGCACATGTGTCCAATGACAACCGATTCTGTTCTACGCTTGGTTTGTATTCCTTCTCCTGGGTCATCAATTATGTAAGGGTATAGGTTTGGAAGGCCGTCAAGTATAAGATCGGGATCGCATTTTTCAGAAAGTCCCACATTTTTTCCCGGAAGCCATTCCAAAGTTCCATGTGTGCCTATGTGCATAAGAAGATCTGCTTTGAAGGTGTTTCTTATCCATTTGTAATAAGCGATATACTGATGTTGTGCGAATAGTGTGGGATCATGACAGTTTGATTCCATCTTATCGGCCCATCCTCTTAGTGGCTGATATCCGATGAAAATATTTCCTTTTATGAGGCCAGGTATCACGATTTCATTTCCATCTATGCATATTGTTCCCGGCGGTTCTCCCCAATCATTTTTTGTCATGATCTGGTCAAATTCAGGGATATTCGAAAATTGTTGTTTGTATTCTTTTGAATTTACAAGGTCTGCAGCTTTTTTTCTCATATTTTCTGATGAAATATTATCAAGATCGTTTGTGACGCCATTCAATATCTCATCTATCAATTCCTTTCCAGAGTCAGGAACGCCTTCAACATGATATCCCAGATCGTACATTTTTTTCATGAGATCCGATACACTCTCAATGGAATCCAGTCCTGCAGCTCCGCCTATGTTACCAGAGTTGGGACGTGATTGATATAGAAGTATAGCGACCTTTCTTTCCGAGATCGGCTTATGTCTCAGTGTTGCCCATCCTTTCGCAAGACGAGATATATGCTCTATCCTGTCTTGTATCGGTACGGCCCGTTTTAATCCGCCCTTTTTTGGAGTGTAGCATATCGGTACAGCAATTATTTGCCCGTCGATCTCTGGCCATGCTACATTGGCAGAAATATCATGTTTTCCTAGACCTATTTGGTCTTGTTCGAAATCGTGATAATCTCCTGTCACACTAATGGCATGTATCACAGGTACGTCCAACAATGTGTGGTAGTAATTCTCTGAATCTTTTGTTCCTACGCCTTGGATCTTTCTGGAGTTTACAAGTTGTGAAAAAGGAGTGCATACTATGAGAGCATCAACGATCACATTTTCATCTTTTATGAAATATTTTTCTACACTGGATCTTGTGCCTTCAACGCCGTCTACACTAAAAGATGTAGCCGAGAAGAAAATGGGTATTGTATTCATTTCATAGCTCTCAAGGCATCTTATGAGTGAGTCGATGTGGTCCATATTGTCATATGACCACAGACTGCTGGTGAACATTATCCCGATCTTTAATTTTCTAGGTGTGAGTGTTTTAAAATAGTGATCGGCTGTGACATCCTTTGGAAAATTTGGATGATATATTCCAGACGATCTCTGCTCTACCGGAGCCGGTACAGGTAAATTAGTTAAACCCAGTGCCACGGCGGCCCAACGTAGAAGTCCATGGTCGTTCTCCGGCCCTCTGTTCATTGCAAAATTTCTCAAAAGGATGAAGTCATCATCTGAACCTTTGAATAAATCACGGTGCATCATCGTAACTTCTAGATTTCCAGAGTTAAGGAAAACGAATCCATCGCATTCTTTCAATGCTTTTTCGTATTTTTCGTATTTGTTGAATCTCGAGACATCGGCCATACATCGTATGAATACGAAATCCGCATCTCTGGTCTTTCTTTCAAGCTCCTGGTATATCAGCAGATCTTCGTCTGCATCTTCACAGTTTACACAGTATATGTCATATTCCAGATCCAGTTCTTTTCCCATTTTTTTCAAGGGTTCTGTCAGGGAACGTGCATCAGAGCTTTGAACCGATACAGACACGACTTTGATCTTCATATATGTTGGATGTATAAGCCAATATATAAAATATCAACGGCGCCCCAATCATAAAACGAACAAGCAGAAACTAAAATTTGATTGAACTAATTATGCCCAGACTTTATGATTTAATTTTATGAGTATGATGATAAAAAGTGGACAGCCGATCAGGGCACTGATAATGCCTACTGGCAATCCTAAAGATCCAGATACTTTAGCAATGGAATCGGCACAAAGCAAGAATAGGGCTCCAAAAGATGCGGATGCAGGTATCAGATATTTGGAATCGGAGCCGACGAACATCCTAGCTATGTGCGGTCCAACAAGTCCTATGAATCCAATAGTACCTGTGAAGCTCACTATCGTAGCGGTCATAAGCGCTATTACGACGCTACCGAAAAGTATGACCTTTTTCGGGTCGACGCCAAGTGTTAAAGAAATTTTATCGCCTGTGGACAGTATATCATATTTTCTGTACTGGAACATCAAGAATAACAATCCCAATAGAGTAATTACTATTGTAAGAGGTATGCACGACCATTCTATACCGGATAGTGTTCCAACCCGCCATCT